>BQJQ01000008.1 GCA_021604785.1 Phycisphaeraceae bacterium
CTCGTCGGCAAGGGCGCCGTCGAGGGCATCGCCCGCCAGCCCGAAGCCGGCGGCCCCATCGGCACCAACATGATCCTCGCGGCGGCCCTGATCGAGGGTGCGACCCTCTTCGCCGTCGTCGTGGGTCTGCTGACCCTCTTCCTCTGAATCAACTCCCTCGGGCGGTTAGCGCCGCCCGTCGGATTTCGAGTACCCCGCCGCGCCCAAACGCGGCCTTACGGGAGTGGACCATGAACCGGCTCGCACGCACCGCGTTGATCACCTTGGGCGCCTTCCTCCTCCTCGCGATCGCCGCGCCCGCCCTCGGCAGCAGCGCCCTCGCGGCGGATGAACCCGCCGGCGCCCACGGCGACGGGCACGCCGACGCCGAGCACCAGGGCGTCATCCCGACGCCCCTCCAGGGCGCCGCCCCCGCGATCACCGCGCTGATCTCCTTCGCGGTCGTCCTCGGCGTCATGTACGTCGTGATCTGGCCCAAGATCAACAAGGGCTTGGATGAGCGTGCCGGCAAGATCACCGAAGAGATCGCCGCCGCCGAGCGTGCCCGCAAGCAGGCCGCCAGCGCCCTCGACGAGTACGAGAAGAACCTCGCCGAGGCCCGCGCCGAGGCCAAGGCGATGCTCGAGAAGACCAAGGCCGACCAGACCGAGCTCGCCGCCCAGCTGCGCGCCAAGGCCGAGACCGAGCTGACGGCGATGCGCGACCGCGCCCGCCAGGACATCGAGGCCGCCAAGCGGGCCGCGGTCAACGAGATCTACGCCGAGTCCGTCGGGCTCGCGTCGAGCATCGCGGGCAAGATCCTCCAGCGCGAGGTCTCCGCCGGCGACCAGCAGCGTCTTGTCGAAGAGTCCCTCGCCGAGATGCAGGCCCAGGCCTGAGCCCACTGGCCTGACCCGAGCCCGCCCGACCCGCGCAGGAGACCACCATGCCCCTCGTTGAATCCCAGCCCGACGCCCTCGCCCGCGTCTACGCGACGAGCCTGTTCGAGCTCGCCGAGGCCGACGGCGGGCAGTCCCGCGCCGAGGAGATCCTGGGCGAACTCGAGGACATCTTGGAGCTCGCCCGCGCCGACGCCTCATTCTCCGAGTTCCTCGCGTCGCGCGTGCTCACCGCCGAGAAGCGCGAGGGCGCCCTCAAGAAGATGCTCGCAGGCCGTTGCCAAGACCTGACCCTCCGGTTCCTCCTCCTGCTCAACGAGAAGAACCGCCTGGGCCACCTCCCCGCGATCACGGGCGCCCTCGACCAGCTCGTCCAGGACCGCTTCGGCCGCGTCGAGGTTGATGTCTTCACCGCCTCGCCCATCGGTTCCGAGGAGGTCGGGCTCATCAAGCAGCGCCTCAAGGCCGCGCTGGGCAAGGACCCGATCATCCACCCCTACACCGACACCGCGATGATCGGCGGCATCAAGGTCCGCATCGGCGACCGCCTCATCGACGGCTCGATCTCCACCCGCCTCCGCCAGATGCGCGACCGCCTGTCTCGCGAGGGCAACGCCGAGATCCGCGCCAAAATGACCGACCTCATCGACGACGCCGGCGCCTAAACAAAGCGCCCGGCCCACGCGTCACCCGGGAGCTCAAGATGCCCAAGAAGACCATCGCCAACGTCGACGTCGCAGGCAAGCGCGTCCTCGTCCGTGTCGATTTCAACGTCCCCCTAGATGGCACCACCATCACCGACGACCGGCGCATCGAGGCCGCCCTCCCCACCATCAAGTCGATCACCGACCGCGGCGGCAAGGCCATCTTGATGTCCCACCTCGGCCGCCCCGACGGCACCGGCGTCGAGCCCGCGCTCTCCCTGCACCCCGTCGCCGAACGACTCAGCCAGCTGCTGGGCAAGCCCGTCGCGTTCCCGAGCCACGACGCGACCGACGCCGACGCCGCCTCGGGCGTCGCCGCGATGAACGACGGCGACGTCCTCCTGCTCGACAACCTCCGCTTCCACAAGGGCGAGAAGAAGGGCGACGCCGACTTCGCCGCCAAGCTCGCCGCGTACGCCGACGTATACGTCAACGACGCCTTCGGCACCTGCCACCGCACGGACGCCTCGATGGTCGCCGTCCCCAACGCCGTCGCGGGCCCCAAGGTCGCCGGGTTCCTCGTCGAGAAGGAAATCAAGTTCCTCTCCGAGGCGCTCGCCAGCCCCGCCAAGCCCTTCGTCGTCATCCTCGGCGGCGCCAAAGTCTCCGACAAGCTCCCCGCCATCGAGCACCTGCTCACCAAGGCCGACGCCATCCTCGTCGGCGGCGCCATGGCCTACACCTTCATCAAGGCCCTCGGGCACGAGGTGGGCAACTCGATCGTCGAGACCGACATGGTCACCGACGCCAAGCGGATCATCGACGCCGCCGCCCACTCGGACGTGGACCTGCACCTCCCGACCGACCACATCTGCTCGACGCAGTTCGCCGCCGACTCGGGCGACATCGAGGTCTTCGAAGACCAGATCAAGCCCGGGTACATGGGCCTGGACATCGGCCCCAAGACCCAGGGCCACTTCGCCGAGGTCATCGCCCACGCCAAGACCGTCGTCTGGAACGGGCCCATGGGCGTCTTCGAGTGGCGCCCCTTCCGCATCGGCACCAAGACCATCGCTAACGCCTGCGTCGAAGCCACTGAGAACGGCGCCACCACCATCGTCGGCGGGGGCGACTCCGCCGCCGCCGCCGAGCAGTTCGACGTCGCCGACAAGCTCTCCCACGTCTCCACCGGCGGCGGGGCGAGCCTGGCGATGCTCGAGGGCCAGCGGTTTGCAGCGGTCGATCTCCTCGACGACGCGTAAACTCTCCGCGTGACCATCTCCTCCCGCTTCGGCATCAAGCCCGGCCGCGTCCTCGCGTCCAAGTACGTCGTGGACGAGTTCCTCGGCTCGGGCTGGGAGGGCGAGGTCTACCTCGTCACCGAGCGCCTCACCGGCGCCCAGCGGGCCGCCAAGCTCTTCTTCCCCGAGCGCAACCCCCGCAACAAGTCCGTGCTGTTCTACGCGCGCAAGCTCGAGAAGCTCCGCGATTGCCGCATGGTCATCCAGTACCACCACTCGGAGAAACTCCGTCTGCGTGGCGAGGACGTCCACGTCCTCTTTTCCGAGTTCGTCGAGGGCTCCATCCTCTCCGACTTCATCAAGGACCAGCCCGGCAAACGCATGCAGCCCTTTGCCGCGATGCACCTGCTGCGTGCGCTCGCCGCGGGCCTGGCCGAGATCCACGAGCGCCGCGAGTACCACGGCGACCTCCACACCGGCAACATCCTCGTCTCACGCCGCGGCGTCCATTACGACGCCCGCTTTGTGGACCTCTACGACTGGGGCCGCGCCACAAAGGCCCACATCCAGTCGGACGTCATGAACCTCGTCCGCGTCTTCCACGAATCCCTCGGCGGCTCCAAGCGCTATGCATCCATGCCGCCCGAGGTGAAGCACATCTGCTGCGGGCTCAAGAACACGCTCATCGCCGCGCGGTTCCCCGACGCCTGGGCCCTCGCCCGCCACCTCGACACCTTCGAATGGGCCGACTGACACCCCGCCAGAGCCGATCCCGATCGGTTTGTGTCCGCGGCACGGTTATCCGGTTGATCCGCCCCGCCGGCGCCCCATACTGAGGATGCAGGGGAAAACACCCATCCGGAGAACGCCCGCATGCCCGCTCACGCCCGCCTCGCGATCGTCGCGTTGGTCGCCTCGTCCCACGCCGCCCTCGCCGGCATCGTCCACGACGAAGCAACCGACGGCGATCTCTCCGGCGACCGCCTCGCCCCCACCGCCCTCACGCTCGGCCCCGGGTCCAACACCCTCCGCGCCACCGTCTCGCCCGGCGACCTCGATTACTTCACGTTCACAATCGCCCCCGGCCAGCGGCTCGACGCGATCGTCGTCGACGCGTTCAGCACGATCGGCGACGTCGCGTTCCTGGGCGTTCAACAGGGCACCGTCTTCACCGAGCCCGCGGGCCTCGCCGACGTCGCGAACCTCCTCGGGTACACCCACTTCGGCATCACGGGCGACATCGGCCGCAACATCCTCCCGCGCATCGGCACCGGCAACGGCGCGATCGGCTTCACCGACACCCTGCCCGCCGGCGACTACGTCTTCTGGATGCAGCAGCAGGGCAAGCCCAGCCCGGTCACGCTTGACTTCGTCGTGACCCCAGCCCCGCCGACCGCTCTCGCGCTCGCCGGGTTCGCGCTGGTCGCGTCTCGCCGACGCCGCTGACCCTTACGCGAGGTCCTGCTCGAGCACGATCCGGTACCGCGCCTTGCCCGCGCGCAGGTGCTCGAACGCGTCGTTCGCCGCAGACATCTTGAATGTCTCGGTCACGGGCGCAATCGCGTGACGCGCGCAGAAATCGAGCATGTCTGCGATCGTCGCCGGGCTCCCGATGGGCGACCCGCTCACCGACTTCTGCCCCATGATGATCGGGAACGCGGTCACCGGGATCGGCTCCATGACCGCCCCCACCACGTGCAGCCGCCCCTTGGGTGACAACGCCCCGATGTACGCCTCCCAGTTCAGCGGCACGTTCACCGTGCTGATGAGAAAGTCGAACCGCCCGGCCTCCGCCTCGATCGCCGAGTCGTCGCGCGAGTTCACACACCGGTGCGCGCCCAGTTCTTTCGCCTCGTCCATCTTCGCGCCCGTCGAGGTGAACGCCGTCACCTCGCACCCCCACTTGTTCAGAAACCCCAGCGCCATGTGCCCGAGCCCGCCGATCCCGATCACCCCCACCCGGTCCGTCGGCTTCACCCCGAACTGCACGATTGGGTTGAAAACAGTAATCCCACCGCAGAACAGCGGCCCCGCGCCCACCGAGCCCACGCCCTCGGGCAGCGGCACCGCGAACGCCGCCTTCGAGCGCACGTGCGTCGCGAACCCGCCATGGCGTCCGACGATGGTCCCCTCCATCTCGCCGCAGAGGTTGTGATCCCCACCGACACAATGCCTGCAGTGCATGCAGCTGCCCGCCTGCCACCCCACGCCCACACGCTGCCCGATCTCCAGGTGTGTGACCAGTTCGCCCTTCGCCGCCACCGTCCCCGCCGCCTCGTGCCCGGGCACGAACGGGAATGATGCCATCCCCCACTCGTTGTCGAGCATCGACAGGTCCGAGTGGCAGATTCCGCAATGCGTCACCGCGACGTCCACCTCATGCGGTCCGAGCTCGCCCAGCTCATACTCGAACGCCCCGAGCGCCCCGCCCGCGTCCGTCGCCGCCAACGCCTTGACCGTCGTCCCCATCGCCCGTCTCCTCTTCCCTATTGCCTATTGCCTCATCGCCTATCAAACAGCTTCTCAAGCTCGGTGATCGTCAGCCGCACCGTCGTCGGCCTCCCGTGCGGGCACGATCCTGACCGCTCCGTCCGTGCGCGCATTTCGAGGATCTCCCCCATCTCCTCGTCGCTCAGCGTGTCCCCCGCCTTGATCGCGGCTTTGCACGCCATCATGTCCAGCACCTCGTGCAACGCCTCCTCCGTGTCCGGCGCCAGCCCGTCGCGGGCGAACCGCTCGAGCAGGTCCTTCACGAACACGTCCGGCTCCACGCCCCGCGACTGCAAAAAACTCGGGTACGCGTGCACCCCGATCGTGCGAGGCCCCAACGCCGCCGCCTCCACGCCCACCTTCGCCAAGACCGGCGCCAGCTCATCAAGCCGCCCGACCAGATCCTCGTCCGCCTCCACCACCGCCGGCGTCAGCAGCCGCTGCTGCTCAAGCGTCCCGCCCCCCGTCACCCGCGCCAGCAGCTTCTCGAACATCACCCGCTCGTGCAGCGCGTGCTGATCGATGATCACCACGCCGTGCTCGTCCTGCGTCACCAGAAAACTGTTGTGCACCTGCAGCACCCGGTCCGCGCGCCGGACCGTCGCCATCGGCGTCGGCTCGGGTATCGCACCCGGCGCGCGCGCCTCGATGAACCCCCCGGGCGGCGCCCCCGTGTGCGCCCGCCAAGGCTCGTTCGCCGGGTCCAACGCCCGGCGCAGTTCCTCGACCCCGCCCTCGCCGAGCCCCGGATCGCCCGCCCCACCGCTCGGCGGCAGCACCCCGCCGCCCGCGTCGCGCGCGCCGGACCCGTACCCCAGCTTCGACATCACCGTCGGCGTCAGGTCCGCCCGCTGCAGCGCCTCGCGCACGCTCCGCAGCACCGCCTGGTGCACCATCGACTGATCCCGGAACCGCACCTCCAGCTTCGCCGGGTGCACGTTCACGTCAAACGCCGTCGGCGACATCTCCAGCATCAACACCGCCGTCGGGTGCCGCCCCGGCTCGATCAGCCCGCGGTACGCCTCCCGCAGCGCGTGCTGGATCGACTTGTCGCGGATCCACCGCCCGTTCAGGAACACGTGCTGCGCGCTCGCCGTCGCCCGCGCCACGCTGGGCAGCCCCGCGAGCCCCCAGATCAGGACGCCCCGATCATCATCGAACCGGTCCCACGATACCTCGACCAGCTGCGACTCGAGGTCCTTGCCCAAGACCGCGATCGCGCGCTCGCGGGCGGTCTGTCCGGGCGGCAGGTCCAGCGCCCGGCGCCCGTCCCCCTCGCACACGAACCCGACCGCCGGGTGCGCCAGCGCCAGCCGCCGCACCCACTCGACGCACCGCGTCTTCTCCGTCGTCGGCGTCCGCAGAAACTTCCGGCGCGCCGGCGTGTTGAAGTACAGGTTCCGCACCTCGACGACCGTGCCGCGTGATCCGCTCGCCGGGCGGACCGGCTCGACCGCCTCGCCCTGCGTCCGGATCTCCGACGCCGCATCCGCACCCGCCGCGCGCGAGCGGACGGTCATCCGCGAGACCGACGCGATCGACGCGACCGCCTCGCCGCGGAACCCGAGCGTCCCGATCCGGTCCAGGTCCGCTTCCTGGCTCAGCTTGCTCGTCGCGTGCGACGCGATCGCCAGCGGCAGGTCCTCGGGCGTCATCCCCCGCCCGTCGTCGGTGATGCGGATCAGCTCGATCCCGCCCTCGACCAACTCCACGCGCACATTCGTGGCGCCCGCGTCGATCGCGTTCTCGACCAGTTCCTTGACCACACTCGCCGGGCGCTCGATCACCTCGCCCGCGGCGATCTGGTTCACCAGATGCGCGGAGAGTTTCTTGATCCGGGCGGGCTCGGAAGCGGTCGCGTCCACAACGCAGTGTACGGGCCCACGCCCGCCCGCGGGCCCCACCCACCCCCGCCGGGCGCGCCCCGGGGTGCGGTATGATCCGGGCATGACCGACTCCATTTTCAGCAAAATCATCCGCGGCGAGATCCCGGCCCACAAGCTCTACGAGGACGATTTCGTCATCGCGATCCTGGACATCAACCCGCTCTCCGAGGGGCACACGCTGGTGATCACCAAGGAGCCCGCCGAGACGCTCGACCAACTCTCCGACGACCACGCCGGCGCGCTCGGGCACGCCCTGCCGCGCATCTGCCGGGCGATCAAGAAGGTCACCGGGTGCACAAGCTACAACATCCTGCAAAACAACGGCAGCGCCGCCGGGCAGGAAGTGCCCCACGTGCACGTCCACGTCATCCCCTGCTACCCCGGCCGCGGCACACCCGTCGCCGGCAAGCCCGACAAGGACAACGGCCCCGGGCTCGAGAAACAGTGGCACCCCGGCACGCTGACCCAGGAAGAGGCGCTCGAGCTGGGCAAGCAGATCAAACGCCTGCTCTAATCTCGCCCATTCCTGGTGGAGCCGATTTTCAACCGGCTTCTCTCTCCCCGCCGGGGAGAGGGCCGGGGTGAGGGGTCTTCGAGCACCGCAGTGCTCACCGCTTGCTCAAGATCCCCACCGAACCTCGATCGCGCGCGCATCAAGCGTGATGGCCACCGACATCGCCCCGACGAGCACCTCGGCGACGTCGATCCGGTCCGCCGCGACGCCGAGCTGCGCGAGCGACACGGCGCGATCTCCCAGATCGCCCGCCCACGCGCGCTGCGCGACGTTGATCCCGACGCCGATCAGCGTCAGCCCCCCGCGCCGCTCGATCAGCACACCCGCGATCTTGCGCGCCACGCCGTCGGGCCCAACCGCCAGCACGTCGTTCGGCCGCTTGAGCCGTAGCACGGCCCCCGGGGCAACCCGCGAGACGGCGTCGCGCGCCGCAATGCCCCCGATCGCAGCCAACTCAGCCGACTCGCGCCCGTCGTCGGGCAGCGCAAACGTCATCGCGAGCCCAGCGTCGGCGGTGTCCTCCCACGCGCGCCCGTGCTGCCCACGCCCTGCGGTCTGCCGCCCCGCGACGACGAGCAGCCCCGGGCGAGCGCCGGCGTGCGCCAATGCCGCGTCCTGCGTGGAGGCGGTCTCGGCGATCACGACCACCTGATCGACGCAGCACCCCGGCGTGCGCGCGATCGCCGCCTCGAGCCGGTCCGCCCAGTCCTCGATCGGCACGGGCGTCATCCGCGTTCGGGCGCCATGTCGAGCCCGACGTCCAGGCTCACGGCGTGGTGCGTCAGCCCGCCGACGCTGATGCGTTCCACCCCCGTGCGCGCGATGGCGGCGATGGTCTCGAGCGTGACGCCGCCGGAGGCTTCAAACGCGGGCTTGGCCGGCGAGTGCTCCCGCCGGGCGCACGCCTCGCGCATCTCGTCGGTCGTGAAGTTGTCGAGCAGCACGAAATCGATCAGCCCAGCTTCGACAGCGAGCACGGCGTCGAGTTGGTCAAGCGTGTCCACCTCGACCTCGACAAATTTGGGCGCGGGGTCGATCGTGCGGGCGCGCCTGGCGGCTCGATCCAGGACCGCCGTCAGATCCACCCCCGCGACGCCGGCGATGTGGTTGTCCTTGATGAGCACAGCGTCGCCGAGGCTGAACCGGTGCGGCGTGCCCCCGCCGCAGAGGACGGCGTACTTCTCTAACGCGCGCAGGCCGGGCGTGGTCTTGCGGGTGTCGCAGACGGTGGCGCCGGTGCCCTCGACGGCACGCACAAACTCAGCGGTCCGCGTCGCAACGCCCGAGAGCCGACCGACGAGGTTGAGCAGCGTGCGCTCGACGAGGACGATCTGGGCGCGCGGGCCGACGAGCGTGCCGGCGACGGCGCCCGCAGCGCACGTGTCGCCGTCGGCGAGGGCAGGCTCGAATCGCACGCCCACGCCGAACGTTTCGCAGATGTCCGGGATCGCCACCAGCCCCGCGGCGACGCCCGGCTCGCGAAAGACCACATCCGCGCGAACAACCTCGTCCGATCCGTCCGCGTCGGCGTCCATCGCTGCCGAGGTGAGGTCGCGTCCGCCCGGGTGCAGGTCCTCGTCGCGGGCGAGCTCGAGTAGGCGGGCGATCAGCCCGGTCGCGCGCAGCCTCGCGTACACCTCGCCCAGCGGCTCGGCGGGGGCAGTCCCATCGGCGGGGCAGGCATGAGGCGGCGTCTCGGGCACGCCCGATCGTACGCTCGCATCGGCCCTACACTCTCGTTTGGCCCTTGGTAAGGAGGCTCCGCGTGCCCGAAAAGCTGCTCGAAGGCAAGGTTGCTCTGATCGTCGGCGTCGCGAACGACCGCTCGTACGCGTGGCACATCGCTAAGGGGCTCACCGACCACGGGGCGACGTGCGCCTACGCCCACATCCCGGGCGAGAAGAACGAGCGGCGGACGCGAAAGGCCGCCGAGAAGGTGACCACCGACCCGTGGCTGTTCCCGTGCGACGCGGGGTCGGACGAGGACCTCGACAAGCTCTTCGGCGCGTACCGCGAGAAGTTCGACAAGATGGACATCCTGGTGCACTCGATCGCGTACGCCGAGCGGGAGTACCTGCAGCCGGGGATGTTCGCGGGGACGCCGCGCCAGGCTTTTCTGCAGGCGATCGACATCTCGGCGTACACACTCGCGGCGATGGCCGACCGGGCCAAGCCCATGATGCCCGCGGGCGGGTCGATCATGTGCATGAGCTACTACGGAGCCGAGAAAGTGGTGCCGGGGTACAACGTGATGGGTGTCGCGAAATCGGCGCTCGAATCGACGGCCCGGTACCTCGCCGCCGAGCTCGGCGAGCACGGCATCCGCGTGAACACGATCTCGGGCGGGTATCTCAAGACGCTGGCGTCGTCGGCGGTCGGGGGGACCGACGCGTTCGACGAGCACGCCAAGACACGCTCGCCGCTGCGCCGTGGCGTGGAGGGTGCGGACGTTGGCGGAACCGCCGTCTACCTCGCGTCGGACCTTGCGGCGGGCGTGACCGGCGAGACGATCTACGTGGACTGCGGCGTGAACACGATCGGGATCTGACCCCGCGGCACACCCCCCGGATCCGGCGATGGATTCCGTGTCGGAATCGCGGTTGATCACACAACATGTGGGGGATGAGACGGCCGGTAACCGCTATTTGTCCTGTATCGTGGAGCGGCTGCCGGACGGAACCCGATACTGATGGGTGATGACGGGCGCGATTAACAACCTCGCGGCATCCGCAGCCGGTGCCCCGCTCACCTCCGCGCAGGCCAACAAGGCCAAGAAGCGTGAGGAGACGCAACGGGCCCAGCGGCGTGCCCGCGATATGTTCGAGCACCAGGTCGAGCAGGTGGAGCACGCGGAGGGTCCGCGTCGGGCCGAGGACGCGACGCAGGAACAGACGCGCGAGGACCACCAGACGCACGGGCTGGAGTACGGCGCGGACGGGTCGGCCAAGCACGGACCCAAACGCAAGGTCGATCTGAGCGCGTGAGCGTCGGACCCCGCTCGATCTCTTCGCTTACTTGCCCTTGAAGAACCTCGTGACGGCGTGCATGGTGACGCCGCGCCCCATGGCGCCGATCGACTCGGTCAGCGGGACGCCCTTGGGGCAGACCTTGACGCAGTTCTGGGCGTTGCCGCAGTCGGCGACGCCGCCGGGGCCCATGAGTTCGTCGAGGCGTTCGGGGGCGAGGTTCTTGCCGGTGCCGTGGAGGTTGAAGAGACGGGCCTGGGCAATGGCATGCGCACCGATGAAGGCCGAGTCCCACGCGTCCTCGTCGCCCTCAAGGAGGAACTGGGGGCAAGCCTCGAGGCAGCACCCGCAGCTCATGCACTCGGAGATCGCGTAGCGTGTGGACTGGGTCGCCTGGTCTTCTTTGGGGCCCGGGCCGAGGGCGGCGGTCGAGTCGATCGGCACCCACCCGCGGACGCGCTTCAGGCTGTTGAACAGGCGGGCGCGGTCCACCCAGAGGTCACGGATGACCGGGAACTTGCTCATGGGCTCGAGGGTGATCTCATCGCCCTCCTCGGGCGCGTATTCATCAATGAGGCACGAGCAGGACTGGCGGACGGTGCCGTTGATGACCATGGTGCAGGCGCCGCAGACCTCCTCGAGGCAGCCCGAGTCCCAGACGACCGGCGTGGTCTCCTTGCCGTCCGCGGTGACGGGGTTCGCCGCGATCTTCTGCAGGCACGAGATCACGTTCTCGTTGGGCTCGACGGGGATCTTGAACGACTCGAACCACCCGAGCTTGCCCGGGCCCTCGCACCGGCGGACTGTCATCACGATCGTGCGCCCGGGGACGGCCTTGGCCCGGTTCGCCTGGCGCCATGCGAGCGTCGATTGGTGGGCCTGGGGAAGGGACATCGTGCGGTCTCCAATCCGAACGGGCGCGGGCCCGCGTGTTCATGCTACGGCGGCGTCGTCTGCGTGCGTAGTTCCGGTGCCGGCGCTCTGCCACTCGCCTTCTTTCTGGAGGCGGAAGACGATCATCTGGTGCAAGCCGCGGACCTTGGTGCCGAAGAGACGGGCGTAGAGGCGCGGGGCGAAGCGCATCGCGGACGGGAAGTACTGCTGCCACTGGGTGCAGGGCATGTACCAGACGTCGAGCGCTGAATACCCGAGCCCGCGGGCGGCCTTGGCGATCCGCCCGGCGCTGCCCAGGCGGTAGTACGCGGGGTAGGCGTTGACCTTGGCGACGTCGCTGTCGGACCCGTCGTTGGAGAACCGGTCCTTGAGGCCGATGAGCTCGATGGAGCGCGAGACCATGGCGAAGGGGTGCCACCAGTTGGGGGTGTAGCCCATGACGACGCCGCCGGGCTTGAGCGTCTTGTGGATCGCGGCGAGGTGGGCGCGCGGGTCGGCGACGTGCTCGAAGACAAAGCAAGAGATCGCGGCGTCGTACTCGGACTCGGGGATCTCCCCGTTCGCGACGAGCTCCTCGACCCCTCCCTTCCACCGGCGCGTCAGGAGGGGGTGCTTGAAGACGTCGTCGGACGGGTCGAGCCCATCCCAGGTCCCGATGCGCGACAGCGCCGCCCGGATGACGGTGCCCTCGGACGACGCGGGCTCGTCGGCGCACCCGACATCGAGCACACGCCCAATGACGCGGTCGTCCTCGTTCATCATGTCCGCGAAGGGGGCCATCCACGAGTCGCGGTGTTCGTCGAGCCAGGCGAAGTTGCGGCCTTGGGCGTCGGGGCTGTGAAGGGTCACACGCATCGGACGTCCCTCATGACCCGACCGGCTGGGCGGTCTTCTTCGCCGGCTCGGGCGCTGTCTTGCCGTAGGTCCGCGGGCGGGGCTTGACCAAGGGGGCCCGCACGGGCTCGAAGGTCACGTCGGCCTTGCCGGTCGCGGGGTTGAACCGCGAGACCGAGGTCTTCCAGAACCTGGCGTCGTCGCGGTCCGGGAAGTCGGTGCGGTAGTGGCTGCCGCGGGACTCCTGGCGGAGGAGCCCGGCTCTGGCGATCGCCTCGGCGAGGATGAGCATGTCGCCGGTCGCGCGGGTGAAGCTGAGCGACTGGTTCGTCCACGTCGCGGTGTCCGAGAGCTTGACCCGCGAGTACCGCTCGCTCAGCTCGTCGAGCTTGGCGAGGCACTTCTCGAGGCGCGGGCCGGTCTTGACGACGGTGGACGCGGCGGTCATCTCCACGCCCATCTCGCGGGCGATGACGTAGGCGTTCTCGCCCGAGTGGTTGCCGGCGGTCGCGATGAACGCTTCGTGCTTGTCCTGCTCGCGGTCGGAGGCGGCGTCGTACACCGATTGGGGCACGTCGGACGCCGGGCGGTCTGTGTGCTGGACGGCGTTGGCGACGGAGAGCCCGTTGAAAAGCCCGTCGAAGATGCAGCTGAGCAGGGCGTTGGCGCCCAGGCGTGTCGCGCCGTGGTACGCGAAGTTGACCTCGCCGAAGGCGTACAGGCCCTCGATGTTGGTCATCATGTTGTTGGGTGCGCCGTGCGTCATGCCGATGCCCGCGGTCGGGGCGACGGGGATCGCGTTGCCCGGCTTGTGCTCGGGGGCGGGCGCGTCGGGGGTGTAGCTGCCCTCGGTGTAGGTGGTCCACATGCCGCCCATGGTGTAGTGGACGGCGGGGAAGATCTTCATCGGGGTGTGGCGCGGGTCCTCGCCGGCGAACTTCTCGTAGATCTCCAGGATCCCGCCGAGCTTGTTCGTGAGGTAGTCCGGGTCCATGTGGGAGAGGTCGAGGTAGACCATGTTCCCGCCGCCGATGCCCATGTGGTCGTTGACGCAGACGTCGAAGATCTCGCGCGTCGCGATATCGCGCGGCACGAGATTGCCGTAGTCGGGGTAGCGCTCTTCGAGGAAGTACCAGCGTTCGCCCTCGGGGATGTCCGCGGGCTTGCGTGCGTCGGCCTTGTCCTTGGGCACCCAGACGCGGCCGCCCTCGCCGCGGGCGGACTCGGACATCAGGCGGCACTTGTCGGCGCCTGGGATCGCGGTCGGGTGGACCTGGATCATCTCGGCGTTGCCGTACCACGCGCCGTGCTGGTAGCAGCGGCTCGCGGCGCCGCCGGTGCAGATGACCGAGTTGGTGCTCTGCCCGAAGACAAGCCCGTTGCCGCCGGTCGCCATGACGACGGCGTCCGCCCGGAACGAGCGGATCTGCATCGTCCGCATGTCCTGGGCGACGATGCCGACGCATTTTCCGTTGTCGTCGAGGACGGGGGCGAGGAACTCCCAGAACTCGTACTTGGTCACCTTGCCCTCGGACTCGAACCGGCGGGTCTGCTCGTCGAGCGCGTAGAGGAGCTGCTGGCCCGTTGTCGCGCCGGCGAAGTGGGTGCGTTTGAACAGCGACCCGCCGAAGAGCCGCAGGTCGCGGAAGCCCTCAGCCGTGCGGTTGAAGGGGACGCCCATCCGGTCGAGCAGGTCGATGACCTTGGGGGCCCAGGCGGTCATCTCGAGGACGGGGCCCTGGTCGGCGAGAAAGTCCCCGCCGTAGAGGGTTTCGTCGAAGTGCTGGTACTCGGAGTACCCCTGCTGGCGGGCGACTTCGTTGCAGGCGTTGATCCCGCCCTGGGCGCACACGGAGTGCGAGCGTTTGACGGGGACCATGGAGAACAGGTCCACGGCGATGCCCGCCTCGGCGACACGGACGGAGGCGGCCAGCCCGGCCAGCCCGCCGCCCACCACGATCACGCGTTGATCACTCATCCCTCACCCCCGGCGTTCGCGTGTTCGTCTGCCGGCGGGCGCCCCTCGAGCTTGTTCTCGATCCGCTGCAACTCTTCGGGGCCGTGCTCGTGGAGGATCATCTCAGCCTCGGTCGCCCGGGCCTCCTGCGGATCGACCATGAACGCCGCGCCGAGCGATGACCATGCCGCGAGCATCAGGCCCGCGCCGAGCCCGAAGCAGACCAGGCCCCACCGCTTCTGGGCGGGCACGGAGACCGTCAGCCCCCACGTGATCGCCGCGGTCCAGAGCCCGTTGGCGAAGTGGAAGACGAGCAGTGTGATCCCGGCGAAGTAGAGCAACGCCACGGCGACGCCCAGCGCCGTCCACCCCTCGGGCGAGCCCTGGATCGCCGCTGCCAGCGTCGAGGCGCTGAAGTGGTGGCTCCACTGCGTCCCGCCCGGGACGAGCCACGTCCACCCCCAGCGGAGCGTCGCGACGTGGTAGAAGATGAACGCGATGCCGAGGTACCCGCTGATCCGCTGGAGCGAATACCGCCAGTTGTCCATATGCGGGTAGTGGGCGGTGTTGCCCTTGCCCGTGGTCGCGTAGTAGACGCCCAGGATGGCGTGGAACGCGATCGAGACCCAGAGCGTCACCTCGATCAGCAGCAGGTGCGGCACCTGTTCGTTGATGTAGCTGACCTCCTCCTGGAAGTACTTGACCCCGCCCTGGGCGATGGACATGCCCTCGCCCTCGCCACGCAGGGCGAACCGCCCCCACGCCAGCGAGCTGTTGGTGGTCAGGTGCGCGATCAGGAAGACCCCGATCGGGACGATGCCCGAGAGGGAGTGCAGCCGACGCAGCAGGAAGGAATGTCGCTCGAAGAAGCTCTGTCGATCGCTCACGGTTTTCGCCCCAGCAAGGCCCACGGACCCTGTTTCGGCAGTCTAGCTCGCGGCGCACCACTCATGGTGCGGCCCGCTTACATGCCGGGGGGCCCGCCGCCCAGGTCGATCGCCCCGCCGCCCGAGGCGTCGAGCTTGCCCTCGGCCTTGGCCTTCTCGACGGCTTTGACGATCTCGGCGAACTGGAGGCGCAGCTCGTGCACCGTGCCGTCGAGCATTGACTTCTCGTCGTCGCTCAGGTTGCCCTTGGTCTTGTCCTGCATGAGCCCGAGCATGTCGATGTGGAGCTTGGCGAGGTCCAGTGCGATCATCGCCTTGCCCGTCTGCGGGTCGGGGAAGGCCCCGAGGTACATCAGGGCCTGGGTCGCGAGCATTTTGATCAGGTCGTCGAAGGTGAGCTTCTCGGGGAGCCCGCCCGGGCCCGCGCCGGGGCCCTCGGCCTTCGCCTGGGCGTCCTGGGCGGCGAGTTTCTCCTTCTCGGCCTGTGCTTGAGACTTCCAGTCGTCATCGACGATAATCTTCGGGGTATCTTCGGGCATGCTGTCCAGTTCCTTCCGGCCCGCGGATCCGCGGGTCCGCCCGATCCTAGCGGCCCCCCACCCGGGGAAGCCGCGCCGACGAGCACCGATCTGATGCGAACCCCGACGAATCCGCGTGTTCTGGCCCCCGCGTGGGCCCTCGCCCTGACCACGGGCGCCCTGTCGCTAGCTCTGGCGGCCTCCGGGTGCTCGACGATCGCCGACGAGCTCGGCGGCGAGCCCGAGCGGTCCCGCGTCTCGCCCGGCTCGTTCGCCGGCGGCGCCGACGCACCCGCCGTCCCCCGCCCCGATCCCGACGAATCCGGGTTCGACGTGGCCAGCGCGGGCCCGGTGCTCGCCGCCCCGCCGCGGACCAGGCCGCAGACGTACACGCTGCGGGCGGACCCGGGCATCCCGGGGTACGCCCCCGCCGCCCCGGTGAGCCAGCCCGAGCTGGTGGACGCGAAGGTGGGCGACATCAACGGGCACCCGATCTACGCCGGCGCGTTCCTGGCGCCGCTCGAAGCACGCCTGATCGCCGAAGCCGACCGCCTGCCCGCGCGACAGTGGCACATGCTCGCGGACCGGGAGATCAAGCGGGCGCTCGACCAGCTCGTCACCGACGAGCTGCTCCGGGCCGAGGCGCTCGCGGGCCTGAACGAGGAGCAGCGACAGGGCCTGCGGGCGTTCCTCGAGAACGCGCAGCAGGCGTTCGTGTCGGAGAACCGCGGCTCCGAGCGGCTCGCTGAGAAACGGCTGCTCGAGTCCGAGGGGCAGACGCTCGAGGACCGCAAGCGCGACGAAGAATCGAACACGCTCGTCCGCCTGAATCTGTCGCGGGAGATCGTGCAGCGGGTGCACGTCTCGCGGCGCGACATCGAGCAGCGGTACGAGCGGGACTTCGAGCTCTACAACCCGCCGCCGCTGGCGCGGTTCAGGCTCATCCGGGCGTTCACGAGCGAGACGGCGAAGATCGCCGCCATCCGCGATGCGCTCGCGTCGGGCAAGGCGTTCGCCGAGATCGCGTCGGGCGAGCTCAACTCGTTCCGCCCCGACGAGGGCGGCGTGCAGGAGGTCCGCGTCGAGGGCGAGTTCGCCGACACGGAGTTCTTCGGGGCCGAGGCGCTCAACGAGTTGGCCAAGACGCTCTCCCCGGGGCAATGGGAGGGGCCGATCGAGTTCGGGTCGCTCACGGGGTGGCTGCTGCTTGAGACGATCGAGCAGGAGTCGACGTCGCTGTACGACGCGCAGCTCAAGATCGAGCAGGAGCTGACCATCGAGCGCCGCCAGGAGGAGCTCGACAAGTACATCAACCGCCTGATCGAGCGGGCCCGCGTGGGGGATCTCGACGAGATCCACGCACGCCTGTACGAGATCGCCGTCGAGCGCTACGGCCCGCGCGATCGGTGAGCCCGCTCGCGCGCCTGCTCGCGGCGTTCACACACTCCGGCACCGCCCGCGCCCCCGCGTCCCCGACGGGTCGGCGGGGCGAGCGGCTCGCCGCGGGGTACCTCAAACGCAAGGGGTACCGCGTGCTGGCGCGGAACCTCGACACCGGCGTGGGCGAGGCGGACCTCGTCTGCGAATCACCCGACGGGCGCACGCTGGTGGTCGTCGAGGTCAAGGCCCGCGTCGCGTCCGCCGACCCGGGCGAGCGCCGCCCCGAGGCGAGCATCACGTCACGCAAGCAGCACGCCCTGCGACGCATCGCCCACGCGCTGGCTCGCCGCGACGGGTTCCGCGACCGCCCGATCCGGATCGATGTCGTCGCGGTGGACCTCGACGCCCGCGGACGCAAGGCGGTGGCGATCCGCCACCACGAGAACGCCGTCGGCGGGTAGGGTCACACGCTCTTCGCGGGCTCGGGGTCCCCCGCGGGGGCGATGGTCCGCTCGGATTCGATCTGCTCGCGCCGCTCGGCGCTCTCGCGTTTGAACCGGTCCATGTCGAGCCGCGCGGGCAGGATGACGCTGAACATCGACCCGCGCCCGACCTCCGAGACCAGCTGCACCTCGCCCTGCAACACCACGGTCAGCTCGGAGACGATCGCCAGCCCGAGCCCGGTGCCGGCGTGGCGCTTGGTGTGCCCCTCGTCGAGCTGGTGGAACTTGCCGAAGATGCGTTCCTGTTCCTCTGGCGCGATGCCCGGGCCGTCGTCGATGACCGAGACGCGGACTCGCTCGCCCGACGTGTCCTCGTTGGACGCGCCGGCCGCGGCGTCGGGCAGCCGCTCGGCCCGCAGCGTGATCTTGCCCCGGCTGCCCTCGCGGGCGGTGAACTTCACGGCGTTGGACAGCAGGTTGAAGATCACCTGCTGGAACTTCTTCACGTCCGTCTCGATCACCGGCAGCGTCGGCTCGACCTCGAGCTCCACCGAGATGCCCTTGCGGTGCGCCAGCGGGTAGATCAGCCCGACGAGCCCCTCGCAGACGTCGCGCATCACCATCGGCTCGGGGTGCACCTCGACGCGCCCCGCCTCGATTTTGGCCATCTCGAGCAGCGACTCGATCATCTCGAGCAGCGTCCGCCCCGCCGTCACGATGTTGACCAGGTACCGCTCGCGTTTCTTGAGCTTCTCGGGGTCGATCTCGACGGGCTCGCCCGCGTTGGCCGTCGCCGTCTCCTGGCGGGCGATCTCGAGCAGCAGCTCGGCGAACCCGATCACCGAGTTCAGCGGCGTCCGCAGCTCGTGGCTCACGCTCGCGACGAAGTCGCCCTTGAGCTTGGCGGATTGGTACAGCGTGACGTTCGCCTCCGACAGCTCGCTGAGCTTGAGATCCATCGCCGCGTTGATCGAGCGGAGCCGGTCCTGCCCGCGCTCCAGCTCGGCGAGCATCAGGTTGAACGTCTCGGCCAGCTCCTCGAACTCGTCGCCCGTGCGGATGTCCGCCCGCGTCGCGAGCGAGCCCTCGCGGACCCGCTCGGCGGCCTGCTTGAGCGTCTCGACCGGGGCGAGGATCAGCCGCGACGCGATCAGCGCAAAGACGATCAACGCCACCGCGAGCACGAACGAGCCCGCCGCGATGACAAAGAAGACGTTGATGAGCAGCTGCCACGCCGCGCCTTCCGAACGCCGCTCGACCGTGGTCAGGGTTATCAGCGAGCCGTCCGCGCCCCGGCGGGCGCGGGCATAGCGGTAGACATGGGCCCCGCCGTCCCACTGGGTCTGCATCCAGTCCGCGCGGGCGTCATCGCGGTCCAGTCGGCGGAGGGCCGCGCGGACGAACCGGTCGTCCGCCGCTTCTCGCACCGTCCCCTCTGCGTCGAGCACACGGACCTGGGCCGTCCCGAACTGCACCGTGCCGTCGGCTTCTTGCTCGATCGACGCCCAGGCGTCGGCCAACGCTCGGGACTGCTCGAGCTGCCCGGACCCGACGAGCACGTTCATCCGCACCAGGGGGAGCATGAGCGCGATGACGATGATCAGGGCCGTCGCCGCCCCGAACAGCAGCAAGCTCTTGCTCGCCAGCGGCAGCTCGTGGAACCACTCTTTCACGTCGGTGCCGCGCACGGGGCAAGTCTACCGACCCGCCCGCGCCCGAACACCCTGAGCCCCAGCACCTTGCACCCACCCGCCGGGGGCGTCGGGCTTGGGCCCCGGCCGATCAACGCGTACACTCGGGCCCATGACCGGCCCACGCGTCCATCTCGAGACCTTCGGGTGCCAGATGAACGAGCTCGACTCCGAGCTCGTCGCCGGCGCCCTCGGGGCGCTGGGGTACCGGTTCGTCCGCGACGCGGGCGAGGCGGACGTGATCCTCTACAACACTTGCTCGGTGCGCGAGCGGGCCGAGCAGAAGGTCTGGTCTCGCCTGGGGATGCTCAAGGAGACCAAGGCACAGCGCCCGGACCTGGTCGTCGGCGTCCTCGGGTGCATGGCCGAGCGGGACGGCGCCACGCTGATGGACCGGCACCCGGTCGTCGATGTGATGTGCGGGCCCGCGGAGCTCGACAAGCTGCCCGCGCTGATCGACAACGCGGTGCGGACGCGCCGGTCGATGCTCGACACCGACCCGGCCCACGCCGCGGGGCGCTCGGCCCGGTCGGTCGCGCTGCAGGGGTCCGCGTCGCGCCGCAGCTCGACGCTCGGCGCGATCGGAGACTCGCTCGAGATGCTCGACCTGTCGCGGGCCATCTCGCCGATCGACGCGAACGCGCGCAAGAGCGCGTACGTCCGCATCACCCGCGGGTGCAACAAGTTCTGCACCTACTGCGTGGTGCCGCACACGCGTGGCGCCGAGGTCCACCGCCCACCGGACCACATCGTGGACGAGTGCAAGAGACTCGCCGACGCGGGCGTCATCGAGGTCACGCTGCTCGGGCAGACGGTGAACCATTACCGGTTCGAGCATGGGTCAGCCGTGACGATCGACGGCGTCGTCCAGCCTCAGAAGGGGCGGACCTACAAGGGCTCGCACCACCGAGACGCCTTCGCGGGCGCCCAAACCACGACCTTCGCCGATCTGCTCGCGCGCATCCACGACGAGGTGCCCGCAATCGAGCGCCTCCGGTTCGTCACCAGCTACCCCCGCGACTTCGGCGACGACGTGCTCGAGGTCATCCGCGATCACCCGCGCCTGTGCCGATACCTGCACGTGCCCGCCCAGTCCGGGTCCGACCGGATGCTCAAGCTGATGAACCGCGGGTACACCGTGGGCGAGTACTACGAATTCCTCGACCGGGCCCGGGCGATCCTGGATCAGCCCGAGATCGGGCGCCCGCTGATGATCTCGGGGGACGTGATCGTCGGGTTCTGCACCGAGACCGACGAGGACTTTGAGCTGACCAAGCAGATGCTGATCCGCTCGAGGTCCAAGAACCAGTTTATTTTCAAGTACTCACCCAGGCCTGGCACTCACGCGTACGACAAGATCGCCGACGACGTGCCCGAGAGCGTCAAGCGCGCGCGCAACAACGAGCTGCTCGCGTTGCAGTCGACCATCTCCGACGAGATCGCCCGCGAGCAGATCGGGAGCACCTTCGGCGTGCTCGTCGAGGGACTCAGCCGGGCCGAGAAGAAGAAGCGCGGCATCGACGTCAAGCCCGGCACGGGCATGGTGGACATCACGATCGGCGGGCGCTCATCGGCGTTCGGTGGTTCTCAAGGAGCCCCGAGCGTGAGCGGCGGGCCGACCACCACCGCACTCCAACCCGTCGCTCACGCTCAGGGCTCTTCGGTCCAGCTCTCTGGGCGCACGGATACGGACCTGATCGTCCACTTCGAGGTGCCGACCGCCGGTGGGCGCGCGCCCGACGACTGGATCGGATGCATCGTCCCCGTGCGCATCACCGAGGCGACCGGGCTCTCGCTCTTCGGCGAGACCGTCTGACCACCCCGATCAGTGACCGCCGCGGTGCCCGCGATGCCCGCCGTGGTGGAGCACCGGCGGGCGGTGGCCGCGATGCCCGTGATGGTGCCCGGCGTGGTGTCGGGGCGGCCCGTGGTACCCGTGACTGCTGTGGTGAACGACCGAGTGCCACCCGCACCCGCCGAGCATGAACACGGCCCCTGCCAGGATCGCCCCAGCGAGCATCCGCGTTCCGATCTTCTTCGATGTGCGCATACCGACAGCTCCTTCCCGGCGTCCGCTGGGGACCGAGTTATGTGTTTCTCGTGCTTCGGCGTGCCCGGCGGACCAGGCCCGATGCCATTGCACCGCCCGCGGAGGGGCGCCGCTGACAGGAAACCCTGATCCGACCGCAGCCGCCGGGGAGGTCAGCCCCGCTCGTACAGGAACGCGCACGGCTCGCGGCGGGCGCCGGCGTCGGTCGCGACGGCGAAATCTCGCCCCTCGGTCATCGCTGCGGACCCGTACGCGCCGTCCTTGCGCAGCGCGTACATGATGACGTTGAAGTTCAGGCGCCCGTTCTCGTCCACCAGGCGACGCTGCCTCTTCGACCGATCGGCGATCTCCTTGAGCACCGCGAGGCACGCCTCGGTGGGCGGCTTGCCGTCGGCCATGTGGCGGACGGCGCTGAACGCGCCGCACGACTGGATGACCGCCTCGCCGCGCCCGGTCGCGCCGGCGGACCCGACCTCGTTGTCCACGTACATCCCGGCGCCGATGATGGGCGAGTCGCCCACGCGACCGGGGATCTTGTAGCTCAGCCCGCTGGTCGTGGTGCAGGCGCTGACGTTGCCCGCGGCGTCCGTCGCGCCGCAGTGGATGGTGCCGTAGGTGTAGGGAATCGGCTCGCGCGGATCGGCGGCTGCGTGCGCACGCTCGCGGCCGTCGGGCGTCCAGTCCATCTGGCCCTCGTCGAGCCAGTCGTCCTTTGGAGAGCTCGACCGCTTCCAGCGCAGCCACGCCTCGCGGGCGCGCGGGGTGAGCATGTCGGTGACGTCAAACCCGTTGGCGATCGCGAACCGGCGGGCGCCCTCGCCCACGATCAGGACGTGGTCGGTGGTCTGGAGGACCTTGAGCGCGACCTGCGCGGGGTGGAGCATGTCTCGGATCGCCGCGACGGCGCCGGCTTTGTGCGTGGGTCCGTGCATGACCGAGGAGTCGAGCTCGACGACGCCGTCCTCGTTGGGCAGCCCGCCGAGCCCGACGGACATGTCGTCGGGGTCCGCCTCGACGATGCCGACGCCCTCGACGACGGCGATCACGGGGTCCACGCCCGCGCGGACGCGGTCGCGCGCCCGCGCGACGGCCTGCACACCGTTCCCCGAGGCGATGGCGCACGGGCCGCGGTGGTCGTCGCCGGTCTTCGGCGGATCACCCTCCGGCTGCGCTCGGGCGGGGACGTGCGCGCCGGACCAGTCGGTCACGGCTCCCAGCGCGGTCAGCGAGGCGGCGGCGAGGAACGTCCGGCGGGTCGGGTCTGTCGTCATGGTCCCGGTATACCCGGGACGCTGGCGGTTGCCAATCCCGGTGCCGCAGAAGCAAGGCGACGCCCCCGCACAGTGCACGGGGGCGTCGCGGCGTATGTCTTCGGGTGTCGCACGCCGGCCGGCGCGTCGGGCCGGGCGGGATCAGCACCCGGCGAGGAAGGCGTCTACGAAGGCATCCACGTCGTCGATGTTGATCGTGCCGTCGCCGGACAGGTCCGCGCCGGCATCCCCACTCAGGAACATCGTGATGAACGCGTCGATGTCCGCGGCGTCAGCGTTGTCGTCGCCGGTCAGGTCTGCGGAGCACGAGCCGGTCACCGAGACGTTGTCGATGCGGACGTCGTCACCGGTCGCGTGGTTGATGCCCAAGCCGCGGAACTGCACGAGGAAGAACTCGTACCCCTCGCCCGCGTCGAACGTGCCGGCAAAGCTCACCTCGGCGGTGGGCGACGCGATCGTCTCCTCGAGCAGCAGGTCCGCGACCATCGGGACGGCGCCGTCTGAGCGGGGCGGGTCGCCCTCGGGGCGGGCGAGGAATTCGCCGTGGATGCCCCAGACCTGGGCGATGACGCGGTTGTCGTTCAAGCCGCCCTCGGTGTTGGTGAGGTCGAAGCTGAACCGCTGTGTGCCGCGCCGGGCGTAATCGTCGTACGCGATCTGCCCGAGCCCAGCGACGCCCCACTGCTGCCCGAGCATGCGGGCGGCCCCGCCCTGCACCTCGCCGTCGCGGGCGAACCACTCGCCCGGGCGGGCGGTGTCGAACTGCCACCCGGGACCGGCGAGGGGCGCGTCGAACCCGGGGTCGGCGATCATCTCGGCGTATGGCTCGAGATCTACTTTGATCGAACGCTGCACGCTCGCGGTGGCGCCGAAGGCGTCGTAGACGGTCAGCGTGATCGCGTGCGGGCCCTTGGATTCGAACATCCGGTGCACGACGCGGCCGAAATCGTCGGGTATCGTGTCCCCGTCGAAGTCCCACGCGTAGGACGCGATCGCGTCGCCAGCGAGTTCAAGATCGCTCGGCGGGTCCGGGTCGAAGGATGCGCCCGCGTCGAAGCGGATGATGCCCTCGTCGCCTACAGGTTCGTCATCGAACCACGCGACCGGGTCGTCGTTCGCGCCGGCGTACCCGAACGACGTGTCCTTGATCTCGAAGTAGTCGGGGAATTTGTCGGGGTCGCCGAAGTTGCGCTGCTTCTTGGACATCGGGTAGGTGTTGTTCGCGATGACCGAGTTCATCAGGCGCGAGCGGGCGTAGGGCACGGTGCGCTCGTCGAGCCCCTCGCGGGGCAGGCGGATCCCACGCTCGAAACCCTCGATGCGAAGATCGTCGAACGTAAGGCGCTGGGCGGGCCCGTTCATGCCGATGCCGTGCCCGCGGCCGGCGCCGTTGATGCCCAGGCGAACCGGCACGGGGTCGGACGGGTCACCCAGCACGAACCCGTCGCGGAAGTCGATCTGGGTGGAGTACTGCATGAAGACGCCCTCTCCGAAGATATTCCAGAGACGGAAGTCCTCGACGAGCGATCGTTCGCGGTGGTTGTTGTTATCGCAGGGGCAGACGAAGCCGAGTTGCCCATCGTCGTTGCGCATGTGGTTCCAGAAGATGAGCCCGATCTCGGAGTTGGAGACCTCGAGCCCGCGGAGGCGTTTGAGCGGGACGTTGGTGACGTCGATCGCCGTGCCGTTGGTGACGATGTACTGATCGTCGGCGGCGAGGTGCGCACGCGGGATGGACCCCTTGTCGCGGTTGTCGTTGCCGTCGACGCCGTTGAAGATGTCCATGCCGACCATCGCGCTGGAGGCGGCGTTGTCGATCATCTCGACCTGCGCGCCGCCCTGCACCCAGTAGCCCTCGCCGTTGAAGCCGAAGTCGAACAGGGGCACGCGGGCAGATCCGTCGAACGTGGCGGCGGGGTCGTCGTCGCCGGTCGTCTTGATCGTCAGGTTGTGCTGCCAGCGTCCGATCTCGTTGCCCGCCTCGGCGACGATGGCCGAGCCGACGACGTCGAACACGACGTTGTCCTCGAGCACACAGTACGAGTCGTGGTGCACGAGCCCCCACCCGGGCGAGCCCCAGACGGCGTTGCCCCGCGCGACCGCGGGCGGGCACCCCGGAGGGATGCCCCCCGCGCGCGGCAGGTTCCGGTGGAAGTGGACGGCGTACCGCCCGCGGACGTTCGTGCCCCCGCCGGGCGAGCCGTCGAGGTTGGTGCCCGGGTCGTCGAGCAAGCGGTTTTTGTCCGATCGCCCGAGGTCGTAGAACGCGGCGTTCTCGATCAACGCATCGGAGGTGTGCATGACCATGACGTGCCCGCGCTGGGCGATCGGAGCGGCGGGGTCCTCGGACCGCACGATCACGTTCCGCGTCAGATTCGCAACGTACACGTTCAGGCGCTCGTCGTCGTACCCAGCCGGGCGGGCGTGGTCGTGGAGCAGGCGGGCGCGATTGCCCGACGGGATCCCCTCGTTGACGAACGAGACGGTGTCGCCGTTGATGGCGGTGATGGTGAGCACCTCGTCGCGGAAGCGCGAGTTGTCGGCGTCCGAGCCGTTCGCGTCGTAGCTCGTGCCAGCGAGGACGATCGTGTCGCCGATCGCCCACCCGAGCGGCGTGGTGTCGCCGTCGGTGAGTTCGATGATGAGTTCCCCGTCCCCGACCAGCGCATCGACGGCGAGCGGCGCGAAGTCGAGCACGTCCGACCCGACCAGCGAGACCCTGCCGTGCGGCACCAGCCCGCGCCCGACCTGCTGCGGGTCGCGGACCGTGTCGATCGGTCGGCCCGTGCGGATGATCAGTTCGGCCGTCACGCCCGCCTGCACCGGGTCGCCGGCGGACCCGACCTCGATGATGCCCCCGGGCGAGCTATAGAGCGTGTCCACGATCAGGCGCGTGTCGCGGTCGGTGGCGTAGCGGAGGGTGCCGTCCACGCGGATGACGTCGAGGCGCGCGTCGAATGCATCATCGACGGTCACCGTGACGCCCTCAGGGATCATCACCGTCGCGTCGTCGGCCGGGGGCATCCCGGACGCCCAGGTCGTGCTGCGCGACCAGTCGCCCGTTCGGACGGCGATGTCGGTCGCGGCGCCGACGGGCAGGATGTCGAGCAGCGGCTGGTGGACGTGCGGGTTGGAGCACGCGGGGTCGATGTCGCCGATCGCCGCGGCGGGCGCGCCGGCGCACCCGGCAAGGAGCAAGAGCAGTCGGACACGGTTCGGCGTGGTCGTGCGGGTTCGCATGGGTTGGGAGCCTTGTGCGCGGGGATCGCCGCCGGTGTGTGCACCGGGTGTGGGGACGCGGTTCCCGGGGCGACTCGGACAGCGCGGCGCGCACCGCGATCTCCGCCGAGTTCACGCCCGGGAGGGCGGCGGGATGGGTCTGGTGGGCCCTTGTTCGCGGGGCCTGTCGCCGGTCGCACGGGTTGTGCGCCGGCCGTCGCGTGTCACCGGCCGCGGCGGCACCTGCCGCCCGGGATGCTCCGCGTGACGCACAACTCTGACGAGTGAATCGCTCCGGGGCACGCTGATTTTCGAGGAACCCGTCCCCACCGGCGGGCCAGACCGCCCGGGTTCACTGGCCGGCACAACACCACCCCCGGCGATGCGGGTGCGGTTTGGGTGCGCCCGGGCACAGCCGAAGAACCCCCAATAATCGGGGTCAAAACCCCGAATGTGACAGCCGAGCCGCGTGACCACGCCCTGCACTCGCCCGCGGTCAACGGGATGCGATGCCAAGCGTTTCACGCTACGCTCTGCACCGCGGCGCCCCGACGATGGCCCGCGAACCAAGCCTCGGCACGGACGCGCCGGGCACACCACGCCTCCCCGCGACAACGGAGTAGAAAGAGGACCCCACAACATGAAGTCCATACGTACGGCGGCCGCCCTGGTCGCGATCGCAGCGGCTGTTGCGCCGTGGCCCGCGCTGCGCCCAGCGCCCGAGCAAGCGGCAACGCTCGACGTTGCCCTGTGGCAGACCAACACGACGACATCCAACACCGCCGTCGAGCAGCTCGCCGGCAGGCTCGTCGCGCACTTCCCGTGCGCCTCGGACCCGTGGTCCGAGGGAAACCCGAACCACATGAGCTTCGGGCTCGAACAGCCGGGCGGGTGGCAGCGGTTCACCGCCAACTACGTGCGCCACGCGATCGCGGACCTCGGGTATCGGCGTGTGTTCTTCCACCTGCCCCTGGGCAAGCCGACCGGGCAGTCGCCCTACGAGGTGCACCTGCGGGAGACCGGGATCGCGGACGAATCGCTCGATCAGTGGCACATGGGGCTCGACCAGGTCGACCACCTGCGCCGCACGGGGCAGGGGCACGTGCTCACGGACATGATCGAGGCGTTCGACACGATCCACGACGCGGCGCCCGACGTCGAGATCATCGTCTACGTCGGCTCGTACGACAAGGAAGACCTGCACCGGTTCGAGAGCAACCTCGGGTCGCACGCGTTCGGGCTGTGGCTCGAGTCCCTCGCCCCGTTCCTCGAGCGTCCGTACGTCTCGATCGTGTTCGACAACCTGGTGGGCAAGGACGAGGACCATCCGAACGCCCGGTTTGCGCAGCTCGCGCGCTGGCACAAGACCGAGCAGGGCGGGTTCGTGGGGGCCGAGGCGCGGTTCCAGAAACAGCACACCTGGCTCAACGACTGGGGGTTCACCTGCGTCGCCGGCGAGGCGACGTGGCGGATGCAGGCGCACTCGGGGAACATCCCGCTCGCGTGGCACCGCGCCGAGGTCATCCGCATCCTCGACGGGCACTCCACGGATCTGGTGTACGCGACGTTCCACGGCGACTGGGTGCAGGCGGCGGCGAACATCACGTGGGAGGGGTGCGTCCCGGCGGTGCAGACTCCGTACGAGTTCGAGCATTACACGGCCGAGGACCTCGCTGCGGAACTGCTCGAGCGGAGCAAGCGGCACGGGCAGGGCGCGTAAGCCGCCCGACAGGCGGCTTGCCCACGCACGGATCAGCCCGGCGTGGGCGCCGCTTCGGAGATCTCGGGGGGCGACTCATCGCCCGCGCCGGGCGACGCAATCTTGAGCCCGATCACGCCGAGCAGGATGGCGCCGATGCTGGCGACCCGGACGGGCGACATCGGCTCGTCGAGCATGAAGACGCCGAAGAGGACCGTGCCCAGCGTCCCCACGCCGACCCAGATGGGGTAGCCAACGCTGACGGGCAGCGTCTTGAGCGCGAGCGTGAGCAGCGAGATCCCGCCGATGACGCCGATGACTGTGAGCACGGTGGGCCAAAGACGCGTGAACCCGTGCGACTGCTTCATCGAGACGGCGAAGAGGATCTCGAAGAGGGCTGCGAGAGCGAGATAGAGCCATGCCATGGCGGGCGTCCTTGATATGGGTGGCCGGCCACCGCGGTGCTGTGCCCACGCCGACCGATCGGCAGCGCGGTGTCCCGGGCGGGGCAACAGCCCGGCCCCAGAACGAACAACCCCGCTCCCGAGCAGCACAGCGCGGCTCCGAGCGGGGTCATGCGAAAGAGCGGGTGATCGGAGTCGAACCGACGACATTCAGCTTGGGAAGCTGACGTTCTACCACTGAACTACACCCGCGTCATCGAGTTGCCGGGCACACACCAGGCCGAGGGCTCGGCGTGTGCTGGGTGGATTCTATCCCGACGCCCGAACCGGGGCGAGACCATCCCCGCCAAGTGCGATGAGGACGCCCGCGGACCTCGCATGGCGTGGATATGGCTCAATTCGCAGCCGACGGCCCCGTCTTGTGGTTCAACGACGCCGCGAGTTCGATCGCGTCCGACCGCGTCGGGCACGCCCGCCACGCGGCCCACCCGGACGACGCGAGCCGCCGCCACACGAACCACTGCCCACCGTCGTCCGCTTCGGCCCGGAACGGGTCGCGTCGGTCGTCACCGGCATCCGCCGCGTCGTGCGCCGTTGCCCTTCTGGTCTGCTCTTGCATGTCGCGGCCTCCTTGCGTCGTGCCCAGCAACGCGTGCCGCCCTCTCCTCCCGGACACCCCAGCCTACCCGCACCCGCGGGTCCGGCACAAGACCACGTTCGGGGGGCGGCTGAGTCAGACGATCTCGAGCGCCGAATCGACGATCCACGCCTCTCGGCCGTCCGCGAGCCGGATTTGCACCCACCCATCCTGGTGGGTCAGCACCACAACTTCCACGCCCGGCGACAACCGCTGCTCGAACGACTCGGGGTAGACAGCCTCGCTCGGGCCCGCGCGAGCGACGGCGGACGCATCCACGACCACCCCCCGCCGCACCGTCCGCGTCACCTCGCGCTCGGCGACGAGCGAGCCAAACGCGACGACCGCGACCAGCGCCAGCAGCACCGACCACACCCGCCCGATCCGCACGTCGGTCAACAGGCGCGCAAACGCAACGCCCCAGAACGCGAGGAATGCGCCCGCGGCAACGCCGAACATCACGCCCCGCGGCACGCGCCCGCGCCACCAGAAGACCGCCGACATCGAACGCTCGTGCACGCCCGGTGCCACCGCCGTCGCGACGCGAGAGCGCGCGTGGGCCAGGCTTGCGCGCGTGCGCTCGTCCGTCGGGTCCAGCCGCTCGGCGCGCAGGTAGCTCGCGATCGCCCTTCCGGGCGAACCCGCGAGCAGGTGGGCGTTGCCCGCCGCCCGGTGCAGTTCGACCGAGTCGATCGCGTGCGTTTGGATCAGGCGGTCGTACCGGGCGGCGGCCTCGGCGTAGAGGTCCTGGGCGAGCACCGGGTCCGCATCGGCGGCGCGGACGGCGTCCTCCATCGTTTGCTCGGCCCCTGCGAGGAGGTCCGCGGCGCTCGCGGGTTCCTGCGCGCGGGCCGGTGCCGAGGCAACCATCACCACGCCGAAACAGGCAAGCAGGAACATCCGGATGACCACGCTTGTGCGCATCACGCGCCCCCCTTCGTTTGCCGATATGCCGACCGGAGCACCCGCAGGGTTCTGGCCGAGTCCTGGGCCGAGGGGATGTGCGCGCCGAAGCGTGTCGCTTCCTCGGTCTCGATGAGCCCGACGAGGTCCGCGCGGGTCGGCGCGTCGAGGGCGAGCGAGCCGCAGTCGTCCGCCGTCACGGACTCGGGTGATCGTCCGACAAGGTCCGCGACGAGTCGGCGGGCGGCGCTGCCCGCGCCGGACCGCTTGAGTTCACGCCGGGCGTGCGCGAGCGCCCCGCGCCGGCGGGCCGCCTCGGGGTCGCGGGCCCGGGTCGCGGCGAGCCCGACGAACGCGAGGGCATACGCCGCGGGCGGCGCCACGAGCACCACGATCCAGACCGGGCTGGTCACGCGTTCGATCGGGTCGAACCCGTCGGGCGTGAGCACACCCGGGCCGCGCTCGTGCGCCCAGAACGTGTCGTCCACGCTGTCGAGCCCCGAGCGGGCGATGGATGCCGGGGCCGATCCCATCAGCGCGTCGGCCGCGGTGATCTCGCGCACCGCGCGCACAAACAGCGGGATCGGTTCGGACTCCGCAACGCGATACACGCCCTCGCCGACATCGAAGTACGCGACCGGGATCGCGGGGATTTCGGTCACATCTGCCGAGAGCGGGCGGATGGTGGTCTGGAAGATCCGGCGCCCCGGGATCTGCGTCGTCACGGGGTCCCACCCGTCGGCGGCGAGTTGGAACCCGTCGGTGAACGCCTCGATCGCGCCCAGGTCCGGGCCCGAGCCGACGCCGACCATGGGCTCGTCGCCCTCGAGGCGCAGCGTGAGCGTGATCGGGTCGCCCACGTTCGCGGCGGTCGCAGACGCCTGGGTGGTGACGCCGTACCGCCCGATCAGGCCGGCGTACCCCGCGGGCCGCCCCTCGATCGGCGGTGGGCGCACCGTCACCGTGATCGGGTCGGACACCGAGATGACCCGCACCCGCCCGCGCCCGCGGACCACCCGGTCGAACACCACCCCCACCGGCCCAAGCTCGTACGTGCCCGGTTCGCTCGGCGAGACCAGCAGGTCGAACGAGAGCGTGCGGACTTCGCGCCCGTCGCGCTGCTCGCGGCCGAAGTCCATCACCAGCTCCTGCCCGAGCACCGCGCCCATGCGACGCTCGCGCGCGCCCGTCCAGTCCGGCGGCGTCCGGTTTGGCAAGACCTGCACCGAATCGGGCAGCGTCGTCACATCGAACGAGGGCGACTCGACGTCGCCCCCGATGTACCACGTCACCCGGATCGGCACCGCCTCGCCCGCCCACAGGTCCGTGCGCGCAAGCTCGGCGGTGATCGGGTACTCCGCGCTCGCGTCCTGCGGCTGCACGGCGCCGAGCGTCACGCGGTTGGTCGTGTACGTCTGCCCGTCCACGACGACTTCGACCGGGCCGATCGTGAACTCGCCCGCCTCCTGCGGCGAGACGTGATACTCAAACACATACGCGAGGGTGGACCGCACGGTCCGGCGGCCGTTGACGATCGTCGTGAACGATGACGACCGCTCGCGCCCGCCGCGGTACTCGCCGGCGACGCCCGGGGGCAGCGTCAGATCGGGCACCTCGGGCGTGTTCGAGCCCGAGACGGTGATCTGAAACCGGACGCGGTCGCCCACGTAGACGCGCCGGCGTTCGATTTCGGCCGAGACGCCGATCTCGGGCGTGTCCGTCGGCTGCGCGTGCGCGCCCGGGACGCCCCACCACCACCCGGCGGTGAGCGCCATTATCGCGATGATCCAGGTCCGTTTCACCAGTCACGCTCCACGTACACAGGCTGTGCGATGCGCGAGCGCCGCTGCTCGCGTGCGTCGCGCTGCCGCTCTTCCCGGTCGATCAACTGCTCGGCGATCTCGTCGCCCGGGTCCTGCTCGGGCGGCTCTTGCGACTCATCACCCTCGCCCTCGGGCTGCTGGCTCGGGTCGCCCGATTCACCGGATTGGTCCTCGGGCTGCTGGACGGATTCGGCCGCCTCGCGCGCCGACGCCGCGGCTTCCTCGAGACGCTCGGCGGCTTCGGCCTGGCGCTCGGCGGCGTCGGGTGTGCGCCCTTCTTCGAGCGCCTCTTCGGCTTCCTGCTGGGCTGCGCGGGCCGCCTCGGCCTGCTGAGCCGCGTCCTCGAGCTTCTCGGCGAGCGCATCCTGACCGTTTTCGCGCGCCTGGGCGGCCTGCTGACGCAGACCCTCGATCGCCTCCTGGGTGCGCTCGGACAGGTCCTGCTGAGCGTCCTCCGCTTCCTGCGGGCTCTGCGGCTCTTCGCCCTCGTTCAGCTCGGACTGCTCGTGCTGCTCCTGGGCGAGTTGGTTCAGCTGGTCCGTGTTCTGCGGCGTCTGCTTTTGCTGCTGCTCGAGCATCTCCTGCATCTTGCGCAGATCGTGGATCTCGCGGCGGATGCGCTCGGTGTTCTGCGCGGCGTCGGTGTCACCCGGGGCGACGTCCAGGCACGATCGGAAGGCCCGTTCGGCCGCCGTCAACGCTTCAATCCGGTCATCAATGGTCGTCCCGCCCTCGGTGACGCCCATCATGCCGGGCATGGAGACCTCGGGCGCCTGGGCGAGCAAAGCGTGGGCGAGGTTGAACCGCGCATCGGCGCGCACGGTGGCGTCGGTCGCACCCCGGTCGGCGGCGCGGAAGCGCTCGGCGGCTGACACCGAGTCGCCAGCGCTGAGCATGGCGCGCCCGGCGTTGAGGCTCGCGATGGCGCCGAGGGCCGGGTCGGACGCTCGCTCGGCGGCGTCGGTCAGGATGTCCGCGGCCAGTTCGGGCTCGCCCGCGTTGTACGCATCGGTCCCTCGCTCGATTGCGGCGCGGATCATCGGGGCGGGCAGTCGCTCTTGCTCCGTGGGTTTCTTGAGCGGCGCGGGGTCCGCGGCGTGCGCGGGTGCGTCGATCGCTGCGAGCATGGCCAGGGTGAGCCAGATGCGAATCATCGCCCCCACCTCCGATCACTCACGAGCGCCTCGACGACGAGCAGGGCGAGCGCGCCGAGCAGGGGGATCCAGAACCGCTCGGTGTAACGCACGGTATCGACCGAGCCGAGCGCGCGGGTGGGTTCGTTGGCAGTTAGATCGCGGTAGACCTCGTCGAGGCGGATGGTGCCGGTGCCGACGTTGAGCATGACGCCGCCGGCTGACGCCCCAGCGATCTCGGCGAGCCCCGACGCGTCCATCGACGACCTGACCGGGCGCCCATCGTGCGTGATCGGTTGGCCCGTCTCGGGGTCTGGCACGAACGAGCCGGCGCCGCTGTCGCCCACGCCGATCGCGATGACGCGGACACCCACGCGCCCCGCGGCGGACGCGGCTTCGATGGGGAAGCTGTCCTGGTCCTCGCCGTCGGTGATCAGGATGATGTCGCGCGTGATGCGCGCGGCGTCGGTGTCGTCGGGGTCGATCTCGAAGACGTCCGAGATGGTTTTGCGGATCGCGTCGCCGATGAACGTGCCGCCGATGGGGGCCGAGCGGGGTGTCAGTTCATCGAGGGCGAGGTCGAAGAACGTGCGGTCGTGCGTGAGCGGGCAGGCGACGACCGAAGCGCCGGCGAACGCGACGAGCCCGACGCGGTCGCCCGGGCGGTCCTCGACGAGGTCGGAGATCCAGAGCTTGGAACGCTCGAGCCGGTTGGGGGCGAGGTCGCGGGCGAGCATGCTCCGCGAGACGTCCACGACGAAGACGATGTCCCGCCCGTGCTGCTCGACCTCGACGGGCACGGGGTCGGTCAGCGGGCGCGCGATCGCGATGGCCAGCAGCCCGACCGCGAACGAAACCAGCCCGCCGCGTATCCAGCGTTTGCGGACGCTGAACGAGCCGGCGATTGCGTCGAGCATGCCGCGATCGGCGAAGCGCTCCAGCGCGCGCCGGCTGGCGCGGATCGACCACGCGAAGACGAGGAGCAGCACGGGCGCCGCCCAGACGGCGTGGACCCACTCGGGGTCGCCCAGCGCGAAGGGGAGGCCGCCGGTCATGGGATCCTCCGGAAGAGGGTGGCGCCGAGCAGCGCCTCGAGCCCTACGAGGGCGAAGGCTCCGATCGCGAGCGGGGCGAACCGCTCTTCGTACTCGGTGTGCTCGTCGATGGTGATCTCGGTCTTTTCGAGGTCTCCGATGGCGCTGTAGACGTCGCGGAGGTCGGCAAGGTCCTCGACGGGGAAGAAGCGGCCGCCGGTCATCTCGGCGACGGTGGTGAGTTCGCGTTCGTTGATCTCCTGACCGATGTTGCGGGACTGTCCGAAGACGGTGACGGTGGCGCCGCCGCGGATACCGATGATGTACACGCGGATGCCCCACTCGCGTGCGAGCTCGCCGCCCTCGCGGGGCATGAGCTCGCCCTGGGTGTTTTCGCCGTCGGTGAGCAGGACAATGACTTTGCTGGTGAGCTCGAAGGGCTCGGGCGCGTCGGCGGCTTTGGCGGACTCGGCCAGCGCGGACTCGGCGTCGCGGAGGCGCGCGCAGGCGAGCGCAAGGGCGTCGCCGATCGCGGTGCCGCCTTCGTCCTGGAAGACGGGGATCTCGACGCGTGAGAGGATATCGAGCAGGGCGGAGTGCTCGCGGACGAGGGGGCAGAGGGTGTCGGCGTAGGTGCCGAAGGCGATGAGCCCGACGAGGTCGCCGGGGCGGCCGACGAGGTCGTCGCCGTTGCCCGCGACGAACTCGGCGAGGACGCGTTTGGCGGCTTCGAGGCGGGTGACCTGATTGCCGTCGAGCGCGCCGGGGTCATCCATGCTCCGCGAACGGTCGAGGACGAGCTGGATCGCGATGCCCTCGGCGGAGGTCTCGGTGCTCGCGTT
>BQJQ01000009.1 GCA_021604785.1 Phycisphaeraceae bacterium
CCGGTGGGGCGGTTGGTGGCGGGCAGAAGCCCGAGCCGCCTAAGGGCCCCGCAGGGGGGTGAGGCGGCCCCGATCGCGGGGCGGTTGGATCATCCGGGCCCGACTTGACGTATAAACCCGTGTGCGGGGGCTCGGCGATCGATGCGGGGCCCCGGCGCGGGGACGAACTGGCGCCTGACCGAGAGACACACCATGCACGCACCGAGCCCGCGACGCACCCGGACCCGCCGACGCTCTACCCGCTGGACGCCCGGCGGGGGGTTCACACTCATCGAGTTGCTCGTAGTGCTCGCGATCATGGCGACGCTGATCGCTGTGACGCTGGCCGTCGGATCGTCGGTCGTCCGCGGCGGCAAGGGCGCGCGCACGCGGGATGCGATCCGCGTGCTCGAGCAGGTGCTCGGGGATTACTCGACGGGGATCGATGGCATGCCCGAGCCTGTGCTGCGGCTGCCGGCGGACGTCGCGGAGTATGAGCGGGACGAGCGGAACCTTGTCGATATCCGGCACATCCCGATCGCGGACGCGCGGTGGGAGGCGCGGGGCGGCGTGATGCTGAACTCGGGCGGGCTGTTCGTGGCGCAGGCGCGTCAGGCGGGGTACGGGAGCGGGATCGAAGGACTCGACGCGAAGCTGATCGCGCAGTACTCGCCCGAGCCGAACCCGGCGACGGTGAGCGAGGCCGAGGCGCACCCGTCGCTGGCGACGGTGATGGACGGGTGGAACCGACCCATCCGGTACGTACACCCGGTGTGGGATGGACAGATCGTCAGCGGCATGCGGGCTGCAGGCGACGCGGGGAGCTACGTCGAAGTCTCGAACAACGACGAGGGGTATCTCTACGACGGGACGAACAGGCGGCAGAAGTGGATCGGCGATGCGGACAAGGTGTTGATCCGGCGGAACCGGATCCTCGAGAGCGAGTTTGAGATGGTGGCCGAGGAGGACCGGGACTCGGACGGCGGGGTGTGCGTGAACGCCGAGAGGCCGTACTTTTACTCCGCGGGCGCGGACGGGGACCCGGCGACCATCGAGGACAACATCTACACGCAGGACCCGCGTTTCGCGGAGGTCGAGCAGCCCTGAGGCTCGGCGGAGCGTCCGAGATCCAGCCCCGCCGGGGCGATCTTCGGGGCGGCGGGCAGGAAACCTGCCGGTGATATGGGGATGGGTGTTGATCCGGGCGGGCGTGGGCTATGATCGTCGCACATCCGGGGTGTAGCGCAGCTTGGTAGCGCGTCTCGTTCGGGACGAGAAGGTCGGAGGTTCAAATCCTCTCACCCCGATTGACGATTACGGATGGCCTCGGCGATTGCCTGGGCCATCGTTTATGACGGGGTTCGAACGTGTCTCGCCGATCTAAGGCGGGAGCCGCGAGATCGAAACTCCGGGGTCGGTTCAACTCACAGCGCGATCAGAGTTGCCAGAGGCCGTGGTCGATTCCGCCGAGGATGTAGATCGAGAATGTGCCCTGGCCGGGGATCTCCATTGGCGGTATCGCCAGCTCGGCGCCGGCCTTCTCGGCAGCCTTGATGGCAGCCTCGATGTCATCCACCAGGACATACGGCCGCACGACCGGCGTTTCCGAATCTCGCATTGGTGCGCGCACGCCGATGCGTCCTCCACCGTTGAGATTGGCTGTGCGGGCGTTGCCGAACTCGGCGATTGGGGCGCTGAAGACGACGCCGTGTGTCTCGGCCAAGACCTCGCACGTTTCCTTCACCGCGGGCGTGACAATCTCGAGGTAATGCACTCTCATGGCCCTCGCATCTGGCTGTTTCTCAGCGCGACTCTCTGGCTGTGCGTCCGCATGCCCTCGACCAGTTGAGTCTTGATCGCTTGCTGCAACGCCGAGAAGCAGCACTGGTGCGAGGCAAAGAACGCTCAGACGTAACGGTGATAACTTCATGATTCCATGCTCCCTTGCGTGATCTGGATGAGGTTTCCGCATGTATCGTCGAAGACGGCTGCGGTGATGGTGCCGTAATCGATGGATGGCTGGGTGAATCGAACGCCCAGTGATTTAAGTCGCTGGTGTTCGGCGGCGATGTCTCGCACGGCGAACGACGTGAACGGGATGCCGTCCTTGACGAGTGCGGACTTGAACGGTTTGACCGCGGGGTGCTCGTCGGGCTCGAGGCAGAGCTCGGTGCCATCGGGATCCTCGGGGGACACAACCGTGATCCAGCGGTGCTCCCCCATGGGGATGTCGTGCTTCTTCTGAAAGCCCAGCGTCTCGGTGTAGAAGCGGAGCGCCTTCTCTTGATCGTCGACGGGCACGCTCGACTGGGTGATTCTCATGAGTCCTTGCTCCTTTGTTCGTTGGGAAGCCATCGTTCGCTGATGGCTCTTAATGGTTCTCGTTGAACCAATGAAACTTGTACCGGCCTTCGCGCCGCGCCATCACCAAGCTGGCAGACTGCAAAACCTCCAAGCGCTGCGAGATCGCCTGACGAGAAGAGCCGATGCCGTGTTTCATGGTCAATCTGCGGCAGAGTTCAAACAGCGACTGCCCATCTCGCTCGATCAGGTCATCCAAAAACGCCCGCCTGGTTGGGTCGGCGATGGCTCGGTACAGATCATCCATGGGCAACTCGACGGAGCATACGCAAGTGCTTGCTTGCGTGTCCGCCCGCGAGAGCTATGGGGGGCGTTGGGGCTGCCTTCACGCTCAGCGTCAATCCGCTTGTACTTTTGCCATTGAGTCTTCCGGTCCCTTGCAATTCGCGCAATGTTGCGGAGCCGGTGGCCCGCTTCTTCGCGGACGATTCGTCAGCGTGAATCCCGGCCCGTGACGACGCGGTCGAGATCGTCGACGCCAAGGGCGGTGCTCGTTTCAGAGCCGGTCTTGCTACGCGCGCTTTGCTCCGAGGGCTTGCTTTCGGTGGACGCCGCGGAAGATCCCGAGCATCCCGGGGTCTTGTGGCTGACGTTCAAGAGCCACGAGATCGGGTTGAGCTATGTGTCGGCTCAGGAGATCAGGGCGCCATCCCCGAAGCCCGATAGCGACGGGCGTCGGCTGAAGATCTCGGAAGTGCAGATCAGTAAGCCGACCAAGACGCAGTTTCTCGACATGTTCGTCCATGAGGACATCGTTGCCAATCCCGCGCCCGAGCTCGAGGTGGTTTCGGAATCGATGAGGTGGCACCGTGATCCCGAGAGCTCGAGGCTCTCGGAGCGGCTGCCCGCAACGGAGCAGGCGAGCGTCGTAAGGCACGGGTTCAGTGCGGCGGACTCTCCCGATGTCCCGCGATCCGCGGACGTGCTTGAGCACGCGTTCACAAAGATGTCGTGGACAGAGCCGGAGCGGTTTCAACTCGTACGATGCCGGGTTGGGTATCCGATGATGGGCGCACTCATTCGGCTGAGTGTTCCCGTCTCGGGCTGAGAGCGGGCATGCTCGCGGGGGAGCCCGCAAAGATGTGTGTCGCTTGGGGCAGTTACTCGATCACAAGATGATGGCGAGCCGGCGCGTCGAGGTGAGAGGGTTGTTGACGCTTGGCGAGCCGGGGTCCCATTGTTGGGCCGGCTGGTCGCCCCGCTTGCAGGTCACGTACGCTTGTGTATGGAAGAACAACCGGGCGGTGTGGTCGATGAAGTCTGTGATCCGCGGGAGCTGTTGGAGCTCATGAGGGCGGGTGATCAGGGCGCGGTCCTGGCGGTGTTGGATCGGATGGGCACCGCGGACGAGGTGCTGGCGTTTTCGCGCCTGCCCGAGGACGCCCGGGGCGAGTTGCTCCTGCTCATGGGCCCCGAACGGGCGGCGGATCTGATCCAGGCGCTGCCCGAGCCGCTGGCGTCGGACGCGTTCGAGGCGCTCGAGCCGGCCGACGCGGCGCGGATTCTCGAGCGGATGCCTAGCAACGAGCAGGCGGATGTCATCGGCGAGCTGGATGACGATGACGCCGGGGCGATCATCGGGCACCTGAGCGAAGAGGACGCGCACGAGATGCGGCGCCTCGTGGCGTACCCCGACGACGTCGCGGGTGGGCTGATGGTGACGGAGTACCTGTCATACGCCGTGAACGCGCGTGTGGCCGAGGTCATCGAGGACCTGGGCACGAACGCGGAGGAGTACGCGCACTACGACATCCAATATGCCTACGTGACCGATGAGCACGGCGGCTTGGTCGGCGTGCTCCGCATGCGGGACCTTCTGCTGGCGCCGAGGAACAAGCCACTCCGCGACGTGATGATCCCCAGCCCGGTGTCGGTGGGGGACCACGACCCGCTCGAGCGGCTGGTCCGGTTTTTCGACGAGAACCGGTTCTTTGGCGTGCCCGTGCTCGATGACACGGGCGCGTTGTGCGGCGTGGTCCACCGTGTGGCCGTCGAAACGGCGGTCGCCGAGCACGGAGACCGGATGTACCTGAGTGCGCAGGGCATCGTCGGCGGCGAGGAGCTGCGGTCGATGCCGCTGCTGCTGCGCGCCCGGCGCCGGCTGTCGTGGCTCAGCGTGAACATCGTGCTCAACATGGTCGCTGCGAGCGTGATCGCGATGCACCAGGACACGCTTGAGGCGGTCATCGCGTTGGCCGTCTTCCTGCCCATCATCTCGGACATGAGCGGGTGCTCGGGGAATCAGGCGGTCGCGGTGAGCATGCGCGAGCTGACACTGGGCGTGGTGCGCCCGACCGAGATCGCTCGGACGGTTCTCGCGGAAGTCTCGGTGGGGCTGATCAACGGGCTGGTGCTGGGGCTCCTGCTCGGTGTCGTCGCGTTGGTGTGGAAGGGGAACCCGTACCTCGGCATGGTCGTGGGGGGGGCGTTGATGCTCAACACGGTCGTCGCGGTGGTAATCGGGGGGGCCGTGCCGCTGGTGCTCAAGCGGGCGAAGGTGGACCCGGCGATCGCGGCGGGGCCGATCCTCACGACCGTCACCGACATGTGCGGGTTCTTCATCGTCCTGACGTTCGCGTCGTCGATGCTCTCTCGGCTCACTTGAGCGCGGCGGCGGTCAGCGTTCCGACGCTTCGGTGGGCAGGCCCACGGTGAACGCCCGCGGCTCGAACGCGTCGAGCGTGAACTGTTCCTGCTGGCCCGGCCAGTGCAGCGTCATGGTGCGCGCGGCGGGGCGGTATTCCGCGACGTACAGCGTCCCCGACGCGTGGGCGTAGTTGTGCTGCCAGAGCGGGGGACGGAGGAAGGCGCCCAACGCGTCGGCTGCGGACGCGGGCCCGGCGGTGAGCGATTCGAGCTCGGCGAGACGCTCGACGCTCTGCGTGTGCTGGCAGTACGCGGGCCAGTCCACCGTGGATTGGTGGTTGCTCGAAGCCCGGCGGGTGACGAACCGCGTCGGCACGTCCGGACCGGTGTAGGCGGTGACGAACGCCCCGGACGCGTCGGCGATCACGAACGTGTAAGGCATGTAGACCGGGACGCGGGCGAGCGCATCCTTCGCATCATCCACGGTGGCGCAGGTCTCGAGGATGTACCGGGTGACGAGGGGTGCTGCGAACCCGGGGCCCAGGGCGTCGCGCCCGCCGAAGGCGAGGGCGATGGCGAGCCCGTGATCGTTGATGCCGTCGAGGGCGCCCCAGAGGCAGTCGGCCATCGCGAGCGTCGGGCGACCGAGCCAGGCGCTGCGGAGGACGAGGTCGTCGAGCAGCGCCGGGTGGTGGTCGTAGCTGCGAAGGAGGACGGGGCCGTCGTCATCGAGGACGATCTGCGAGCACCCGCGCACGACGCGCGGCGGATTGTAGAGGGAGAGGAACGTCGCGATGGCATCCCCGCCGCCGAACGCCTCGAGCAGCCGTTCGTAGACCGGGAACAGCTCGGGCATGTGGGCGCGGATCTGCGCGGCGCCGCCGATCTCCGGCGGAGGGCTCGCGCGGCGCATCCACCGCCGGTACGCGGGCCAATACTCGGCAAAAACGCTCGCGAGCGCGGCGCCGGCAGGGTCGTCGTTGATGGCCCGGAACGCGATGGCCGTCGGGATGGCGCGCCCTGTCATAGCAGCTTGAACCCGCCGGGCTCGACGCCGGCGTCGATGCTCTGCGCGGGGGCGACGGGGGTGCCGGCGTAGTGCGATTGGATGCCGTGCGTCCAAGCCTTGGCGCGCTCGGTGAGGTCGAAGTTGTCGGTCATGAACCGCCCGGGGCTGACGAGGATGCCCAGGTCCGCGCCGTTGTAGAGGTAGTCGCCCTCGCCGGAGATGCGGAGGAAGAAGGCGCGGTTTTCGTGCTGCACGGTGCGCCGGTGCGTCTGCATGCGGACATGGCGGATCTGCCCCGACCCGTCGATCTCCCAGAGCCCCGAGGGCGGGGCGGCGGTAATGTGCTTCACGTCGTCGCCCGTGTACTTCATGACCAGCTGCGACCAAGAGTCGATATTCTCCGGGTCCGACCAGCGTGTGTTGAGATCATCGACGTCGTAGTCGGACTTGATGCCCATCCATTCGAGCAGGTGGAACAGGAACAGCGGCGCGTCCGCGTGGGCGAACGACGAGAGGTTGGTCATCGAGCTGGCGCCGGTGATCCGCGGGTTGCACTCGCCCAGGTAGACTTTGCCCGCGTCGAGATCGGTGAGGAAATCGAGCTCGAAGTACCCGCGGTACCCCTGCGCTGCGAGCCCGTCGCCAAATTTCATGGCGGCGTCGCGGGCCTTCTTGCGGGTCTTGGCGTCGAACGCGCCCGCGAAGACCTCGTTGCCGCACCACCCGCCGCGGTACGGGGTGAGTTCTTTGAACCCGACGAGCTCGGTCATGAGCGGCCCGACGATGGTGCCGTTGGATGTCACGCACGCTTCGAGCGCCGCGCCGCGGCAGCGGATCCGCTTCATCACCTTGACCTCGGGCGCCTCGGTGATGTCCGCGGCATGCTTCTCGAAGTCGGCCTCATTGGAGACGAAGAAGGTTGTGTGCCCCGAGTCGCCGTAGGCGGTCTGAATGACCAGGTCGTCGCCCAGTTTGGCGGTCGCCTTGCGCAAGGCCTTGTACGAATCGATCTTCGCGAGCACGTTGGGCACGGACTTCACGCCCGCCCGGTCCGCGATGCGGGTCGTCTCGACCTTGTCGTCGATCGCGTTGCGGAGTGCGGCGGTCGGGAAGCAGACCTCGAGCCCGAGCTCCTTGCAGAGTGCCTCGGTCTTCTCATCGAACATCAGGAAGACGGCTTTGCCCCCCTTGCCGCGTTGCTTGATGAACTCGGCGACCGCCGGGTGCGAGAGAAGGTAGTTGTTGATGTCCTCGATCGAGGTCCACGGCTCGTGCTCGATCTCGGGGGGCACAAAGACGTTGGGGTGCTGCCCGTCGAAGCAGTCGATCGCGTTGATGTAGGTGAACCCGCGGACCCACTCGTCCATGCCCAGCAGGTTGAACGGGGTGGCGCTGATGAAGTAGACCGGCTCGGTGTTGCGGTAGAAGAAGCGGCGGATGTCCGAGATGCCGCGGAGGCGCCGCTGGTCGCCGTCGGCGGCGTGGTCGGACGCGAGCGGGCGAGCCCCGGACGCGAGCGACTTGCCCTTCTTGGGGGCGGACTTGGTTGGCGGTCTTCCTGAGCCCATGGGTCACACCCTTTCGGTGTTGGTGGTCGTGAGTTCGCCCGACGAAGCCCGCTCGAGCGCGGCCTCGGTGAAGACGCGGAGACCCTTGACTGGGTCGTACCCGTGGATCTCCTTGACGTCCAGGGCGAGGAGGTAGGCGATGATCTCCGGGCTGAGCACCTGCCCGGGGACAAGGATCGGGAACCCGGGCGGGTATGGCGTGACGAAAGCGGCCGAGACGTACTCGTGCCCGTCCTCGATCGTCGCGAGGGTCGCGCGGTCGAGCCCGATGAGATCGATGTTGTTTTCGTCGTAGGCGAGGAAGTACGCACGCCGGAGGTCGCCCTCGGGCGTGGGGGCGCTGTCGGGCTTGAAGGCGCTGTGGAAGCGGCTGAAGTTGGGCAGCGGCGGGCCCTCGATCAGCGAGTCCACCCGGGCCGAGTGGCGGGCGAGCCCCGAGTCGCTCTCGACCGAGAGCCGGTCGGCGATGTCAAGCGAGATCTCGACGAGGACATCGACGAGGTAGGCGATGTCTCCGCGGGTGGTGCCGATGTTGGGCATGAACAACGCGGTGTTGCGGGAGGTTTTGTTGATCTGGATGTCGTACTTGTCCATGAGCAGGTGGCGGAAGGTGTCGCCGTCCATGCCCGTGGCGCCGATGTAGAGCGTCACGCGCGTGGGGTCGAGCGTGAACTCGTCCATGCGGTAGGCGCGGTCGAGCTGGCCCCACCCGTGCTCGTTGTCGTAGTAGAAGTCCAGGCCCGACGGGCGGTGGTCGTTTGGGATCATGTCCGCCGGGCGGAGGACAGAGAAGAACCGGGCGATGTCCGGGTGCTCGCTGACGCGCTGTCGGAGGGTCATCGCGAGCCCGATGGTCTGCTCGACCATCTCGAACCCCTCGAGCTCGACCTGGCGGCGCCCGACGTCGAGCGACGCGACGATCTGGTAGTTGGGCGAGGTGGACGTGTGCGTCATGAACGCTTCGTGGAACGAGTCCGATGCCTTCTGCTCGAAGTCCTCGTCGTAGACGTGGATCATGGAGCCCTGCCGCAGCGACGTGAGCGTTTTGTGCGTCGATTGCGTCGCGTAGACGCGGATGCGGACGCGTTCGGGGTCCACCATTGCGTCGGCGTCGCTCGCCTGGGCGTACGTCGCTTTGTATTCCGGCGAGCGGAACCGCGTGCGGAGTCGGCTCGCGGCGTCCATCGCGGTCCGACGGCGCAGCGTCGGGCTGAACCGGGCGTAGGCGTACCACGCCTCGTCCCACAAGAAAATCATGTCGGGCTTGATCGCGAGCACACGCTCCATGACGCGATCGGGGTCGTAGGTCAGCCCGTCGAAAGTGCAGTTGGTGAGGATGAGCATCCGCACCTGGTCGAGCTTGCCCGCGGCCTTGAGGTCGAGCAACTGTCGCTCGATCTCCTCGAGCGGCACGGCGCCGTACATCGAGTACTGCGGCAGCGCGTACGAATCCAGATAGACCGGCATCGCACCCGCGAGGGCCAGGGCGTAGTGGTGCGACTTGTGGCAGTCGCGGTCCACCAGCACGATGTCGCCTGGCTGGATCATCGCCTGGGCGACGATCTTGTTGGCCGTGGAGGTGCCGTTGGTGACGAAGTAGGAGTGCCGTGCCCCGAAGGCTCTGGCCGCGCTGTCCTGCGCCTTCTTGATCGGGCCGCGGGGCTGGAGGAGCGAGTCGAGCCCGCCGCTGGTCGCCGACGTCTCGGCCATGAAGATGTTGGGCCCGTAGAAGTCGAGCAGGTCCTTGGCCCAGTGCCCGCTGCTCATCGACTTGCCGCGGGCGATGGGCAGGGCGTGGAAGACGCCCGTGGGCTTGGCGCTGTACTTGCGCAGCGCGTCGAAGAAGGGCGCCTCGAACCGCGAGCGGACACCCTTGAGGATGCTCAGGTGCTGCTCCATGTGCTGCTCGAGCCGGTAGAAAACGCGTCGGAAGTTCGTGCCGTGGTTGCCGGCGACGCGGTCGAGCGGCGCGTCGGTGACGAGGAACAGGTCGATCTCCGGGCGCAGCCGCTTGATCTGCTTGGCGAGCTCGACGCTGCGGTCGAGCCCGAAGCACGTCGGCATCGCGTCGGTTGTCAGGACGTCGAGGTACCGGCTCAGGGCCGGGTCCTGGTGCTCCGTGCGGAACGCGTAGTTGTACCGTAGGAAGACGGTTTGGATCGTCCAGTTGAACTGCACCGCGATCAACGCGTCTTCGAGCGAGGGGACGGTGAGGAGCTCGTAGACGAATTCGTCGGTGTCCCGCCGGCAGGCGCGGAGCCCGTCGCGGAGTTCTTCGTGGTCGTACCCGTCGATGCCGTCCACGACGAGGACCTCGAAGTACGGCTTGCCGGTCTTCGTATGCTTGCCCGGCGCGTCCTTGCGTGCGTCGGCGAGCTGGTCCGCGTGGGTCGCCGCTTCGAGGCTCGCGTTGCGCTGGCGGTATGCGTCGCCCACGAGGAGGCGGGCGAGCTCGCGCGCTTCGTTGGCAAGGTCGGCGTAGGCCCCGTGCTCAAGCAGCGCTGTCAGCTTCGCCATGCGGCCAAGCCCGGGGAACGCCCAGAACGACTCGAACGTGCGCAGCCTCGCGAGACTCTCGGCGACCAGCGCCCGGGGCTCGGTCAGGTCCCGCTTCTCGCGGCTGAACTCCTTGAGCCAGGCGCACCGCGACTGGAAATCGTTCCATGTGTCGAGGCGCAGCTGCGGCGCGCTGTACGGTCCCGGCGGCGGTGTATGGGAGCTGGCTTTCGTCATCACGCGTTCCCCGCCGCCGGGGGAGGCGCGCCCAGGCCGTGACCGGTCACGGGTGCGGGCACGGCGGGTGATTCGACCGGGTCAGCGTCTGATGGGCCGGCGATGCCCGCGCGGGAGCCGCGGGCCATTTTTTCAAGCGGCCCGAGCGAGTCGAGGTACGCCGCGACGCCCGATACGCGGTCGTAGACGGGGAAGTCCACGACGCGGTCACGGAAGCTTTTGAGCGGCTGACCGAGCCCCTTGAGCCCGACCTCGCGCGAGCGACGGACCCGGTCAAGGTCGAGCTCGATCGGGAGCATCTCCTCGTTGCTGCCGGCCTGGTAGAGCACATCGCCCGTGGGGGAGACGAGCAGGGACCGCCCGTTGCCGCCGTCGCCGATGCCGTTGATGTCGATGACGTAACACTGGTTCATCGCGGCGGTGGCGCGGACGATCGAGAGCTCGACGTCGCGGTCGATGCTGCCGGTCAGGGTGGGATGGAGGATCACCTCGGCGCCCATCGCGGCGAGGGTGCGGGAGGTCTCGGGCATCCACATGTCGTAGCAGATGCTCACGCCGAACCGCCCGACGTCGGGGACGTCGAAGACGCAGAACTCGGTGCCCGACTCGACACCCGTCTCGTATGGCATGAACGGGAACATTTTGCGGAAGCGAGCGATCACCTCGCCGGCGGGGTTGATGACCGGGGCGGTGTTGTAGATCCCGCCCGAGGTCTGTTCGTAGAGGGAGCCTGGGATGAGCCAGATGGAGTGCTTGGCCGCGAGCCGGCGGTAGGTCTCTTCGACCTCGCTTGGCAAGGGGACGGCGTTGCCGGTCCACCCGCCGAATGTTGCGAGTTCGCTCACCAGCACCATCTGCACCCAGGGGTACAGGTGCATGAGCATCTCGATGCGGTCGCAGATATGGGGGAGATTGGATTGGCGTCCGGAGATGTTGAGCTGGAGGCCGGCGACGGCGAACGGATGCATGGGGTTACCCTTCAGAGCCGGCGCGGGCCGGCTGCTTGGTGTGCGCAGAGATCGCGTTGTCGAGGATATCAAGCCCGCGTTCGAGGTCCGCGTCGGAGATGACGAGCGGGGCGAGGACGCGGATGACGTTGCCATCCACGCCGGCGGGGATGACGATCAGCCCGTTGTCGCGGCAGGTCGCGACGATGCTCTTAGTCAGCGCTGCGTCCGGGGTCGCGGGGTCGCCGTTGCGTGAGAACTCGATCGCCATCATGGCGCCGAGCCCGCGGACGTCGGTGACCTCGGGCACGCGGGAGGCGATCGCCTCGAACCGCTCGCGGATGCGGGTGCCCGAGTGCTCGCCGCGGGCGTTGAGGCCGAGGGATTCCATTTGACGGATGGTGGCGAGCGCGCCGGCGCAGGCGACGGGGTTGCCGCCGTAGGTTCCGCCGAGGGTGCCCGGGGTGACGCGGTCCATGACCTCGGCCTTGCCGAGGACGGCGGAGATGGGCAGCCCGCCGCCCAGAGACTTGGCCCACGTCGAGAGGTCGGGCGTGACGCCGTAGTGCTCGTACGCCGCCCAGCGCCCGGTGCGCCCGAAGCCGGTCTGGACCTCGTCAAAGATGAGCATGATGCCGTGCTCGTCGCAGATCTCGCGGAGCCCGCGGACGTACTCGGGCGGCGCGACGTTGAACCCGCCCTCGCCCTGGACGAGCTCGATGATGATCGCCGCGACGTTACCCGGCGCGACCGTGTCGTGCAGTGCTGCACGCAGGCGCGTCAGCTCACGCTGCGAGACGTCGTGCTCGCTGCCGCCGCGGTGCTGGCGAACGAGCGGGTATGGCAGGCGGTAGACCTCGGGCGCGAAGGGCCCGCACCCGATCTTGTAGCTCACCTTTGAAGTCAGCGATGTCGCGAGCAACGTCCGTCCGTGGAACGCGCCGGTGAAGCAGATCACCCCGGCCCGCCCGGTCGCTTGGCGCGCGATCTTGATCGCGTTCTCGACGGCCTCGGCCCCGGTGTTGACCAGCAGCGCCTTGGTGCTCGGGCCGTGCGGGAGCAGCTCGACGAGCTTCTCGCATAGCGCGACGTAGGGCTCATACGTCGCGACATGGATGCTCGCGTGCAGCAGCTCGCCCGCCTGCTCGCGGATTGCGCGAACTACCTGCTCATCGCAGTGCCCGACGTTCATGACGCCGATGCCGCCGGCGAAGTCGATGAACGCGCGCCCGACGAGGTCGGTGACCGTCGCCCCGTGCGCGCTGGCGACCGTGAGGTCGGACATGCGGCCAACCCCCTGGCACACGACCCGCTCGCGCCGCCGGATAAGCTCGTCGCTGCTGGACATCCCTCGCTCCTGAATGGGTTCTGCTGTCACGTCAGAGCTGCCACGAGACGTATTTGATCTCGGTGTACTCGTCCATCGCGTACTTCCCGCCCTCGCGTCCGAAGCCGGAATGCTTGACGCCGCCGAATGGGGCCTGGGCGGTCGAGGGCCCGCCGTCGTTGGCGCCGACGATGCCGTACTCGAGCGCCTCGGCGACGCGCATCAGGCGCGAGGCGTCGCGGGTAAAGTAGTACGCGGCCAACCCGTACTCGGACGCGTTGGCCAGCTCGATCGCCTCGCGCTCTGCGGTGAACCGGGCGACCGGGGCGACCGGGCCGAAGGTCTCTTCGCTCGCAAGCTTCATATCAGGCGTCATGCCCTCAACAAGAGTGGGGGCGTAGAAGCGGTTCGCCAGGCCCTTGGGGTGCACGCGATCGCCGCCCACGGGCACCGTGGCGCCGTGCGAGCGGGCGTCCTCGACGTGCGACTCGACCTTCTCGACCGCGGCGTCGTTGATGAGCGGGCCGATGTCCACGCCTTCGTGCGCGCCGTCGCCGACGGTGAGCTTCGAGACCGCCTCGGTGAACCCCGCCACGAACTCGTCGTAGACGCCATCCTGCACGTAGAACCGATTGGCGCAGATGCACGTTTGCCCGGCGTTGCGGAACTTGCACGCGACGGCAGCCGCGACCGCCTTGCCCACGTCCGCGTCGTCGAAGACCAGGAACGGCGCGTGCCCGCCCAGCTCGAGCGACAGGCGGAGCAGGTGCTCGGACGCCTTGGACATGAGCAGCTGCCCAACCCTGGTCGAGCCGGTGAACGAGAGCTTGCGGACCCGGTCGTCGTCGAACAGGGCGTCGCCGATGGTCGCCGCGTCGCCCGTGACGATGTTGACCACCCCGTCGGGGATGCCCGCTTCGCAGGCGAGCTCGCCGATCGCCAGCGCCGAGAGGGGGGTCAGCTCGGCGGGCTTGATGACAACAGTGCACCCCGCGGCCAGGGCGGGCCCGAGCTTGCGGGTGATCATCGCCGCGGGGAAGTTCCAGGGCGTAATGATTCCCGTGACGCCCACGGGCTGGCGGAGGACGAGGATCCGTTTGTCGGGCGCCGACGCGGGGATGATGTCCCCCGTCAGACGTTTGCCCTCCTCGGCGGCCCAGCTCAGGAACGACGCGGCGTACGCGATCTCGCCGCGGGCCTCCGCGAGCGGCTTGCCCTGCTCAGCCGTCATCAGGGCCGCCAGCCGGTCCGTGTCCCGCCGCATGAGCCCGGCGAGGGCGGACAGCAGCCCGCCCCGCTCGCCGGCGGTCTTGGCGGCCCACGACTCGCGCGCCCGCCAGGCCGCGTCGATCGCCGACCGGGTCTCCGCCGCGCCAACGGAGGCGACCTCGGCGATGACCTCATCCCGCGCCGGATTGGTCACGCGGAGGGTCGCTCCGTCCGAGGCTCCGACCCAGGCACCGTCGATCAGGTTGTGTGTTTGCACGTGTCCTTCTTTAGCGGTACCCGACGCCAATCCACACCGTGATCACCTACCGCCAAGGCTCCAAGAGCATAGGCAGAATTCCCGACGTCGTGAACGCTTCGTGTTCGCCGGTTCGCCGATCAGGCGTTCTTCCGGGCGCCGTCGGTGAGCGGAAAGGTCCTGGTGTGTCAGGCTCCGAACCAGTCCCTTGCCGGCTTGATGGCCCGGCGAAGAACCGCGATCAGCCCACCGCAGCCGCGCCCGCGGATGCGACCGCGTGGTCGTTCTCGACGGTGCTGCCCGAGACCCCGATCGCTCCGATGACATTCCCGCTGGCGTCCTTGATCGGGACGCCGCCCGGGAACGTGATCAGCCCGCCGTTGGAGTGCTCGATCCCGTAGAGCGACCCGCCGGGCTGGCTGAGCCCGCCGATCACGCCCGTGTCCATGTCAAACCCGCGCGCGGTCCGGGCCTTCTTGATCGAGATATCGATCGACCCCAGCCACGCGCTGTCTTCGCGCGCAAACGCGACGAGGTTCATACCCGCGTCTACAACGGCGATGTTCATTTTGGTTTCAGCTTTGCCCGAGTGCGCGACCGCCGCCGCGATCGCCTTCTGTGCCTGTGCAAGCGTGATGCTCATGGTCTCTGCTCCGGTCCGGGTTCATGCCGCGGCGTGCTTCGGCCGCTCCGGGAGCGTAGCAGGGAGACCCGATGGTGCCACTCGGTGGTTCCGGAGAACAGATGGCGAAAGCGCCGCGGCCTGGGTGCGGGGGCACCCCGTCACACCGCGCCGGTCACGCGCGCGACGTGCAGCGTATCGGCGTGCTGCTGGAACTGAACCGCCTTGCCCCCTGCGAGGCGCCAGACGTGCGCAACCTGCGTGTTCTGCGGCGTGCCGGTCGCCTTGTACACCCCCGTGTAGCGACCGAGCGCGATGACTGTTTCGCCCGCATCCACGATCTCGCCCATCTCGACGGCGAACCCGTCCCACTCCCCGATGCAGCGTGCGAAGACGCCATTCAGAACGGCCTCGGGACCGACGTAGGGGTTCCCATCCGCGTAGGGGAAGTTTTCGGCTTCGTTCCAGACGATGTCGGGGCTCATACGCCCCAGCACGCCGGGGACATCGCCAGCGGCGAAGGCGTCGTAGATGGCGCGGATCACGTCAACATTGCGCTCGGGCATCGAAGGATTCCTTTCTGGCTCATCACAAACTGGATGACTGATTGGTCGATCATGGCAAGCGGGTTGGTGTTCAAGCATTGCGGATGGCGAACTGCACGCCGTCGGGGGAACACCGGGAAACGATTGTACTTCTGCTTGTCCTCGAACTAGTTCGGGGGCGAACTTGACCGATCGGCGGTGACCGCCGCGGCAAGGGCGTTGCCCGCGATCGCCCCGGTGGCCCAGGCCCACTGAAAATTGAACCCGCCGATGCGTCCGTCCACGTCGAGGATCTCGCCGACGAGCGAGAGCCCCGGGCATCTACGGCTTGCCATGGTGCGCGGGTCGATCTCGCCGAGCGGGACGCCCCCGGCGGTGGCTTCGGCGTGCGTGAACCCGCGGTCGTGAGCGATGTCCACGGGCATCTCGACGAGGGCGTGCGCGAGGGCTCGCCGGGTATCTTTGGTGAGTTGTGTGCCGGGCACCGCGGGGTCGACGGCATGCGCGCCGCACAGGGCGCGGACGAGGCGCTCGGGCAACCGTTCGCGCAGCCACGAGAGCACGGTGCGAGCGCCGAGGGCCGCCAGCGATGTGTCCGTGCTCTCGAACGTCTCGCCTGGTAACCACGAGATGCGCAGCGAGGCGCCCCTGTCAGTCCCTTGCGCGTCAGTGAGCCAGCGGGAGGCGTCCATGACGGCGGGGCCGCTGAGCCCGAAGTGGGTGCAGAGCATGTCGTTCTCGAATCGGGCGAGGCGTTGGCCGGTGCTCGAGCAGACGTCCACGCGCACCCGCGCGCTGATGCCCGAGAGATCCGCCAGCCAGCGCGAGCCGGGGCCAGTGACGAGAGGGACCAGCGCCGGGAAGAGGCGGTCGGTGAGGGTGTGCCCGAGGGCTCGCGCCAGGGCGTAGCCCCCGCCGTCTGAGCCACTCTTGGGGAGGGCCATGCCGCCGGTCGCGAGCACGACGTGATCGGCTTGGATCGTTTCGTCTGATCCCTCGCGATGGACGGTGAACCCGCCGTCGGGCGCGCGGGCGACGCGTTCCACCCGCCACGGGTGCTCAAGCGTGACACCCACGCGGCTGACCTCGCCGAGCAGGGCACTGAGAACGGTCCGGGCACTGTCGGTAACGGGGAAGAGTTTGCCGGTGTCTTCACGCTTGAGTTCCACGCCGAGCTCGCTGAAGAACGCCACCGTCTGGGGGACGTCGAATCGGCGCAGGACCTTGCGGATGGTGTTCCGCGAGCCCCCGGCGTACTGGCGCTCGTCGACCTCGTGGTGCGTGACGTTGCACCGCCCGCCGCCGGCGACGAGGATCTTGACGCCGACCTTGTTGGCGCCATCGACCAGCAGGGTGCGCGCGCCGGTGCCGGCGAGCCCTCGGCCGGCCCAGACCGCTGTCATCAGGCCCGCGGCCCCGGCGCCGATGATCGCGATGTCCGCCCGGTGGGATGCCACAAGTGAGCGTAGCGTTGTTGGTTGATTGTCCGCCGTGGATCGCGTTGAAACGGCGCGGGCCTTGGGGCCCAACAATGCGAGCGGAGGGGGTGCACGCATGCCGGGACCAACGGAGCAGCAAAGCGAGACGGGGACCGGCGGGGGGGGATGGTTCGCACGCCTGCGTGGGCAGCTTCGTGGGCGGAGCCCGTTCGAGGGGGACATCCGCCCGAGCCGGGTCTCGGTTCTTGGGCGGGGACCGTTGCCGTTCCCGCACCCGTGGAACTACACGCGTCCGCTGGAGATCCTCGACCGGTTCTTTCGTGGGGCGGACGAGCTCGAGGGGTCGTCCCGGCACAACAGGTATCTGGATGTCCCCGGGTTTGCGCCTGTGCTGGTGACGCGCGACCCCGGGCTGATCCGAGCGATCTCGGCGGCGTCGAGCGACAAGCCCGGGTCGTTCGAGCGCGACACCATGCCCTCGGGCGGGATCGCGCGCGCGACCGGAAAGAACACGCTGCTGTACGCGAACGGGCCGGCGTGGAAGGCGCAGAAGAAGCTCGCGAACCCCGCGTTTGCGCGCACGACCCTGTTCCAGCCCGAGCGGTTCGGGGCGTTCGAGGAGACGTTCCGAAAGACCGCCGCCGAGCGGCTGGCGCTGGTCCGCGAGCGTGTTGAGCGTGGTGGTGAGGGTGTCACGGTGCGGCTCGAGCCGGAGATCAAGGCGGTGATGCTCGAGCTGCTCGTGGCGAACTTCTTTGGGGCGGAGGTCGAGTACACCGAGATCCGGGATCGGTACGTGCCCGCGTTGGATCGGGTGATCGACCACATTGTGCGCGACACGGTGCTGAACAAGCTGGGGGTGCCGCTGGGGTGGGTGCCGGCGTTGACGCCCGGGATTGCGCGCACGAAACGGGCGCGCGCGGACTTTGAGGCGCTGACGGACCTCGTGATCGAGGCGCGGCACCGCGGGGCGGGGCAGTGGGGGCAGTTCCGGTCCGAGGCGCCCGACGAGGCGCTGCGGAGCAACATCCGGGTCTTTCTCGCCGGGGCGCTTGAGGCGACGACGTCGTACGCGAGTTGGGCGATCGCGCACCTCGCGCGGCACCCTGAGGCGCAAGAACGTGTCTATGCGGAGATCCGTGGCATCAGGGACTACACGCCGGAAGCGCTCGCCGGGGCGCCGCAGCTGGGGTACGTGCTCGACGAGACGCTGCGGCTGACGCCGTCGCTGTACTTCCATCCGCGTCGGGCGTCGGTTGATACGTGGGTCGAGCGCCCGGACGGCGCGCGTTTGATGATCCCCGCGGGAACGCACATCCTGCTGGACATCTGGCACGCGAACCGCCATGAGGATCACTGGGGGGTGGAGCCGACGGGCTACCCGGCCGAGGCGTTTGCTCCCGAGCGTTGGGAGGGGTTCGCGGCCCGGGGTGAGGGGCCGAACGAGCGGCTGCACTTCGGGTTTGGGCACGGGCCGCGGTTTTGCCCGGGGAAAAACCTCGGGCAGCTCGAGGTGGCGCTGGTCGTGGGCGCGTGCGTGAAGATGTTTCGGTTTACGGCGCCCGAAGCGCCGAACCCGGCACGCGCGGGTGTCTCGACGAAGCCGCTTGATGGCGTGGTCGCGGAGCTCCGCGTGCGCGATCCGCATGAGCCCGACGAGGCGATCGCGCCGCAGCCCACGGCGCCCGCGGGCGGGTGCCCCTTTGGGCACGGGCGGAGCGGCTGAGCGGGGTCAGGTCGCCCGCTCGGTCGCGACGTGGTAGTGGGGGTCTTCGGAGATATTGACCTCGACGAGATCGCCGGCCTTGTCGAGCAGACGCTGACAGTCCTCGCTCAGGTGGCGCAGGTGCAGTTGTTTGCCCAGCTTCTGGTACCGGTCAGCGAGCGCGTTGATCGCCTCGAGCCCGGACTGGTCGTAGACGCGGGAGAAGTAGAAGTCGATGACCACGTCGTCCGGGTCGTCTTGCGGCACGAAGAGATCGCGGAAGCGGGTGACGCTGCCGAAGAAGAGGACGCCGTGGAGCTGGTAGATCTTGCTGCCCTGCTCGTCGATTTTTGCGTCGGCGATGAGGTGCTTGCTCTTGTTCCATGCGAAGACGAGGGCGGAGAGGGCGACGCCGATGATGACGGCGGTCGCCAGGTCGTGCATCACGACGGTGTACGCCGCAACGGCGAGCATGATGAGGACCTCGGCGATCGGGATGCGGCGCCAGGTCTGGAGGGTCGTCCACTCGAAGGTGCCGATGACGACCATGAACATGACGCCCACGAGGGCGGCCATCGGGATCGCCTCAATCCAGGGCGCGAGGAACAGGATGAACATGAGCAGTGCGACCGCGGCGGTGATGCCCGAGAGGCGACCGCGTCCGCCGGCCTTCACGTTGATGAGCGACTGGCCGATCATGGCGCACCCGCCCATGCCGCCGAAGATGCCGCAGGTGACGTTGGCGATGCCCTGGCCCAGGCACTCCTTGTTGCTGCGCCCGCGGGTCTCGGTGAGCTCGTCGATGAGGGTGAGCGTCATGAGCGACTCGATGAGTCCGACGCCGGCGAGGATGAGCGAGTAGGGGAGGATGATCCAGAGCGTGGCGAGTGTGGCGGGGGGGAGGGTGAAGTCCCACCACGCGGGGCGGGGGAGCCCGCCGGAGATGCCAACCTCGTCGATATTCACAGAGGCAATGGCCGCGGCTGTTTCCTCGGGGGTGAGCGGGGCGATCGGGGCGTGGTGGTCGGCGACGGCCGTGATGCCGGCGGGCAGGGCTGCCTCTGCGGTGTCGAGCAGCGCGGTGTCTTTGGCCTGCTGGGCGTCGCGGACGGCGGCGGCTCGGGTGCTGTCCACGAGCATGTCGCCCACGGTCAGAAGCGGGCGCGGTGCGGGCTCGGCGCCGTCGGCTGTGGGCTTGGCGGACGAGGCGTTGATGGCCATGCCGATGAGGGCGACGGTGACGATTGCTGCGAGCGACGCGGGGACGATGCGGGTGAGGCGCGGGAGGAAGGCGATGATCGCCATCGTCGCGGCGACGAGCCCGAGCATGATCCAGAGGCGCGAGCCAGAGAGGTAGGCCATCGCGCCGTCGCCGCCGAGGGTCTTGAAACTTCCGAACTGGGCCATGAGGATGACGACCGCCAGCCCGTTGACGAACCCGAGCATGACCGGGTGGGGGACGATGCGGATGAACCTGCCGAGCTTGAAGAGCCCGACGGTGATCTGGATGAGCCCGCAGAGGACGACGGCGGGGAAGAGGTAGCCGATGCCGTGCATCGAGACGAGGGAGACGACGACGACGCCCATCGCGCCGGTGGCGCCTGAGATCATGCCCGGGCGCCCGCCGAGGACGGCGGTGACGAGGCAGATGATGAAGGCGGCGTAGAGCCCGACGAGCGGGGGGACGCCCGCGAGGAAGGCGAAAGCGACGGCTTCGGGCACGAGCGCGAGGGCGACGGTCAGGCCCGAGAGGATGTCCGCCTTGGGCGAACCGCTGAGCCCGGAGCGCAGGTCAAAGACCGGGTGCCCGAACTTCAGGAATTTGGGCAGGCGGATGGTGATCTCGGACATGCGATTTCCCGGGGGCGCCAAGCCCTCGCGGGCGGTGGATCGAGGGCGAGGGTAGCACCCCCGCGGTGGGGCGAGGCCGGCTTTTTGCGTCTGCGGCAGGGGGCGGCCCCTGTCCGGTAGCATGCAGCGGGGTGGTGCATTCGATGGCACCCGGGCGAGGGCGATTCCGCTCGTGCAGATGAAGGAGGCACCATGAACATCAAGAAGACTGTCGTGTGGGCGTTGATCGCGGGGGCCGGGCTGGGTTTGTCGGGGTGCGCCCTTCAGGACTCGCCGGGCGCCGAGATGGAAGGCCTCGCTGCCGTGAGCTACACGCCCGGCGAGACGGGGTCTCGGCTTGTGGACGGGCTGAGCACGTACGATTGGACGATCACGACAGACTCGGCTGAGGCGCAGGCCTGGTTTAACCAAGGCGTGGCGTTGCTCTACGGGTTCAACCACGGCGAGGCGATCCGCTCGTTCCAGGAGGCGGCCGCGCGCGATCCCGACGCCGCGATGGCGTGGTGGGGCATCGCGTACGCCAACGGCATGCACATCAACATCCCGGAGATGACCGAGCCGCAATGGCGTGGGTCGTACGCGGCGGCGCACCGGGCGATCGCGGAGCTCGACAACGAGACGGACCTCGAGCGGGCGTTGGTCAAAGCGATTGTGGCACGCACGGCGTGGCCTGTGCCCAGCGAACAGCGTCCCTATGACGAGGCGTTTTTCGAGGCGATGGAGCCCGTGTATCGCGCGCATGGCGACAACCCTGACGTTGCCGCGATCTTCACCGAGTCGATGCTCAACCTGCAGCCGTGGGACTACTGGACGCCCGAACTCGAGCCCAAGGGGCGCACGGTGCGGTTCATCGAGGTGATCGAGCGCGGGCTTGAGGTGGACCCGACCCACCCGCAGCTCATGCACCTGTACATCCATGCGGTCGAGGCAGGGCCGAACCCGGCCGATGGGGTGCCCGCGGCGGAGGTGCTGGCGAACCGTGTGCCCGGCGCGGGGCATCTGGTCCATATGCCCTCGCACATCTACGCGCGGGTCGGGCGATACCACGACGCCGTGGCGATCAACCAGCGAGCGATTGAAGCGGACCGGGCGTTCTTCGACATCGGCACCGAGCCGGGCGCGTACTACATCTACCACGCGCACAACGAGCACTTTCTCACGTTCGCGGCGATGATGGAGGGGCAGTACGACACCGCGATGGAGTCGGCCCGCCGGCTCGAGCGATCGATCCCCGAGCCAATGCTCGATCAGTTCGCGTTCCTGATCGAGGGCATCATGCCCTCGTCGCGGCACGTGCAGATCCGGTTCGGCAAGTGGGAGGACATCCTCCGCGAGCCGGCCCCGCCCGCCAAGCGGCCCGTTCTGACCGCGGTGCATCACTACTCACGCGGCATCGCCTTTTCGGCGCTCGGGCGCACCGCGGAAGCCCGCGCGGAGATCGAACTGTTCGAGTCGGCGGTCGAGCACGTGCCCGAGGACTGGTGGGTCTTCTCGAACAAGATCCACGACGTGCTCCCGATCGCGCGGCGGATGCTCGAGGGCGAGTTGGCGTACCGCGAGGGGCGGCTGGGCGACGCGTGGGCGGCGCTGGGCGAGGCGATCGAGTACGAGGATCGGCTGGTGTACGACGAGCCGCCGGCCTGGATGATCCCGGTCCGTCATTCGATGGGGGCGTTGCTGCTCGAGGCGGGCGAGCCCGAGCGGGCCGAGGCGCTGTACCGCGAGGATCAGGTCGATCACCCGGGCAACGGGTGGTCGCTGCTGGGCCTTCAGCAGGCCCTCGCGGCGCAGGGGCGCGATGCCGAAGCAGGTCGGATCGCGCCGATGCTCGACACCGCGTGGGCGCGGGTCGAGACGCGACCGACCAGTTCGTGCCTGTGCGCGCCTGGCAGCGGGTGAGTCGGGCGACCTAACGGCGCACGCCGGGTGTCGATCCCATGATGCTCGCGGTGGATCATGCGGTGCTCGGGGCTCGGCGTACGCGTTGGGGCATACGAAGCCCGGGCATGAAAAAGACGGCCACGTGATGTGGCCGTCTCGAGAGTGTTGGGTGGATTGAGAGGTGGAACGCCTTCGCGATTAGCGGCGGCGACGCATCGCCACGAGACCGCCGAGCCCGAGCACCGCGGCCGAGGCCGGCGTGGGCACAAGGGCCAGCGACGCGTCATCGACGTACATGCCGTTGGCGACGTTGTCGACGGCACCGGCGGAAACCTGGAAGCGGAGAATAAACGAGTCCGCGCCGGCGGCGACATCGAGGCCGTTCATGGTGAACTGCTGGTAGCTGGTGTTGATGCCCAGGCCGACGAGCGAGGTCAGCATCTCGCCCTTCACGCCGCCGCCATCGCTGCCGTCCTGGTCGAGCCAGAGGATTTGGACGAACATGTCTGTGCCGGTGAAGTCGGTCGAGTCAACCTTGGCGAAGAACGACAGGTCGTACGACTCCGTGTCGAGTACGACGTTCGCCCCTTGGTTCTGCTCGATGAAGTAGGCGCCGCCCGCGGCGGGGTTGGCGATGTGGTCGAACCACATGTAGGCGCTGGCGTTGCCCGAGTTGGGCATCGTCGTGCTGCGCTCCGTCGAGCCGGACGGTCCGCCGATGATTTCAGCCCAGTCCGCCGCGTCTGCGCCGGCGCCGGCCTCGAAACCACCGTTCTGGAGAATGTTTGCGGACGCCGTCGAGGCGATCCCGAACGCGGTCAAGGCAGCCAATGCGGTCACGTTGCTCGTCTTCATCTCTGTTCTCCCTCCGGATGCATTCAGTCCGGTGTTTGGTGCCACCACTTTTGAGGGGTCCCTCGCTCCGGGCGGGAGTCGCTCGGATGCGCCCCTTGAGATGGCGGACAAATTGTAACTGTTCCGGAGACGTGAATGTGCATTATTCGCCCATGGGCCATAGAAAAGGGGCCAAGGCATCTCCTTTGGTACTGTTCCGGTATTCGGTGTGAGTTAACTGCCGCTGAGGGGGCTCGGGCGGGGGCTGGCGGGTTTCGGGGTTTTGGAGCCGTGGGGCGCCTAGGCTGTGTGCTCGAACGCCGGTGGCCTCGTCCGCCCGGCTGACCCAGAGTGGGTCGCCGGGACATGTCGAGAATCTGCTGGCAGCGCCCGCGGCGTACTCCGCGGGATGCTCACCCAGCCGGCCACCCCCCGTCCCAAACAAATTGGTTCAGGGTTGCCCTAACTCAATGTCGCGCGGTGATCGCCGCGGGGCATTCGGAGATGTTGTCTTGACGCAGTTCTCTTCACTAGACCTCTCGCAGTCCCTGCTCGATGTGATCGCCGGCGAGGGGTACGAGACCCCGACACCGATTCAGGCCCAGTCCATTCCTCCTGTGCTTGAGGGGCGCGACCTGCTCGGGTGTGCGCAGACGGGGACGGGCAAGACCGCCGCGTTCGCGCTGCCGATCCTGCAATTGCTGCTTGAGAGCCGTGCGCCGAGGAAGGGGTATCGGCAGCCGCGTGCGCTGATCCTCTCGCCGACGCGTGAACTCGCGGGGCAGATCGAGGAGAGCTTCCGGACATACGGGCGTGGCAGCGGGCTCCGTGGGGCGGTCATCTTCGGCGGGGTCAAGCAGTTCCGCCAGGTGCGCCAGCTCGAGGCGGGCGTGGACATCATCGTCGCGACCCCGGGGCGGCTGCAGGATCTGATGGAGCAGGGGCACGTGGACCTGCGGGCGATCGAGATCTTCGTGCTCGACGAGGCGGACCGGATGCTCGACATGGGGTTCATCCAGCCGATCCGTGAGATCGCGTCGGAGATCCCGGCGGAGCGGCAGACGCTGCTGTTCTCGGCGACGATGCCCTCGACGATTCTGAAGCTCGCGAATTCGCTGTTGAACGACCCGGTGCGGATCTCGGTGACGCCCGACGCGTCAGCGGCGCCGACGATCGACCAGGAACTGTACATGGTGCCCGGCGAGCACAAGCCGGCCCTGCTGGCGAGCTTGCTTGAGGCCCGCGACGTGAAGCGGGCCGTCGTCTTCACGCGGACCAAGCACGGGGCGGACAAGCTCGCCAAGAAGCTTGAGCGCGAGGGTGTTCGGGCGGGCTCGATCCACGGCAACAAGTCGCAGAGCCAGCGTCAGCGGGCGCTCGACGCGTTCCGCGCGGGCAAATCGCGCGTGCTGGTCGCGACCGACGTCGCGGCCCGCGGGCTGGATGTCGATGGCATCACGCACGTGTTCAACTACAACCTGCCCAACGAGCCCGAGGCATACGTGCACCGGATCGGTCGCACGGGGCGGGCCGGTGCGACGGGGATCGCGGTGTCGTTCTGCAGCCGGGAGGAGCGGGGGTTCCTCAAGGCGATCGAACGGCTAACGGGCTCGCAGATCGAGACCAAGCCGCTGCCCGAATCACTCGGCGTGGTTCCGCAAGATCGGGCATTCGCCGGGCGTACCGAGCGGCCTCGCGCGGCGCGGCCGGGTGGTGGCGGCGGGTACGGCGGGCCCAAGCGCAAGCCGCGTGCGCGCCCCCAGGCGGGCGGCGGCGCCGTGCCGGCGCACGGAGGCCAGGGGAACCAGAAGCGCAAGCGGAAGCCGGCGCCGGGGGCGGCCCGAGGGACCGCGGCGCACGGGGGCCCAGGTGCCGGTGTTCGGCGTCCGAAGAAGGCGGGTGGGCGTGCAGGCGGGCCGGCTCCGAGACCTTCTCGAGCGCACTGAATTGGCAATCAGGCATGCGTGTCCGAGGCCGGTCCGGGCGTTGTTGCCGGCAAACAATTGCAAATTACTGAAAATAATGAATAATGCAAAACTTTACGCAATAAGATGTTGCAGAAATGATTCGCCGCTGTTCGTTGAAATCGATGACAGGACACCCCTAGTGATCTCTCGTTGTTGCTGGAGTCCGAGTGGGCTGTAGCCCCTGGTCGAGCCAGACACAGTGAGCGAGGGGCACTATGAGAAAGTTGATGGGAGCGGTGGTTCTGGCTGGCTGCTTGGCGGCTGGGCTCGGGTTTGGCAGCGGACAGCCTTCGCGGGTGGAGTTCAAGGAACCGCGGTTCGAGCTCGATCACGCGTTCTTTATGTGCAAGCCGTATGCGCCCGAGATGTCCGCGTTGGAGCAGGCGGGGTTCCTCCGTCAGCCCCACACGGTTTCGCACTACGACCAAGGCACGATGGGCCGGTATTTCTACTTCGACAACTTCTACATCGAGTTCCTCTGGATTTCAGACGAGGACTCCGCGTTGGCGAACGTGGATCGGTGCGCGACGGACATGGTCGCCCGCTCGAACTGGCGCGAGGACCCGGGCGTGTCGCCGATCGGTCTGGGGTTGCGGGACCTCGACCCGGGCGAGGACATGCCGCCGAAGTCGCACCGGTACAAGGCGGACTGGATGCGCCCGGGCGAGGAGGACGTCCTCACCGTCTGGACGCTGCCGCAGCGGATGAATGAGCCGTGGGTGTTCACGATGAAGCCTGACTGGACGGTGAAGCCGCGTGAGGATTTGAACGAGGAGCGGGCGCGGTCGCTCGATCATCCGAATGGCGCGCGCGTGCTGACGGACGCCGAAATCACGGTCGTCGGCGAGCGCCGGGTCTGGAAGGCGCTGCGGGACTTTGCCGATGACGGTCGGTTCTCTTTCGTCGAGGGCGATGAGCCGCTGGTGTCGCTGACCTTCGACGAGGGCGCACAGGGCGAGACGATTGATTTTCGTCCTGACACGTCGCTGGTGATCCACTACTGACGGGGTCGCGGTGCGGTCACGTCGCGGGGGGCGTGTGCTCCGGGTCGAGGGGCTGGCCGCAGCGTTTGCAGTAGATCGCGTTCGCGTCGTGGCCCTCGGTCATGCACGAGGGGCAGGCGCGGGTGGTGATGACCCGGCGCCCGGCGTGGTGCGTGATCTCGGCGGTGAGGATGCCCGTCGGGACGATGATGAGCGAGTACCCGACCAGGACCAGGGCGGCGGTGGTGATCTTGCCGATGGGGGTCTCGGGGGTGACGTCGCCGTAGCCGACGGTGGTCATGGTGATGACGGCCCAGTACATGGCGTCGGGCATGGACTCGAAGCCCTCGGTGCCGTTGCTGCCTTCGACGACGTGCATGAGGGCGCTCGAGATGAGCACGACAATCAGCACGGTGGTCAGGAAGACGGCGATCTTGTGGCGGCTGACGTACAGCGCTTTGCGCAGCTCGCTGGCGCCCGAGAGGTACCGCGCGAGTTTGAGCACGCGGAAGATCCGGAGCAAACGCAGCGTGCGGACGACGAGCAGGTGCCCGCCGCCGGGGACGATGATCCCGATGAAAGCGGGGAGGATCGAGAGCAGGTCGATGATGCCGAAGAACGAAGTCGCGTAGCGCCATGGTCGGCGGACAATGATCAGCCGCAGGATGTACTCGATCGTGAAGAGCCCGGTGAACATCCACTCGAGGGCGATGAAGACGGTGTGGTAAGGCTCTTGCTGCATCGACGGGAGCGTGCCCAAGACGACGACGGCGACCGAGGCGACGATGAGCACGATCAGCCCGAGATCGAAGGCCTTGCCCGTGGGCGTGTCGGCCTCGAAGATGATTTCGTGCAGGCGGTCACGCCACGCGGCGACCTGCGGAGGTGGGGCGTCGGGGTTCGGGCCGAGCATCCGGTGCTCCTGCGGGGCGGGTTGGTTATCGATCGGCTGGGAGCGCCGCTGCGAGCGCGGCGATCTGGTCGGGCGTGTGGGCGGCGGTCGCGGTGGCGCGGAAGTAGCGGGGGGCCGGGCCTGAGGGGTATTCGATCAGCGGGACATCGAGCCCGGCGGCGAGGAGGGCGCCCCGCAGGGCGGTCATCCGGGCGTCGTCGCGATCCCAAAACGCGAAGATGGGTGTCGATTCGTCCGTGGGGCCGAATCCGGCGTCGTTGATGGCTCGGTCGAGCAGGCGGGCGTTGGCGCGCATCCGCTCGCGCCGTACGGGCTCGTCGGCGTTGACGGCGAGTGCTTCGCGGGCCGCGGCGATCAGCGGCGGGGGCGTGGGCGTGGTGCAGACGTAGGTGCTCTGCGAACGTGTTCGTTCGACCAGTTCTCCGTCGGCGATGACGGCCCCGCCGGCGCATCCGAGTCCCTTGGCCAGCGTCGTGGTCATCACGACTCGGCCGGCGGGCGCCAGGCCCGCGTGGTTCAGCGTGCCCTGGCCCGAATCGCCCAGCACCATGAACCCGTGGCAGTCATCGACCAGCAGCGAGCAGTGCTCAGTGGGCAGGGCGTCGAGCAGGGCCCGGACCGGGGCGCGTGAGCCGTCGGCGGTGAAGACGCCGTCGGTCGCGAGCACGACCGGACCGCTGGCGGACCGGGCGACGCGGGCGGCGTCTTCGGGGTCGAGGTGGGCGAACGTCCGCACGGGCAGCCCCGCGGCTTCGGCGGCGAGGAAGAGCGACCGGTGGGCCCTCTCGTCGAGCACCGCGCTGCGGACACGCATCGCCAGGGCCTGCATCGCGGCGATGTTCGCCGTCAGCCCATCCAACAGGAGCACGGACGCCTGGGCATCGAGGAACCGGGCGAGGTCGGCTTCGAGCCCCCGGTGCTCGGGGGTGTCGCCCGTAGTGGTGCGGCTGGCCGAGGTGCTCAGGCCGTATCGCGCGGCGGCGGCGGTGGCGGCTTCGATGACGCGGGGGTGGCGGGAGAGACCCAGGTAGTCGCACCCGCCGAAGACGACCGGGGTGGTGCCCGCCGGGCAGGTGCGGGTCGTGGTCGGGTCGGTGGCGAGAATTGGGTTCATCTTCGTGGATTATCGTCAGAACTGGGCGGAGGCGTTCGGTTTGGTGGTGCCCCCCACCAAGGGCGCGTTTGTAGGCGGGGGCGGGCACCGGTAGGATCCCCCCACGGTGCCGAGGGTACCCGGGCGCCGCCCGGGCGGTCGCGGTCCGCGTCAGAGTCGCATCAGGAGGCTGCCATGAGCGTTGTTCGAGCATTGGGTCGGGTGTGTGGGTGTGCGGTGCTGGCCGTCGCGGTCGGGACGGCATCGGCGCAGGAGAAGGTCGCCCAGTTGCCAATTCGGACCGACGGGCCCAAGAGCCTGGACCCGGTCGTGGGCTCGACGGTGTACGACAACATGGCGTGCGCGCAGATCTACGAGACACTGCTGGTGAACAAGTACGCCAAGCCGACGGAGAAGGAGCCGCTGCTGCTCGCCGAGATGCCGGTGAGCGAAGACGGCGGCAAGACCTGGAGCCTGAAGCTCAAGCCCGGCGTGCTCTTCCACGACAACGCGTGCTTCACAAAGACGAAGGGCAAGGGTCGCGAGCTTGTGACGGACGATGTGTTCTACTCGTTCAAGCGTCTCGCGGACGCGGCGTACGAACTCGAGAGTTGGTGGCTGCTCAAGGACACGGTTGAGGGGTTCGACGAGTTCAAGCGGATCCAGAACTGGCGCGGCTCGATGCCCGAGCGGGCGTCGTGGCTGAGCAACCAGAGCCCCGAGACGTTCAAGAAGACGCTGTTCGACCGCGAGCTGAAAAACCGGCTCGATACCGCGCTCAAGGACAAGGACGAGGATGAGGTCGCGGAGATCACGCGGAAGATCACCGAGCAGTTCAACAAGGACCTGACGCCCGCGGACCTCGACACGCTCGCGGCGGAATTCGCGAACCAGCCCGCGGCGACCTTTGAAGCGGCGGAGTTCGACTACGCCGCCCCGGTCGCGGGGTACCGCAAGATCAACGACTACGAGTTCGAGATCGAGCTCGTGGCCCCGGTGACGCGGTTCGAGTGGGTCCTGACGATGTTCCAGACGTCGATCGTGGCGCGTGAAGCAGTCGAGAAGTACGGCGACGATTTCTTCCGCAACCCGGTCGGCACAGGGCCGTTCATGCTTGAGTCGTGGACGCCCAAGAAGGACCTGCATCTCGTCCGCAACCCGAACTACCACGAGGTGATGTACCCCGAGCGGGGCGAGTGGGATCGGCCCGATCAGCGGAACCGTCTGCACCGCGCCGCGGGCCAGCAGGTGCCGTTCCTGGACCGGATCGAGTTCACGATGTACGCGCAGGACCAGCCGATGTGGCTGCAGTTTGAGGCCGGGCGGATCGGGTACACGCAGGTTCCCGACGAGTACTTCCCGCAGGCGTTCGACAAGCGGACCAAGGAGCTTCTGCCGTCGGTCGCGGCCCGGGGCATCCGCGGGCACGCGAACAAGCTGCTCGACTTCATCTTCCGTGGGTTCAACATGGACGACGAGCTTGTCGGCGGGTACGGGCCCAAGAAGAAGGCGCTGCGCCAAGCCATCAGCCTCGCGGTGGACCTCAACGAGTTCAATGAGACGTTCTACTCCGGGCTCAACGTTGTCTATGACGGCCCGATCCCCCCGGGGCTCGACGGGTACCCAGAGGGCGGCACGTCGTCCGCCGCGTACCAGGGTCCGAACCTGGACCTGGCGCGAAGCAAGCTCGCCGAAGCCGGTTACCCGGACGGCGAGGGGCTGCCCCCGATCAAGTTCTACACCCAGAACGGCGGCAACTCGCCCGAGCAGACCGAGCTGCTCCAACGCCAGCTCTCCCGCATCGGCGTCGAGCTCGACGTGCAGCTCGTGGACTTCTCCACGCTCATCGACGCGGTGAACAAGAAGAACGCCGCGATGTTCAGCTTCGCGTGGTCGAGCGACTACCCGGACGGCGAGAACAACCTCGCCCTCTTCTACGGCCCCAACGAGGCCCCTGGGGCGAATCACTACAACTACAAGCGGGACGACTACGACGAGATGTACGAGCAGATCCTGACCATGCCCGCCGGCGATGAGCGCACGGCGATCATGGTCGAGATGCGGGACATGATCCTCGAGGACGTGCCCTACGTCGGGTCCATGGCCCGCGAGCGGCACTACGTGATCAACCCGTGGCTGCTGAACTGCAAGCCGACCGAGCGGTATTACGCGTGGTTCAAGTTCCTGGATGTGGACGATTCGAAGCGCCCTGAACGTTGAACGTTCGGCGTGCTACGCTGATGCCCGCGACCCCGGAGGCTTGATCGCGCATGTGGGCCTATCTCGTACGGCGGCTGCTGTACTACATCCCGCTCTACCTTTGCATCCTGCTGGTGCTGATGCTCCTGCTGCGGATCGACGTGGACTCGGCGGTCGCCGGTCAGCTCGGCAAGCAGGCGACGCCGGAGCAGATCCAGCTCAAGAAGGACAAGATGGGTCTGAACGACCCGTTCTACAAGCAGTACGCCATGTTTCTGGGCGACGTGTTCACGCTGAGCTTCGATCAGCGGAGCTGGGAGCAGGAGCTGCCCGTCGGCGAGATGATCCGCAAGGCGTTGCCGCCGACGCTGATGATCACCCTGCCCTCGCTCGCGTTCACGGCGGTGATCTCGATCGCCGTGGGCCTGGTCTGCTCGTTCAACCGCGGGCGGTTCCTGGACCGCGGCCTCATGATCGCGGCGGTGCTCGGGATGAGCGTGAGCTATCTCGTGTACATCATCATCGGGCAGTACTTCGGGGCGTATGTCCTCGGGCAGCAGCACGGGATCACACCATTCGAGATCGAGGGCTACGAGGCGGTCTTCCCGCCGATCGAGGGATCGGACGGGGCCTGGTTTGTGCCCGGCAACTGGATCAAGTACTGCGCCCTGCCGGTGATCATCGGCGTGGGCGTTGCGATGGGGTATGACACGCGGTTCTACCGGGCTGTGATGGTCGAGGAGTGCGCCCGCGACTACATCGTGACGGCGACAGCCAAGGGCGCGACGTCCAAGAAAATCATGTTCGTGCACATGCTCAAGAACGCCATGATCCCGATCGTGACGCGGATCATGATCTCGCTGCCGTTCTTGATCGCGGGCTCGATCCTCGTTGAGATGTATTTCAGCATCCCGGGGATGGGGCGGACGATGATCACGGCGATCAACGGCAAGGACTTCCCGGTGGTGCAGGCGACGGTCGCGGTGTTCGCCGCGTTTGTTATCGTCACGGTGATCCTGACCGACGTGTGCTACGCAATCGTTGACCCGAGGGTGAGGCTGTCGTGATCAAACGATTGCTCCGCTCGCGAGGGGCGGCAAAATTCCGGCGCAATAAGCTGGCGATGTTCAGCCTGGCGATTATCGTGGCGTACGTTCTGCTGTCCGTGTACATCGTTGCGACGAACGTGGTGAACGATCACGTTGCCAAGGACAAGCTCGAAGGGCGTCCCCTGCTCGGGCTGCTTCTTACGAGCCAGACGCGCGAGATCTTCGGCCCCCGCGAGATGCCCGGGTTCGGGCTCGAAGGGTCTGCGAGCCAGCGGTACGAGGCGAGCCTGTTCTACCTCGAGATCGCGTCCAACGCGTTCCGCGACATTGACCGCATCGGCGAATCGGGCCGCGATCCGAACGATGTGCTGCGTGACTACGAAGTGACGGGCCGTCCCTTCGCGGACTTGCCGATCGAGGACTTGCGAGCCATACGCGAGCGGGCCCGGGCCCAGGCGGACCGCGTGCTCGAGGTGCGGCGTCAGGCAGGTTCGATTGAGCTCTTGCCGGTGCTGATCGGGAAGCTCAGCGCGAACCGGGACGCGCTCGAGCAGCTGATCGCGTCGGGCCAGACAGACACGGATGAGGCGTTCAACCGCCAGGAGGACGTGTCGTTTGGGCTTGAAGAGATCGCCGAGCAGATCGAGACCTTCCAGGCGAACACAGGCGCGGACAACCCGATGTCGGCGATCGACGCGCAGGAATTGCTCGATGTCGCGACGGACATCTTTGACGCCGAGGACATCGCGAGCAGCCCGCTCTACGACAAGGCCCTCATCGACCGCGTGACCGCGGCGGCAGCCGAATCACGCGAGACGCTCGACGCCCGGCTCGGCGCGGAGGTGGACACGCTCCGCCCGATCATCAACGAACTCTTCCCCGAGCCCGAAGGGCTCGCGAGCGCGATGAACTCGTTCCGCCTGAGTCTGGGCACGGACCGGCAGGGGCGATCGATCCTGATTCGCGCACTCTACTCGGCCAAGATCGCGATTCAGGTCGGTGTTGTCACCGCGCTGATCGCCGTCGGGTTCGGGTCCGTGCTCGGCGCTGCCGGGGCGTTCTTTGGCGGCTGGGTGGACCATCTCGTCAACTGGTTGTATTCCATGTTCACGTCGATCCCGTACCTCGTGCTGCTCGCCGTGCTCGCGATGCTCTTCTTGGGGAGCAAGTTCGAGGGGACGCTGATCCCGCTGTACGTTGCTTTCGCGCTGACGTACTGGATTGGCCCGTGCCGCGTGACGCGCGGCGAGGCGATGAAGATCAAGGAACTCGAGTACGTCCAGGCGGCGACGGCCATCGGATTCGGGCGGTTCTACATCCTGATCCGCCACATCCTGCCCAACACTGCGCACCTGATGTTCATCAACTTCTCGCTGCTGCTTATCGCGGCGATCAAGGGTGAGGTCATCCTGACGTTCCTCGGCCTCGGGCTCAAGCAGGGTGCCAGCTGGGGCATCATGATCCGCGACTCGGCGCAGCAGGTTGTCAACGATAACTTCTGGCAGATCGGCGCCGCAACCTTCTTCATGTTCCTCCTCGTCCTCGCGTTCAACATCTTCACCGACGCGCTCCAGGACGCGTTCGATCCCAAGCACGTGGCATGACGGCAACACCCACCCATCACGCGAGCCCCGAGGGCGCGAAGGCGGCGGCCAACGCTGTGCTCTCCGTGCGCCACCTCACCACCAGCTTCCGCGCCGAGGGCGGCACCGTGACCGCCGTGGATGACGTCTCGTTCGACCTCGCCCCGGGAGAGACGCTCGGCATCGTCGGCGAGTCCGGGTGCGGCAAGACCGTCACCAGCAAATCGATCATGCGTCTGCTCCCTGAGCACATCACCCGCTACGGGCCGCGGTCCGAGGTGCAGTTCGACGGTCAGAACCTGATCCGTGCATCCAAGAACGAGATGCGCAAGGTCCGCGGCAACCGCATCGCGATGATCTTCCAGGAGCCCATGACGAGCCTGAACCCGGTCTTCCAGATCGGGTGGCAGCTCGACGAGGCGCTGAAGTATCACACCAAGATGAACAAGCGCGAGCGGCGCGACCGGGCGATCGAGATGCTCCGGCTCGTCGAGATCCCGAACCCCGAGCGCCGCATCACCGAGTACCCGCACCAGCTCTCGGGCGGCATGCGCCAGCGGGTGATGATCGCGATGGCGCTGTGCTGCGAGCCCGAGATCCTGATCGCCGACGAGCCGACCACGGCGCTGGACGTCACGATCCAAGCGCAGATCCTGGACCTGATGAACTCGCTCAAAGAGAAGGTGGGCACCGCGATCATGCTCATCACGCACGACCTCGGCGTTGTCGCGACGGTGTGCGACCGCGTGCTGGTCATGTACGCCGGGCGTGTGATCGAAGAGGGGCCGGTCGGTAAGATCTTCCACGAGGCGAGGCACCCGTACACGCGGGCCCTGCTCGAGTCGATCCCCAAGCGCGGGCGCAAGGTTCCCGGAGCGAAGCTGCCGTCGATCCCGGGCATCGTGCCAAGTCTTCGTGAGCTGCCCGTGGGGTGCCGGTTCGAGGCGCGATGCCGCTACTCGGACGGGACCAAGTGCGTCCGCGACGAGCCCGAGCTCACGCCGACCGTTGACGGGCGACCGGTCCGCTGCCACTACCCGATGGGTACGCCCGCCGAGCGAAAGCCGCACGAAGTTCACGGGGAGCCCGGGTGATGGCGCTCATCGAGGTCAACAACCTGGTCAAGCACTTCCCCGTCCGCGGCGGCATGCTTAACCGCGTCGTGCGCAAGGTTCACGCCGTCAACGGTGTCTCGTTCGAGATCCAGTCCGGCGAGACACTTGGCATCGTGGGCGAGTCCGGGTGCGGTAAGTCCACGCTGGGCAAGACGCTCATCCGCTTGCTCGATGCGACGGCGGGGCAGATCGTCTACGAGGGCGACGACCTCACGAGTTTGTCTCACCGCGAGCTGATGCCCTACCGGCGCCGGATGCAGATCATCTTTCAGGACCCGTACTCGTCGCTTAACCCGCGGCTGACGATCCGGGCGTTGCTCAAAGAAGGCATCAAGTTCCACGGCGTTCTCGACAACGACCCGAAGTCGATGGACGACTACATCACCGAGCTCATCCGCACCGTCGGGCTCCGCCCGGACGCGGCCGACCGGTTCCCGCATGAGTTCTCCGGCGGGCAGCGTCAGCGGAT
>BQJQ01000010.1 GCA_021604785.1 Phycisphaeraceae bacterium
CGGGCCGGGCCGTTCTACGGCGCTCCGTGTGGGCGCCGACACCGCCGCGGCCCGGAGCAGCTCGCGCCGCGTCCGCAGCGGGAACGAGACCACGCCCTCGTGCGCCACAACATGCACCCGGTCGCCCGCGGCCCGCGCCCGCGCGATCAATTGCTCTTTGAGATCCACATACCCCACCGATGCGACGTGGTCGAAGACCGACCGCCGGATCGCGTAGACCCCCGCCGGCGAGTGATCCTCGTTGCAGCTCACGAAGACATCCGCGTCGTTCCGTGCCGCCGCCTCGATGACGGGCGTCAACGGGCCCGTGTGGAATCGGGTCGCTTCGATCACCAGCGCCCAATCGCCCGCCGCCACGTCCGAGATCGCGTCCCGCACGGCTCCCGCCGGCCCCCGGTACGCATCACGTTCGCGGACGATCTGGACCGTCTCGCGGAGATCGTCCGCGACGCACGGCGCCATGACCTGCGGTCCGTGCACGACCCTCACGGGCACACCCGCCCCCACGCCGCCCTCGCCGATCAGCCGGACCCACCGCTGGAGGATCGTCTCGTCCGCCGAAGCGGTCAGATCGAGGACCGAGCACCCCGCTGCGTGCGCCAGGGGTGGTGCGACCACGCCCCCCGCGAGCAGCACGACCGCGCCAATCGCCGAGCCCCGAGATGGACCTGCCACGCTCCGCACACCCACCTCCGCCCGCGATTGCGGGAAGAACCGCGCCGACGAGCCACACCCGTCCAACGGACGATCACCAAACGGGACTTCTCCAAACCCCGTGCCGCCGCAGGACGCCCAGAACGGGCATACCGCAGCCTCGGGCACGCATCCTGCACGCCCACGTACAAACCTATCTCAGAGCCCGACAGGTTCCAAGTGAATCAGCGCAAACAAATGGTTCTGAAGGACACGGAACGCCATTTCGTCCGCCGGTAATGCGCGAGCGTCAAGCGGGGCAATCTGACCCGGGCCCGCGGCGGGTCCGACTGCCGCCAAACCTCCGGCGCAGGGCCCACACTCCGAGCCTCGCCGCGAAGGGCACCCCGTCCCGCAGATACCGCCCGGCCAGACGCCCGGGCTCGGCGCCCAGGCGATGGGCCCACTCCAGCCCCGCCCGCTGCATCCACGCCGGCGCCCGCGGCACATCCCCCACCACGAAGCTCAGCGCGATCCCGATGCCCATCCACCACGCCCCCGGGAGTTCCCGCCGGAGCTCGTCGATGAGGTACTCCTGCTTGGGCGAGCCGAGGGCGACGAGGATGAGGTCCGGGTTTGCCCGGGCCAGGTCGGCGCGGATCGCGTCCATCTCCGCCGGGTCCCGCTCGAACCCGACCGGCGGGCAACGCGTCCCAGCGATCGTGACGCCGCACCGGCGCGCGAGCTCGTCTCCCGCGGACTCCGCGACGCCCGGGTTGCCGCCGAGGAGGTAGACCGATCGTCCGTGCGCGCCCATTGCTTCAACCAACGGCAGCAGCATCCCCGACCCGGCGACCCGCTCGGGCAGCGGCGTGCCCGCGAGGCGCGAGGACCAGACGATCGGCATGCCGTCCGCGACGAGCAGGTCCGCTTCGCGGGCGATGCGTCGGTACCGCATGTTGGTCTGCGCGCGGAGGAGGTGGTCGAGGTTCGCCGTGACGACGACGCCACCGCGTTCCGATTCGAGCGCCGCGGCGATGTGGTCCACGCACCCTTGCTCCGTGACGGCGTCGAACTGCAACCCCATCACCTCGACGGTGCGCGGCGGGTTGGGCGGCGCGCCGGTCATGCCCCGGCTCCGGTCTCGTGAGACAGGGCTGCGAGGATGAGCGACTCCAAGCGTTCGCCCTCGGTGCTGGTGCGGTGACGTGCCTCGACGGCAGTGCGCCCGATGCGGGCCATTGCCCCGCGCTCGGGGGCGGGCGTCGACGCGAGCGTTTCCATCGCATCGGCGACCAGATCCGCGCGCCCGGCGGGGAGAACCACCCCCGAGCGCCCATGCTCGATCAGCTCGGGAATGCCAGCGATCGCGGTCGAAATGACCGGCGTGCCGGCGGCGAACGCCTCCATGATCACCATGGGCAGCCCCTCGGCGAAGCTGGGCAGCACGAGCGCGTGGGCGGCTGCCAGCCGCTCGCGGACGGCGTCGCCCGGCAGCGATCCGGTCAATTCGACCCGGTCGCCGATGCCGTGCTGGGCGACAGCCCGCTCGACGTCGGCCCGCATCTCGCCGTCGCCCACGATGACCAGGCGGGCGCGGGGGACACGCCCGAGGAGCTGCGCAAACGCGTCGATCAGGACGAGCTGCCCTTTTTGGGCGCTCAGACGCCCGACGTTCACGAACGTCGGCACGCCCGTGGGCGGCTCGACGGGCGCACATCCGAGGTATTCATCCCCCACCGTGCAGCGAACGACGTGGATGCGCCCCCAGTCCGCGCGGTCGGCCCAACGCATCAGCTGCGAGCGGGTGTAGTCGGAGATTGCGACGGTGAAGCGCGCGTCGCGGATCTTGCCAGCGAGGTCGTGCCCGACGGGGTCGTCGAGCTCGTCGGGGCCGTGGATCGTGAGCGAGTACCCCGGGCCGCCCAGGAGGTGGGCGAGGCGGGCGACGGTCGCGGGGTTGGTGCCGAAGTGGACGTGGACGTGCTCGATCCGTTGGCGTTCGAGTTCGCGCGCCAGGACGCAGGCCTCTGCGAGGTAGATCAGGTGCTTGAGCACGCCGGCACGGGATCGGCGACCCATGACGAACGCGGTGCGCAGGGCGCGGGTGAAGCGGATGGGGTGCGTCAGTTTCGTGCGCGCGACATCGACGAGGATGCCCACCTTGGTGCGTTCGAGGCAGTAGAACGTCTGCTCGGCCTCGGCGAGGTCCGCCGGGTCGACCAACGCCGTGCGCGCCGGGCGGATCGCGAAGCGGGCGACGGTGTGCCCGCGTCGTTCGAGTTCCAGGAGCTCGCGCCGGATGAAGGTGTGGCTCACCGCCGGGTATTGGTTGGTCATGTACGCCAGACGCACGGGATCGTGGATTGGGCTCGTGGGTGTGGTCATGGGCGAGCCTCCGCGCCGGGGCGGGGTTGCGTCGGACCGGGCATCGCGGGCATCTGGCGCGCGTGGCGCGTCGTCCCAAACGTCGCGAGCCCGCCGATGATGATGACGAAGACGGGGTTGAGCATCGCGTTGGGGATCGCGTCGAGGGCGAACATGATGGCGATCAGGGCGGCCGCCGTGGTGCAGGCGGACTCGGCGAGACGAGTCCGCTCCCGCTGCAAACGCATCAGGGCGAGCGACGCGGGGATCAGCAGCCATCCGAGCAGTGCGACGAGCCCGGCGATGCCGTACATGCCCAGGGCGAGCACCCACTGCCCGTCGGTGACGGAGATGTCGCGGCCCTGCTCGTCGTAGACGCGGTTGCGCTTCCACCCGGCCCACCCGAAGACGGGGCGTTCGAGGGCGTGGTCTACGAGCCGGTCCTCATTGACGAGACGGAACGCGAGGGACTGGGCACGCTCCTCGGAGACGATGGAGACGAGCTCGTAGGCGTGCCCGCCGTTCCATTCGAGCACGGTTCGGGCGGTGATGTAGGTCGGGGGGACGAAGGCGAGGGCAAGAATGAGGACCGGCGCCCGCGTTCGGCGGACGACCCAGAGCAGCGCGAGTCCGAGGAGCAACTGCAGCCACGCGCCGAACGAGCGGCACCCGATCGCGGTCAGGGTCAACGGGATCAGAGCCCAGAGAATCGAGACGCCGCGGACGCGCCGGAGCCAGCCAGAGGCCCACAGCTGCCACCCGGCGAGCGTGGCGGTGGTCATCCAGAACGCGACCATGAGGCCGTGCTCCATGAAGACGGTCGGGCGGTACCCGCCGAAGCGGATGGACTGCATGAAGTCGTGCGGGTGCTCGCCGTAGAACATGTTGTGGAGCTGGGGGCTCATGCGCATTTCATAGACGCAAAGCGGGGCGTAGAGCAGGCCGGCAATGAACAGGACGACGCAGGCGTCGCGGTGGGACTCGCGGGTGGTGAAGTAGAGTCTGCCGAGGAGGTAGGGGACGCCCCAGGCGAGGGTCTGCTCCCAGGTGGTGCTGAAGGCGTCGTAGACGCGCAGGGGCGTTTGCGCCCAGAGCTGTACGTCCGGTGCGCCCGGGGGGCTCAGCGGGCCGTTGGCGAGGACCGAGGCGAACGGGACGAGACACCAGGCCAGCATGGGAAGATCGATGAGCCTGGGTTTGTAGCTCAGCAGCGTCCGGTGGTCGAAGAGCATGACCCCGAGCAATGCGGCGTAGGACGCGGCGGCGGTCTTGTTGAACCGGGGGAGCCCGGACCAGTCGTACTCGGCCATCGGGAGGAACATCCACGCGAGGGCGTAGGCCGCGATGACCGCCCAGCGCGCGCGCAGCACCCAGAACAGCAGCGGGCCCACGACGAGCCATCCGAACATGGTGAGCGGGACGAAAGGGGTCATGGCGTGCGCGCGGGAGGCATGTGGAACGGTATCGGACCGGGGCTGCGATACGCGCTGCCCCAGTGGGAAGCTACCACACCCACGGCGTCGGGCGACGAACCGGGCGCCGGCGCAACCGTCCCGATCGGCACGACCCGCGCGAGCTCGCGACCGATCACCTGTTTCGGGGTTCGATGACTGCCCAGTGCGCGGGCTCGGAGCCGGTGAGCTCGAACCGGAGGACGCCGGCGTCGAGGGTGACCGGGAGCGGGTCGGCTCGGTGCCCGCGCGGGGTGAGGGGGGTGACGGTCGGGTCCTCGATTGAGGTCCGCAGCGAGATCGTCGCGGCGACGGGCTCGGCGAGGAAGGGCGGGCGGTCGCCCGGCGCGACGCCCTGGGCGACGGCGGTGACCAGGATGCGCCGGGAGGTGACGAGAGGCTCACCGTCGAGGGAGGTCAGGGCGATGGTCGCGGCGGGCGTGGTCGGCGCGATGGTCGAGTCGCCCAACTCGAAGCGTTCGCCGCCGATCCAGCCGGAGATGGCCTGCGTGCGCGGCGTGTCGATGGTGAGGATGGAGCGGTGCCAGTCGCGGGTGATCTGGGCGTTGTCGGTGGTGATTGAGGAGGCGCCGGCGGGGAGGGGATTTTCGGCGGGGTCGGTGATCGTGCGCGCGTTGTGGTCGGTTGGGAAGGTGTCGAAGTCGAGCTCGGGGGTGTCTGGCAGGCGGACGGCGAAGCGCGATCGCTCGGGCTCGGTGCGGAGCACGGGGGTGTGCTCGGGGGTGGACTTGCGGAAGTATGTATCGTGTCGCGAGGGGGTGAAGACGGTGGTGGTCTCGCCGGGCGTGACGTGGCCCTCGCGGTACATCACCGCGGCGGCGGGCATGAGGGCCATCAGCGACGGGTCGATCCAGGTGGACCAGGGCTGGGCGTTCTTGGGCGGGGCGACGGGGTCTTGCAGGTAGCCGTAGTGCATGAGCGCATCCCAGCCCTGGAACGACGCGGTGGCGCCGAGCCAGAGGGGGGCCGTGAATCGGTCTCGCACGGGGTAGGGCACGTTCCACTCGGTCACGGTCAGCGGCTTGTGCTCGACCTGGGCGCAGGCGATCCAGTCGAGCCAGTGTGCGGTGGTGCGCGGGTCGGCGGCGAGGGCTTCCTCCTCGCCGTAGGAGTGGGCGTCGATGACGTCGCCGCGGGTGAGCGAGGCGAGCCCGTGGAGGCCCATGCCGCCCCAGAAGTTGGACGTCGCGATGGGGACACGGACGCCCATGGCGCGGAGGCGTTCGATCGAGTGGTCGTAGAACGCGCGCTCGATCTCGTTGGCGACGAGCTTGGAGTCGCCCGGGTCCCAGGTGCGCATGGCGCGGGCGGGGTCGAGCCCCATAGCGCGGGCGGTGGCGCGGACGCGTCGCTCGAAGAGATCGTTGTGAACCGGGTTGCCCTTGTCGGCGAGCATGAGGTTGCCGAAGTGGGTCGTCAGGTCGTTCTCGTTGGTGATGAGGACGAAGGCGATCGCGGGGTCCTCGATGAACGTCGCGCCGGTGTACCGGTTGCGGTGCGTGAGGTAGTCGAGGGCGAAGGAGTCCATGAGCCGCTCGATGCGCGGGTTGACGTAGTTGAAGCCCTTGGCTTGGCCGCCCTGGCGGGCGAGTTCGTCGGCGCCCGGGATAGTTTCGGAGGCGAGGAACTCGCGCCCGACGTGGAGGTCGAGCCAGATGTAGACGCCGCGTTCGCGGAGCTTGGTGATCCACCAGTCGATGCGGTCGAGGGCAGCCGCGTCCAAGAGCCCGGTGCGTTGGCCTTCGGGGCCGAAGACGTTGGGGTTCACCCAGCGGGAGTCGTGGTGATGGATCCGGACGAGGTTGAACCCGAGGGCAGCGATGCGGTCGGCCTGGCGTTCGATGTCGGCGTGGGAGCCGTTAAAGAGGGAGTAGGCCTGGAGGTTGGTGCCCCAGAAGCGGGCCTCGGTGCCGTCGGCGAAGACGAGGCGGTCGCGATCGGTGCGGAGGAAGCCGTGGCCGCCGGCGGGCTTGTCGTTGAGGTACGACATGTCGATGGGCCAGGCGTTCCAGACCATAGTGTCGGCGTGCCACGTGCGCGCGTCGGGCGGTGCGTAACGCTCGGCGATGGGCGCCTGCGCGGTGGCACCCTCGGGCAGATCGAGGGTGTAGGCAAACCGATGCTCGCCGGCGGCGAGGTCGTGCCCGATGAACATGCACCGGACGCGGCCGGTGTCGGCACGCTCGAAGTAGAGCTCGGCGAGGGGGGCGTCGAACGTGGCGCGGACGGCGCCGCCCTGGACGGGCCAGGTCCAGCCGGCGTCACCGGCGAGCAATTCGGGCGTGCCCGCGCCGGCGGGTGCCGCGGCGTCGCGGTCGAGGGAGAACTCGATGCCGCCGCCGATGAGGTCGGTGAGGTCGCGCGACGCGGTGCAGGTGAACTCGACGCGGACGGTGCCGGGGGCGGTGTCGTCGATGGTGCCGGCGAAGGTGAGCCCGAGGTTGCGAACCGCGCCGGTGAAGGGGAGGACGCCTCGGGTCCGCTGACCGATCTCAAACTCGCTCCACGCGTATGCCCAATCGGCGGACCAGAAGTGGAACTTGGCGGCGAGCGCCTGCGTGCCGTCCACGAAGACCTCGGGGGTGCCGGCGTCGGAGACGCGGACGGACCACTGCGGGGCGGCGATCGCGCGGGGGGCGAGCAGCGTCAGGAGGAGAAGCAGGAGTGGGCGCATGGTGTGGGTATACCCGGGGACGGAGGGGCGGGTTCGGATGAGTCCTTCGGCCCGCACGTGAGGGCGCCGAAGACCCCTCACCCCCGCCCTCTCCCCAGTGGGGAGAGGGAGGTAGGACGTCAGGTCTTGAGCCCGGATGCGGCGCCGGAGTCCACGAAGTACCGCTGGGCGGCGAAGAAGATCACGACGCAGGGGAGCATGGTGATGAGGCTGGCGGCGAGGAGGAGTTCGCGGTGCTCGACGCCGTACTGCCCGTTGAAGCTGTTGAGCTCGACGGCGAGGGTGCGTTGCTCGGGGGAGTTGAGGTAGATGAGCGGGGCGAGGAAGTCGTTCCACGTGAACATGAAGCTGTAGATCGCGACGATCGCGATGACGGGTTTGGTCAGGGGGAGCATGACCTGCCAGAACGTGCGCCAAGCGGAGGCGCCGTCGATCTTGGCGGCTTCGTGCAGGTCGTGCGGGATCTGCATGAAGAACTGGCGGAACATGAAGATGAAGAAGGGCTGGCCGAAGGCGAAGGGGACGATCAGAGGCAGCAGCGTGTCGATCCACCCGAGCTGGCGGAAGAGCAGAAAGACGGGAATCATGCTGACCTGGTACGGCAACATCATCGTCGCGAGCATGACCATGAACGTGATGGAGCGCCCGCGGAAGCGGAAGCGGGCGAAGCCGTAGCCGATGATGGCGCTCGACAGGACTTGCAGCACCAGCACGATCGTTGTGACGACGATCGTGTTGGCGAGGGCAGGGAAACGGGGGATCCAGAGGTCCGGGTGCGGGGTGCCGCCGAGGGCGTTGGCGGCCCACTCAGGGAGGCGCAGTCCCATGTACTCGAGCGACTCGATGAAGTTCCCCCACTGCGGCGTCTCGGGGAACCACTGCGAGAGGTTCGAGATCTCCTGGTCGGTCTTGAGGCTGCCGGTGACGAGCCAGAGGAACGGGATGAGCAGGAGGACGGCGCCGAAGATGAGCAGGGAATATCGCAGCGCGAGGCGCGCGGGCGTGGTCCGCCCGCTGAGCTCGGCTTCGACCGCGCGCGTATTGGGGGCGTGGTCGCTCATCGCAGCCCCTCGTAATGCACGAGACCCTTGGAGCCCTTGAAGATCAGCAGCGTCAACGCGAGGATCGCGGCGAAGAGCACCCACGCGAGCGCGCTGGCGTAGCCCATGTTGTGGAAGCGGAACGCCTCGTCGTAGAGGTTGAGGACGTAGAAGAGCAGGTCGGGGTTGGTGTTGCCGATGCCGCCGGTGGCGCCGCGGATGACAAAGGCCTGGGTGAAGATCTGGAAGCTGGCGATGATCGCCATGACGACCTGGAAGAAGATGATCGGGGAGATCATCGGGAGGGTGACGTTCCAGAGCCGGCGGAGGGGGCCGGCGCCGTCGAGACAAGCGGCTTCGTGCAGCGAGCGCGGCACACTCTTGAGCCCGGCGAGGTAAATGACCATCGCGGCGCCGACGCCCCAGGTGGTCATGATGACCAGCGCGGGGCTGGCGAACCAGCGGGAGTCGGTGCCGAACCAGTCGGGGGCGGTGAGGACGAGGGTCTCACCGGCGCCGTTGCCGATGTTGAGGAGATCGAAGAGCGGGTTGAGGGAGTGATCGAGCGTCCATGTGATCGCGGCGTTGAGAATGCCGCGGGTGTTGTCGAAGATCGTGATCCAGAGCGTGACCAGCGCGACGCCCGAGACGACCGAGGGGACGAAGTACGCGGTCCGGAAGATGCCGATGCCGCGGACCGAGAGGTTCATCAGCAGCGCCACGGCGATCGCGAGGATCTGTGTGATCGGGACCGCGAGCAGCGTGTAGTAGAGCGTGACACGGACGGACTTGTCGAAGCTCTCGTCGGGGGAGAAGACACGCTCGTAGTTGCCGATCCCGACGTAGCGGGCGGCCGACAGCGGGCCGGTGGCTTCCCAGCTCGTGAGGCTCAGCAGGAGCGAGAGGGCCATCGGGCCCAACGTAAAGAGCAGGAACCCGGCGACCCAGAGCCCGACGAAGGACCACCCGGTGCGTTCTTCGGTCGCGTCGATGCGGCCGAGCTTCTGGCGCCTCGCGAGGAGGACCGCCGTGATCAGCGCGATGAGGACGAGGACGCCCAGCGAGATCGTGAGTGTCCGCCAGGGCATGGGCGGGAGGTCGGGGTCCTTGAGCGGGGACTCGAGGAGGTTCGCCCAGCGAGACTCGACGCGGGCGGCGGCCTGTGCGGGCGTCTGCTCGGCGAGGCGCAGACTTTGGTTCTGCATCTCTTCGTTGAGGAACCGGGTGAACTCCTGCTGCAGCGGCCACTGGATCGGGCGCGCGGTTTCGAGCATCTCGATGAACAGGGGCGAGTTCGCCGGCTGCATGCCTTCAGCGTGGAACGATTCGGACTCGGCGACGGCGCGGAGCGAGGGAATCTCAAGCCCGAGCTCGGCGATGAGGGCCTGCCCGCGCGGGCCGCAGAGGAACGTGAGCAGCTCCCACGTCTCATCGGGGTGCTCGGACTCGGCGCTGATCGACCAGCAGACGGTCACGATGGGCGAGACGGTCTCGGGGATGTTCTGGTGCGGCGTGGGGACGACGTCCCACCGGAATTCGACTTGGCGGTATGTTGGGACCTTCCAACGCCCCATCGCGCCGATGATGCCGACCTGGCCGAGTCGGAAGAGCTCGTCCTCGGCCTGGGCGATGCCGGTCGCGTTGTAGACCGTGCCGTCCTCGAAGCGTCGGTCGTAGAGGAATTGCAGCGCTTCGAGCGTGCGCGGGTCGTCCACGGTGGGGTCGGTGAAGTCGCCTGCAAAGTAGTCGCCGCCGAAGGTCCAGACGTGGCTCATGAGGACCCAGTCCCACGTCTGGATAACGCCGCCGTAGACGGGGCGCGTGGGCCGGTCGGGAACGGTGCCCAGCGCTTGGATCTTCGCGACGGCGTCGGCGTACTCGTCCCACGTCCACCCGTCGTAGGGCACGGGCACACCCGCGGCTTCGAAGAGGTCGAGGTTGACGTAGCAAACCGTGGTGGTGAAGCCCTTGGGAATGCCGTAGAGCGGGCCGGCGCCGGATCGGTGGGTCTCTTCGTTCCACCGGAAGGAGTCGATGAGCTGCGGATAGAACCGGTCGAGCCACGCGTCGCCCTCGGCGGCGGCGTACGGGTCAAGGTCCAGCAGCAGGCCCTGCTCGGACATCGACCCGAACAGGCGTTCGGCGGGCATGTAGAACGCGTCGGGCGGGTCTCCCGAGGCGAGCATGGTCTTGAGCTTGGTATCGAAATCGGCGGCGTGGAGGGGCTCGACCTCGACGCCCGGGTTCGCCTCCTCGTAGGCAGCGATGAGCTCGTCGATGATCGCCCGCTCGCGGTTGTCGCCCCAGAAGAGGATCCGCAGGCGGGTCCCGGCGGTGTCTTCGGCAAAGCGCGAGACCTCGCGCGTCAGCACGTCGGCGAACGCCCAGACCACGAGCACCGCGCCCAGCGCGATGAACACCCACCGGATGAAACGTCCCACGGCGTGCATCGCCGGCTCCCTCGCCCCGGCCGCGGAGGGGGCTGGGGTCGGGGAGTCTATCGGTTCGGGCCTGCGAATGCACTTGCCCTTGCCCGAACGCGGGGTTCGGCGCATGAAAAACCGCCCTCACGGGAGGGCGGCTTGTTGGGATCGCAGGTGATGCCCGGTGGCCTGAGCCGGGCTTGGGATCAGTTCTGCTCGGGCAGTTCAAGCGTGAGCGGATCACGCATCGGGATCTCCTTCGCCTGGCCGCCCTTGATGTCGCCCATCGTGACGACGCGGTTGGGGTCGGGTTCGGAGGCCGTGTTGCCCACGGCGATGTCGTCCCACGGGCCGACGATCAGCATCGCCATGTTGTCCGGGTCGAGGTACTCGCGGGCGACCCGCTGGACGTCCTCGGGCGAGACACCCCCGACGCGATCGCGGAACGTGTTCCAGTGGTCGGGGTCACGCCCGGTCCACTCGTCGGTGACGAAGGTGCTCAGGATGCCGGCCTTGGACTCGAACCGGCGCGGGAACGTCTCGATGATGTTGCCCTTGACGGTCTCGAGCTCGTCGGTCTGGACAGCCTGGTCGCGGATGCGGTCGATCTCCTCGATCACGGTCCGCCCGGCGAGCGCGACGGTCGGGACCTTGGAGAAGTAGTACGAGATGAAGTCGCCGCGGGTGTCCACGCGGTTGCGGAAGACCGAGCCGGCGGTGTAGGCGAGGCCCTCGTCGGTGCGGACGCGGTTGGTGATGCGGGAGGTGAAGCCCGAGCCGCCCAGGATGTCGTTCATGACCTGGACCGGGACGGCGTCCGGGTCGTCGCGGGTGAGCCCGCGCTGCCCGATGAGGACCTGGCCCTGAGCCTGCTCCTTCTTGATGTAGTAGACGCCGGGCTCGAACTCGTGGGTGTTCTCGGCGGGCTTGGCCATGCGTGAGCCACGGTCCCACCCTTCGAGGGCGGACGAGAGGCGGCCGAGCATCTCGCGGGGCTCGAAGTCGCCCGCGACTGCGATGATCATGTTGCCCGGCTGGATCGTGCGGGCGTGGAACGCGCGCATGTCGTCGATGGTGATCGACTCGACGGAGGCGAGCGTCGCGCGACGGGCGTCGGGTGAGTCCACGCCGTAGAGCAGGAAGTCCCACTCGCGCAGGAGCACCTGCAGCCCGTCGTCGTTGCGTTGGCGCATCGACTCGATGGTCTGGTTCTTGAGCACCTCAAAGCGGGCTTCGTCGAAGCCGGGTGAGCGGACCATGTCCATGAACAGGGCGAAGGATTCGTCGAGGTTGTCGGTCAGCGTGTTGAGGTTGGCGGTGCCGATGGAGCCGCCGATGCCGACCGAGACGTCCGCGGCGAGGAACGCGAGCTCCTCATCGAGCTGCTCGGGCGAGAGGGACTCGGTGCCGCCGGTCTGCATGAGCTGGCCGGTGAGCGAGGAGAGCCCGACCTTGTCGGACGGGTCGAGGTGGCCGCCGGCGCGGAAAGTGAACGAGATGTTCACCAGCGGGAGCTCCGAGCTGGGGGCGAGGTAGACGGGGATGCCGTTGAGCTCGGTGCGGTAATCGGTCGCCGCGGGCGGCTCGAACTCGACCTCGGGGAAGTTGATGTTCCGCGGGTGCGAGGGGATGTCGGCAGCAGCGAGCGACGCGGTGCCGGCGATCGCCGCGGCGGTGAGCGTCGAGAAGGTCAGGCGGGTCATGGTAGTGGTCCTTTCGCGGGTCATCCTTCACCCCCGGTCGTGTCGTCTGTTGCTTCGTCAGAAGCGGGCGCTTCGCCGGTGGCGTTCAGCTCTGCGAGCCGGGCCTGGATCTGCTGGGTGATGTATGCCATGAGCGGCTGCATGTTCTCGGGAACCATGGCGCTCTGCGCTTGGATCTGCGTGAGGGCCTCCTCCAGCTCTTCGGCGCTCGCGAGTTCGAGCGTGGCGGTCTGTTGCTCGACCTGCATGCGGAGCATGTCCTGCATCTCCACGGGGACGCCGGCGAGCGCGTCATCGAGCGTCATCGCCCCGCCGCTGCCGGCGGACTCGTTGCGGGTGTAGAGCGCGATGGCCCCGCCGTCCGTGAGATACTCGTTGGCGACACGCATGATGTCGTCGGGCGTCACCGCGTCGATTTTGTCCGCGTAGTCATTGATGTCCTGCCACGATCCGTACGCCTCGACGGCCAGGATCTGCTGGAGCATCCCCATGTTGTTCTGCAGGTCGCGGACCGAGTCGGCCCGCGTCTGGTTCTTGACCTTCTGCAGCTCACGCTCGGCGACGGGCTCGGTGCGGAGGCGTTCGAGCTCGCTCTCCAGAGCCGCGAGGAGCTGCTTGGGCGTGGCGTTGCCCTTGACCTGTGCGTCAATGTTGAAGGCGCCGGCGTACTTGAGGGTGTAGTTGACCGCCGTCGCGGACGAGGCGAGCTCGGAGCCCTCGATCATGGACTTGTACATGCGGCCCGTGCGGCCGTTCATGAGGTCAGCGACGACGTCAAGGGCCGCGGCGTCGGCGTGGCCGTACGGCACGCCCTGATACGCGACCGACGCCTGCGGCTGGCAGTCGCAGGAGCCTTCGAGCACCATCGTGCCCAGACGGTCCATCTCGATGGTGGTCACGGGCGGGATGGGCTCGCCGGGGTCCTGCAAGCGGCCGAAGTAGCTCGTCACGAGCGTCTTGGCCTCGTCCACGTCGAAGTCGCCCACGATGACGCCCACGAGGTTGCGCGGCTGGTAGTACGTCTCGAAGTACTCGCGCGTCGCCTCTTCGGTGTACGCCTGCAGGTCGCTGGGCCACCCGATGACGGGCCAGTTGTACGGGCTTGAGATCCAGAGCATGGAGTAGAACTGCTCGTCGAGCTCGCCGGTGGGCGACTGGGAATACCGCTGGCGGCGTTCCTCGACGACGACGTCCTTCTCCGCGTCGAACTCGCGCAGCGACGGGTCGAACAGGCGGTCGGACTCGAGCCACGCCCAGAGCTCGAGCTTGTTGGCGGGGACGTTGATGAAGTACCGCGTCCAGTCGTAGAAAGTCTGGGCGTTCATGCCGCTGGCGCCCTCGCCGGTGTAGATCTTGTCAAACTCGTTGCCGATGGTGACGGACTTCTGGTCGTCCTGGATGCGGGTCATCTCGGCGCGGATCTCACGGATCTCGGGCGTGTCGTTGGCCGGGTCCCACGGGTCGGCGATCTCGCCGTCACGCATGCGGGGGTACTGCACTTCGTAGATCTTGGCGAACAGGTCCTCGCGGAGCTCTTCGAGCCGGTCGCGGAACGCCTGATCGCCCGCGGCGTCGGTGGTGCCGATCGCGTCGGAGCCCTTGAACATCATGTGCTCGAGGAAGTGGGTGACGCCAGACATTCCCGCGGGCTCGTTGGCCGAGCCGACGCGTGCGAGCCAGCCCGCCGCGACGTTGAGCGGCTGCTCGGTCCGGGGGACGAGGATAAAGGTCATCCCGTTGTCGAGGACGAACTCCTCGGCCTCGATCTGCTGGGCCGAGGCCGACCCGGCGGAAATGGCCACGGCGGTCGTCCCGATCAGGGCCGTCGTAACGCGTCTGCGCACCATGCGAAATCTCCCTCAGCGTGCACGATCCCCGCCGGGCTCGGTGCCCGGCTATGGGGGTCTACACCCTAGCGCGCGGGCCGGTTGCCCGCCGAGAGGGGGGCGTCATGCGAGGTAGGCCCGCTGGATGTACTCGCGGAGCATCCGCTCGGTCGTGAAGTGGGCCCCGTTGATCGCGATGCACGAGCGCATGATCTCGGCCCAGTACTCCCGATCATCCCGCCAGGTCGGGAGGATGTCCCGCTCGAGCTTCTCGTAGGCGCTTTCAGCGTGCGTCCTCACGAGCTTGTCGCCCGTGCCCTCGCCGTCGATGGACCACCCGGTCATGTGCTCGGCGTGCCCCTCGACCCACCACCCGTCGATCGAGCTGAGCGAGGGCACGCCGTTGAGGGCGGCCTTCATCCCGCTCGTGCCCGATGCCTCCAAAGGCGGCTCGGGGTTGTTCAGCCACAGGTCCGAGCCCGACACGAGGTGCCCGGCGAGCTGCGTGTCGTAGTTGGGAACGTACACGATCGGCAGGTGCTTCTTGAGCTGCTTGGCGGCTTTGAAGATCGTCTGGATCCCGTCCTTGCCGCTGCCGTCGGCGGGGTGGGCCTTGCCGCAGAAGATCAGCTGGATCGGCGCGATCTCGTCGTTCATCTGGATCAGCCGCTCGATGTCGGACATGATCAGCGTCGGGCGCTTGTAGGGCGTGGCCCGCCGGGCGAAGGTGATCGTGAACCGGTTCCCTTCGAGCGTGCCCTCGGCCCGCTTGTTGACGTACGACACCAGCCCCTTCTTCGCCGCGGCGTGTGCTTTGAGGACCTCGTCGTCGCTCGCGTTCACCGCAAGACGAAGCGCGGCGTTGTCGGTCCGCCAGTCCGGGCAGTGGCGGTCGAAGATTTTGACCATGTGCGGCGAGACCCAGGTCGCCGCGTGGATGCCGTTGGTGACGTGGTCGATGTCGTACCCGGGGAACATGTCCCGCGAGACCTCGCCGTGACGCTTGGCGACGCCGTTGGCGTAGCGGGTGAGGTTGAGGCAGAACTTGGAGGCGTGGAAGGTCTTACCGCCCCCCCACAGCTCGGGGTGCTTGAAGACGGGGTGGTCACCGAGAACGGCCTTGAGCTTGGCGACCGGGTACTGGTCGTGCCCCGCGGGCACCGGGGTGTGGGTCGTGAAGACCGTCCGGCTGCGCGGGTAGGCCATGCACGCTTCGTCCACCTCGGACTTGTCGAACCGCGAGAGATGCTCGGACATCTGCTCGATGATGAGGTGGCAGGCATGCCCCTCGTTCATGTGGTAGACGGCGACGTCGTGCGTGAGCGCACGGAGCATCCTCGGGCCGGCGATGCCCAGGACGGCCCGCTGACGGATGTTGTCCTCGGTGTTGCCCTGGTAGAGCTTGCGGGTGATCTTGCGGTCTGCCGCGGTGTTCTCGGGCAGATCCGTGTCGAGGAAATACACGGGGACGTACTTGCCCGTCGCGCCTTGGTAGATCTTGCGGAAGCACCGGACGAGGACGGTCCGCCCCTCGATGGGTACGTGGACGCGCTGGGGCATCTCCTCGAGCGTCTTCTCGGGGGACCAATCGACAGGGGCTTCCTTCTGGCGTCCCTGCTTGTCGAGCGACTGCGAGAAGTACCCGTCTCGATAACACAGCGTGCAGCAGACCAGCGGCACCCCCATATCGGCGGCGGACTTGATGGTGTCGCCGGCGAGCATGCCGAGCCCGCCGCAGTACGTTGGGATGGCGTCCTCGAGCCCGATTTCCATGGTGAAGTACGCGACGACGTGGTTTGGATCGGGCACGGGGAGGCTCCTCAGGGGTCGGCGCTCACGCGAGCGCGGGAGCCACGATAGCGGTTTCGCCGCGCCGTGTGGGGGCCGCTGGCGTGAAGGTTCGGGGACCGCCCTCGGCGCGAAAAAAACGCCCGGGCGGGTGCCCGGGCGCGGAGGGAAGCAGGTTTGGATCCGGTCGGGGAGGGCTCTCCGGAGAATTAGAAGACGATCTGAAGCTGGGCACGCAGGTTGAACTGCTCGTCCGTCGAGCCCAGCACACCCGTCGCGGTGCTCGGGGCGATCGGGGACGTGGACTGGCCCTCGGGGTAGTACGAGCCCTCGAACGTCAGCTTGGCGGCGTGCGAGTTCTCGATCAGGTAGTAGTTGATGCCCGCGGTGACGGCGTGGAAGTCGTCGTTGAGAGTCCGGTTGGAGTCGGCGAAGACCGCGTCCCAGCGGGCGAAGGCCTCGACGATGTCCGTGAAGAAGTACCCGCCCTGGACGATGACGCCGAAGTCGTCGAAGTCGCCCGCGGCCCCGTCCATGCTCTGGTAGATGAAGGCGCCGTAGAGGTTGGCGCCGTCGAACTCCATCGAGAAGTCGGCGGTGGCGCCGAGGATCTGGGTGCTTGCGGTCGAGCCGCCGGTGGCGCCGGTGCTGCCGCCGTCCTGGAAGTGGACGGCCCCGCCGAGCATCCAGGCCTTGTCCGAGCCGCGCCAGGACGTGAAGTCGTTGAACTGGTCCCAGTTGCCCGCGCCGAGGTACTCGAGGCGCCCGGAGAAGGCGTAGTCGGCCTCGGTGGCGGCGTTGTAGGCGGTGTTGGTCGTGTTTCCGCCGTCCGAGAAGGCGATGTCGGCCCGGAGCTTGTCCTTGGCGTACCGGAGCGAGATCGCCTGGGCGCGCCCCTGCGAGAAGAAGCCGTTGGTGACGGACCGCTCGCTGGTGAGCTGCTTCGAGCGGCTGACGTTCTGCTCGCGGAGGTAGCCGAGCGTGAACTGGCCGGCGCGGAGGTCCCAGTCGTCATTGAGCTCGATGTCCGCGTAGGCGTCGAGGAGCGTGAACCCGCCGCCCGAGCGGGCGAACTCGCCCACCACGGAGTAGGAAACGCGGGGGTGGATGCTGCCCTTGACGCCCAGGCGGGTCGTCCCGAACTCGAACCCGGTGGTCATGTCCTCGGTGCTGAACGTGTAGCCGTCCGAGAAGTTTGCCTGGTAGCGGGCCTGGAAGAACCCGAACACCTTCGGGGCGTACTCGCTGACGTTGGTGCCGAACGACGCGTGGGAGGACGCGTCGGCGGACAGCTCGTTGTGGTACGCGTTGGTCACGTCAATGGAGAGGTCGGTCGGCTCGGCACCGAGTGCGGTGCCCGCGGCGAGGACCAGGGCGCCGAGCGTGGTCATGGTCGTGTTGAGGTTCATCGATTCATCCTCGGGGGGCAATCGGAACGGCCGGGAACTCCCGCGGCCTGCGCCGGGCCTATCGGCGGTCGCACCCGGGTTGTGCAGGGTCTTCGCCCCGGGATGGGGCTCGGGCACAAACTCCGCGTGACACTGAGCGGCCTGGAACGGGAATCACCCGGTCTCGGGGGCCCGCGGGTTGCCCCACGCCCAACGCGGGCGGAGAATCCGCCCATGACTCTCGTCCTCGATGGCGGCTCGCTCAACGTCCGGGAACTCGTCGGTGTAGCGCGCGCGGGCGAACGCGTCGAGCTGGGCCCCACCGCGCGCGATGCCGTCGCGCGCGGGCGTCGCGCTCTTGAGGGTGCGCTCGCGACCGGCGAGACCTTCTATGGCGTCAACACCGGCTTCGGGTCGCTCAGCCGCAAGCGGATCGACGGTTCGGACCTGCGCGCCCTGCAAACGAACTTGATCCGCTCGCACGCGGCGGGTGTGGGCGATGCGCTGCCGCGAGATGTGGTGCGCGGGATGCTGCTATTGCTCGCAGCGTCGCAGTCGCGCGGGCGCTCAGGCGTGCGCGTCGAGTTGGTCGAGGCGGTCATCGCGCTGCTCAACGCGGGCGTCACGCCTGTCGTGCCCGAGACCGGCTCGGTCGGGGCATCGGGCGACTTGGCGCCGCTGAGCCACGCGAGCCTTGTGCTCATGGGCGAGGGACGGGCCGAGATCGGCGGCGAGGTTGTCGACGGCGCCGAGGCGCTGCGGCGCGCGGGGCTGTCACCCATCACGCTCGAAGCCAAGGAGGGGCTCGCCCTCATCAACGGCACGCACTTGATGGCCGCCCGGCTCGCGCTCATCTGGGACGACCTCGAACGCCTCTTTACCGCCGCGGTGACAGCCGCGGCGATGTCCATCGACGCCTGCCGTGGCACGGACACCTACCTCAACGAACGCGTCTACGACGCGCGAAACCAGGCCGGGGCGGCCCACGTCGCCGGGCTGATCCGCGACCGGATGCGCGGCTCGGAGATCCTCGCCTCCCATCGCACCGACGACCCGCGCGTGCAGGACCCGTACTCGTTCCGGTGTGCCCCGATCGTGCTCGGCGCCGTTCGCGACGCGGCGGTGTACGTCCGCGGGCGCCTCGAAGCGGAGCTCGGCGCCGTCACCGACAACCCGCTCGTGTTCGCGGGCGAGGGCGACGCGGCTGAGATCGTCAGCGCCGGCAACTTCCACGGCATGCCCGTAGCCCTCCCGTTGGACGTCACGGCGATCGCGGTCTCGCACCTCGCTGGCATCGCCGAGCGGAGGGTCTATCACATGCTCAGCGCGCTCGACGCCGAGAGCCACCTAAACCCGTTCCTGAGCCCCCAGCCCGGGCTGCACTCGGGGCTGATGATCGTGCAATACACCGCCGCAGCGGCGTGCAACGAGCTGATCGGGCTGGCCAACCCCGCAAGCGTCGCAAACCTCTCCACCAGCGCCGGCATGGAAGACTACAACTCCTTCGGCCCGCGCGCCGCGGCGAAGGCGGCCCGGGGCATCACGCTCGCACGTTCGGTCGTCGCGATCGAGTTGCTGTGCGCAGCCCAGGCGATCGAGGCCCACCGCCCGCTCAAGACAGGCGACCGGCTTGAGCTGGCCCACGCGAAGATCCGTGGGCGGGTCCCGCTGTTGACCGATGACCGCTCGCCGACGCCCGACATCGAGGCGATCGCCGGGCTGATCGACGAGGGCGCGTTCGACGACGAATGAGGGAGCGACCGATGACCACCAAGCCCGCGACACGCCGCCTCATCCCCGAGGCGCAAAGCCGGACCATCCGAGCCCCGCACGGCACCGCGATGTCGTGCAAGACCTGGCAGGCCGAGGCCGCGCTGCGCATGCTTATGAACAACCTCGACCCCGAGGTCGCCGAGCACCCCGAGAGCCTGATTGTGTACGGCGGGCGCGGGCAGGCCGCGCGCAGCTGGGAGGCGTTCGACGCGATCTGCGACACGCTCAAGCGCCTCGAAGCGGACGAGACGCTGCTGGTTCAGTCCGGCAAGCCCGTGGGCGTGGTGAAGACGACAACCGATGCACCCCGGGTGATGATCGCAAATTCCAATCTGGTCCCCCACTGGGCAACGCAGGAGCACTTCGACGACCTCGCCGCGCGCGGGCTGATGATGTACGGGCAGATGACCGCCGGCTCGTGGATCTACATCGGCACGCAGGGGATCCTGCAGGGGACGTACGAGACCTTCGCCGAGTGCGCCCGCCAGCACTTCGGGGGCACGCTCGCGGGGACGCTGAGTGTGACCGCCGGGTGCGGGGGCATGGGCGGGGCGCAGCCGCTGAGTGTGACGCTCAACGGCGGCGCGTGCCTGATCGCCGATGTCGACCGGACACGCCTCGATCGGCGCGCACACGACAACTACCTCGACGAGGTGATCGCGGACCTCGACGGCGCCATCGATGCGGCGCTCGCTGCCAAGGACGCCAAACGCGCGCACTCCGTTGGTTGGCACGGCAACGCCGTCACGCTCGTTGAGCGCCTCTTGGAGCGCGGCGTCACGCCCGAGACGCTCACCGACCAGACCAGCGCCCACGACCCGCTGCACGGGTACTGCCCGGTCGAGTACACCTTCGAGCAGGCCGCCGAGGCGCGTGACGCGGACGAGGCGGCCTACACCCGCCTGAGCATGTCGTCCATGCGCCGCCACGTCGAGGCGATGGTCGCCCTCCAGAACCGCGGCAGCGTCACCTTCGACTACGGCAACAACATCCGCCAGCGCGCGCACGACGAGGGCTTCACCGACGCGTTCGCGTTCCCCGGGTTCGTCCCCGCGTTCATCCGCCCGCAGTTCTGCGTCGGCCGCGGCCCGTTCCGGTGGTGCGCCCTCTCGGGAGATCCGACCGACATCTACAAGACCGACAAAGCTCTGCTCGACGCATTCCCCAAGGGCGCGGGCGAGTACAACGACGGGCTGCACCGGTGGATCCTCAATTGCCACGCAAACCCGGAGGCCCTGCTCGCGGGCGACTGGGCGAACTGCCAGCCCCGGTTCGCGTTCCAGGGGTTGCCGTGCCGCATCTGCTGGTTCGGGCTCGGCGAGCGGGACAAGGCGGGGTTGCTGTTCAACGAGATGGTCGCCGACGGACGCCTCGCGGCCCCGGTCGTCATCGGGCGGGACCACCTCGACTGCGGCAGCGTCGCGAGCCCGAACCGCGAGACCGAATCCATGCTCGACGGCACCGACGCGGTTTCCGACTGGCCCCTGCTGAACTTCGCCGTGAACGTCGCCTCGGGCGCCAGCTGGGTCAGCTTCCACCACGGCGGCGGGGTCGGCATCGGGTTCTCCCAGCACAGCGGGCAGGTGATCGTCGCCGACGGCACCCCCGAGGCCGCCGCCCGCCTGAAGCGGGTCCTGACCAACGACCCCATGATGGGCATCTTCCGCCACGCCGACGCCGGGTACGACGAGGCCAAAGCCTGCGGCGTGCGCCAGAAGGTCGATTTCCCGATGGGCTCCGACTGAGCCCGATATCGCGGGAATGACCGCCGCCCCGCGCGCGTTCCACACAGACCACACCCGAAGGAGATTCCCAATGAAGACGTTCCGCACCTGCCTCACGCTGACCGCGCTCTCCGGGCTCGCATTCGCAGGCGCCGGGTTCGGCCCGGGCTCGTCCACCGGCCACGACGCCCAGCCCGCCGAGCCGACCGAGGCCGGCGAGCTCGCCCCGCGGACAGGGCTGCCCGTCGGGTACGACGCCCCGGACGCCGCCCTGTGGACCGACGAGGGCGAGAAGATCCAGCTCGCCGACCTGATCGAGAAAGCCGAGGGCCCGGTCGTGCTCGTCTTCTACCGCGGCGGGTGGTGCCCGTACTGCACCAAGCACCTCGCGGCACTCCAGAACAAGGTGGACGACCTCGAAGAGCTCGGCGCGACGCTGCTCGCGATCTCGCCCGAGTCGTACGACAAGCTCGCGGTCTCGGAAGAAAAGTCCGAGGCGGAGTTCACCCTGCTCTCGGATGGCGAGATGGAGGCGTCCAAGGCGTACAACCTCATCTTCGATGTGGACGACGACACCCAGGCACACTACCGCAACTACGGCATCGAACTCGAGAACTGGAACGCGAACGAGGAGTGGAAGCTGCCCGTGCCGGCGGTCTTTGTCATCGACACCGAAGGTGTGATCCGCTGGGCGCACGCCGATGAGGATTACTCCAAGCGAATTTCGGGGCGCAAGATCGTCAAGGCGGTCGAGGAACTCGTGGAGGATTAATCCCGCTCGGCGTCGGGGAAGACCGCGACGTCGGACCCCTCGGCGACCACGACCGACGCCGGCGCGGTGTCCGAGAGCCACGCCCACTCAGGGCCGTAGAGCGCCCCCGCGTCGATCTCGACACGGGACTCGCGCACACGGTGCACCAGCCATTCGGGGTGCGCGACGCGGTAGACGGTCGGCACGCCCCGTCGGGTGCGGCCGAACCCCCACTCGTGCTCCTTGAAGTGGTGTTCGATTGAGTCCGCGGGCGCGGTGCTCGGCTCGGCGTCGCAGGTCGCCGAGATCCGGTGCTCGCGTTCGCCGAACTCGAACCGGTGCTCGATCGTGAGCTCATCGTCCGAGACCGCCGCGTGCGCCCGCATCCGCGCCTTCGCGTACGGCTCGTTGTAAATCACCCGCGCGACGGTCGCGGTGAGCCAACTCGGAACAAGCTCACGGACGAAGCAGACGCCCCGTCGGTCGCCGTCGGTGACGTAGAACCGGAGGTTGACCTCCGGGAAGTTCACGCACCCGGGCACGCGCATGCCCCGCACGCGGGTGTCGAGGAAGTCAAACGCGACGACGCTGACGAACGCACGCCCCTCCCATTCGTCGAGCGTCAGTCCCCGCGGCAGGCGCGGCTCCAGCAGGGCAGGGTCGGTCTCGTACTGGGCGAGGATCAGCCGGCGCCAGCTCGCGGTGAGGAATGCTCGTTGGGCGCGGTTCACAGGCACAGCCGACCTTAGCCGAGCGTGCCGGGTGGTGCTCCGCGTGGCGAGTTCTTAGACTCGCCGCGATGTCCGACGAGGGGATGTACGAACTCGGGCCCGAGGCGCCGGTCCGCCGGCCACCGGTGCCCCGCCCGGAGCCGGTCGCCCTCCCGCCCGCGCCCTGCCCGGAGTGCGGGTACGACCTGCGCGGCAACGACTCGGGGCGGTGCCCGGAGTGCGGGTGGCGGGTCTCGCAGGCGCGGATCCGGGCCGAGCGTGAACGCCGCGAACGCAAGGTGCACGAGCAGGCGTGGTTCGCGCCGCTGATGATATTGCTCGGGGGCATCCTCGTTGTCGTCGTGTCGTTCGGGTACGAGGGGTACGCCGTAGGGGGCGCGGGCGAGGCGGCCTTCTACCTGGTCATCGGGGCGGTGCAACTCACGGTCTCGGTTGTGGTCGGCTGGGGCGTCTTCTTCCTGCTCGCGGCGTGGTGGTTCGGGTGGTCGCACACGATCCCAGTAACGATGCTCCAGGTCGCCGCGGCGTACGCGGGCGCGATGGGCGTCTCGGCGGTGCTGGCCCTGTCGGGCGTGCCGGTGCTCCCGTGGCTGGTCTCGTGTGCCGTGCTGATCGGTTTGCTGTGCAGGCTGCTGGATCTCGAAGCGAACGAGGCTGTCCTGCTGGCGCTGATGAGCTGGGCTATCAAGTTTTTCGTCGCGATGTTCATCGTCAACGCCCTGTTCTTCGCCTGAGGGCGTGGCGTGGTAGAGTTCGCCCGTGCGCGTCCCCCACTGTCAACCCGGCGTCTGGCCCGAGGGCATCCCGAGCGGGCGGTTCGCGGCGGGTGTCCGTACGGATGACCCGGCCGGATGCACCGTCGCCCTGATCGGGATGCCCGACGACACCGGCGTGCGATTGAACAACGGGCGACCCGGGGCTGCCGAGGGGCCGGGCGCGTTCCGTGCGGCGCTTGCGGCGTACGGCGCCCGCGAGCCGGCGGGCATCGCCTGGCCCGGGGTCTTCGACGCGGGCGATGTGACGCCTTCGGGGGATGACCTCCACGCGACGCACGCCCGCGTCACCGAGGCGGTGGGCGCCGCGCTCGATGCCGGGCTTTTCCCAGTCGGCATCGGAGGCGGGCACGACCTGACGTTCCCCTTCGTGCGCGCGGTCGCGGGACGTGCGGATGAGGCGATGGTCGGGGTCTACTTCGACGCGCACCTGGACGTCCGCGATGCCGACGGGTCGGGCATGCCGTTCCGCCGGCTCATCGAGGGTGGGCACGCGCGGGAACTGCACGTTCATGGGCTGGATCGGTTCGCCAACTCCCGAGAGCACGTCGAGTGGTTCCTCGCGAACGGCGGCCGGGTCGGAGACTTTGGCCGCAAGATGGAGTGGCCCGAAGGCGACCTGTTCGTCTCCCTCGACCTGGACGTGCTCGATCAGGCGCATGCGCCGGGCGTATCGGCGATGAACCCGAACGGGTGGTCCCCGATGCTGTGCGAGCAGTGGTGCCGGGCGGCGGGTCTGTGCGAGCGGGTGCGATGCTTTGACGTTATGGAACTCTCCCCGCCTCACGACGATCGCGGGCGCACGGCGCGGCTCGCGGCCCACATGTTCCTGGCGTTCCTCTCCGGATTCGCGGAGCGTGAGAAATGACCGGGCGTGTCTTCATCCGCGGCGCGCGCGTGCTGACAATGGGCACCGGCCCCGGCCCGCGCCGGGGGGCAGCTCTGGGCGACCTCGTCGCGCTCGACGCGTGCGATATCGAATTCGCCGACGGCGTCGTCACGACAATCGGGCCCGGGCTCAGCGCGCCGGCGGGGGCCGAGGTCATCGACGCCCGCGGGCGCGTCGTCATGCCCGCGTTCGTCGATTGCCACACCCACGCGTGCTGGGCGGGGGATCGGCTCGACGAGTGGGTCGCCAAGCTCGGCGGCGCGACGTACCTCGAATTGCTCGAAGCGGGCGGGGGGATTATGTCCACCGTCCGGAGTGTGCGCGCGGCTTCGGACGATCTGCTCGCTGAGTCTCTCGCCGAACGCCTGCGCACGATGCGCGCGCACGGCACCGGCGCGTGCGAGGTCAAGTCCGGGTACGGGCTCACAACAACCGACGAGCTGCGCATGCTCCGGGCGGTCGTGCGGGCCGGGCGTGAGACCGGCATGCCCGTCTCCCCCACCGCCTGCATCGGGCACGCGATCGACCCGGGCGAGCCGAGCTTCGTTGAGCGAACCATCGCCGAGACCCTGCCCGCGGTGAGCGCCGAGTTCCCGGGTATCCCCATCGACGCGTACTGCGAGCAGGGCGCGTGGTCGCTGGCGGACTGCCTCCGCCTGTTCGACCGGGCAGCAGAGCTCGGGCACCCCGCGCGCATCCACGCGGACCAGTTCAACGACCTCGGCATGATCCCCGAAGCGGTCTCCCACGGGTTCATGAGTGTGGATCACCTCGAAGCGTCCACACCCGAGCACCTGCGCGCGCTCGCGGAGTCCGGCACGTTCGGCGTGATGCTTCCCTGCTCCGGGTGGCACACGGATGGCAGGTACGCCGACGGGCGCGCGTACGTGGACGCGGGCGGGGCGCTTGCGATCGCGACCAATTACAACCCGGGCTCGTCGCCGTGCGGGTCGATGGCGACGGCAATCGCGCTGGCGGTGCGCCACCTCGGGCTGACACCGGGTGAGGCGATCGTCGCGTCCACCGCGAACCCCGCGGCGCTGCTCGGGCTCGAAGACCGCGGCAGGATCACCGTCGGCGGGCGCGCTGATCTGGTCATGCTCCGCCACACCGACGAACGGATGCTCGCGTACGAGTTCGGCATGAACCCGGTCGAGCGCGTCTTCGGCATCGGCTGACTCAGGCCGAGACGGGCGAGCCGGTCAGTTCGAGGACCCGCTCGACGAGCTTGGAGATGCCCTCGAAGACCTCGGCGGGCCCGGACGCCTCCATGTACGCCGGGGTCGAGACGATGCGGTGCTCGTCGTCCGAGACGATCCCCGCCGCGGCCATCGCGACGTGCTGGGCGCCGAGCGCTTCGAGCCCCGCCGCGGTGCCGGCGTCGTGCCCGATAGTGAGCTTCGGGTGGACGTCAGATCCGAAGACACGGGCCCCCACCGCCGGAGCGATGCAGATGAACCCGATCGGCTTGCCCGCGCCGTGCGCCTCGCGGAGGACTCGCTCGACCTGCGGGTCAACCGAGCACGCCGCGCCCTCGGTTGCAAACGAGCACAGGTTCTTGGCGGCCCCGAACCCGCCGGGCAGGACGAGGGCATCGAAGTCAGCGCCGTTGGCGTCCGCGAGGGATTTGATCTCGCCTCGGGCGATGCGGGCGGCTTCGGTCAGCACGGACCGCTTCTCGCCCGTGGGCTTCTGGGTCGTGTGGTCGATGACCTGGAACTGGGTGTCGGGCGCGAGGCAGGTGTAGCTCGCGCCGCGCGCATCGAGGGCGATGAGGGCGCTGGTGGCTTCGTGGATCTCCGAGCCGTCGAAGACGCCGCAGCCCGAGAGGATGACGCCGACGTGTGCCATGGGTCGCTCCTTGGTGTTACTTCCCGGCGATGAGCGCCGCGGTGATCTCGGCGAGGGACGTGCCGATGCGCTCAAGCCCGGCGCGGGCGTTGTCGTCGGTGCATGTGCCATCGGCGGCGAAGACGTCGTTGGCGCCCGAGAGGGCGAAGTCGAACGCGATGACGTGGGTGCCGATGCCCGAGAGGATGCGCCGGGTCTCGGGCAGCCCGCGGATGCCGCCGAGCTTGCCGCCGGACGCGGCGATCAGGGCCGCGGTCTTGTGCCTGAAGCACTCCAGCGGTTGCTCACCATCATGCGGGCGGCTGGCCCAGTCGATCGCGTTCTTGAGCGCCCCGGTGATCGAGCCGTTGTACTCCGGGCACCCGATCAGGAACCCGTCGGCCTTTTTCATCCGCTCGCGCAGGGCGAGGGCTTTGTCCGGGATGCCGGTCTTGTCCTCGTCGTCCTGGTTGTAGATCGGGAAGAGGATGTCGAGCGGGTCGGTCCGGTCGATCTCGGCGCCGGCCTTCTCGGCAGCGATAGCGGCGACCTCGATCGCTTTGCGGTTGACCGACTCAACTCGGAGCGAGCCGGAGATGAGAAGCAGGCGGGGAGAGCGGTTTGGCATGCGTGGCTCCTTCAGGGTGCGTGTGCATCATAGAACACGCCGAGAGCCGCTTCATTCCCGCTTGGGGATCGGAGGAACACGCCCGGGCGGCTGGCGGGCCGCCCGGGCGCGAGAGGGGATCAACGAACAGAGTCAAGCGTGCCCGGCGTGCTACCAGGGGCACGCGGGCTGACGCGGGCGCCACCGCGGGGCGTTCCATGCGGGGCGCGAGCGGGGCCCGTAGGGCCGGCGCACGGCGGGGCGAGCCGGCCGCTTGTACGGCTTGATGATCACGCAGTTGCCCGCGTACCGCACGCTCGCGTTGAACGATCCGGCGTGCCAGGTAATGCTCGGGCTGCGGTACCGGCGCGAGGTGCGGACGCGGACCTCGCCGCGTTCGACCCATGCGTGGTAGCCGGCCCGCTCGAAGGCGTCGAGCATCTGGTTTTTGACGCCGCGTTCGGTGATGGTGTAGTAGTGGCGGCCGATCTGGAGCGTGCCGGCCTTGTGGATCTGCTGGTGGCGGACGGACGGGCCGCGCCGCGAGTTCCCGTACCCGGGACCCGCCGCGAGTGCCGGGGCGGAGACGGCCGAGATCGTGATGAGGGCGCAGACCAGCCGCGCCGCTTTGTTGGTCAAGCGTGCCATGTGGAACCTCCTGTTTGGGTCAGGGTTTGGGTGCCCCGTGCACGGGCTGGCCCGGCGTGTCCGGGCTCGGTGAGAGACCGCCGCGGGGTGAACGCGGCTGACGCCGATCCCAAGAAATGCGGGGAAGAATCCGGCTGCGGGTCCGTGAGGGGCGTTTACACCGGGTTTGTCGCGGTTTCGACCGGGTTTGGGGAATCCGTGTCAGGGTGAGCCGCGTTCAACAGGTATACCCGTGGAAACGGACCCCAAGGAGGGCACCCATGAACGCAGATCAGACCCAATCCGGCTCAGACGACCGCATGAGCGACACGACCCTCGTCACGGCGAGCACGCCCGGTGAGCTGTCCTCGCTCGAAGCCGCGATCATGGACGCCTGCAACGAGCTGCACGACGCCCGCGCCCAGCGCGACGCCGGGCGGACCGAGGCGATCCGCGTCAAGCTCTTCAAGCTCATCGACCGGTACGACGAGACCGACGGCGACAACCATCCCAACGCCGCCTGGGCCCGCCCGAACCAGCGGGCGTTGGCGCTGTCCGCCGCGGGCAGGATCAACCAGGCGATCTCGGCAGAAGAGATTGCGTTGAAGTACGCCGACAACGACCGGCGCCGCGAGATCAGCCTCGACAACCTCGCCGACCGGTGCATCCGCGCCGGGCGGTACGAGGAAGCGGTCAGCTACTTCCTGCAGGCCGTCGAGGTTGCGCCGAACAGCGTGCCGGTGCTGATGACCGGCGCGCAGGCGTTGTACTTCGCGGGGATGACCGACGAAGCCGACGGGATCTTCGCGGCGCTCTTGGGCGACCCCGCCCAGCTCGACCCGCGCGGCCCGCTTGGGGCCTACTTGGACTGCGAGGAGCGGCTCTTCGCGATGGCCGACCGTCTGCCCTCGCTGCGGGCGCTGTACAAGGCGTGGTCACGCGTCAAGTCCGGGCTCAAGCCCGAGCTGGGGGGCGCGTCATGAGACCCGACCAGCACGACACGTTCTGGCAGCTCTACGAGCGCGACGCGCGCGGTCCGTTGGACGCGGCCTGCCGCGGGGCCGTCCGGCGACTCTCCGACTCGACCATGGACCCGGCGGACCTGATCGCTTGGGTGGACACCCGCGTCTGGACGATGCTCGAGAAGGGCGCGTACCCGACGTTCCACGACGACCCGACGCCCGAGCAGGCGATCCAGCGGATCGTGGACAACGCCGCGACGCTCTCTCGGTGGGCCTACCTCGGGCTCTCTCGCGGGCACTGGCGCCGCACCGAGCGTGAGCAGGCGCACATCGGAGGCATGTCGCGGGCCGAGCGCCTCGCGACGGTCTCGACCGTGGGCAATGGGTTCGAGCAGTCCGAGCAGCTCAAGGGTGACCTCGCCAAGGTCCGCGCGACGCTCTCGGACACACTCAAAGCGAAGATCGCGGCCTCGTGGCCCGAGAAGGACGAACGCCGCCAGGTCGCCCAGATCCTCGGCGCCACCCGGCCCGAAGACGACGAGTTGATCCACGCCGCCACGTCCGGCGAGATCAAGGAGAACACCGTGCAGCAGATGCGGTCCCGCACGCGCAAGCGACTCGCGGAGCTGTTCCAGAACGCCACCCCCCTGTTCGCACTCGTTGCCGTGCTCGCCATCGGGCTCGCGTCGGGCCAGGCGTACGCGGACGAGCAGTCCGGCGGCCGCGGCGGGCTCGCGGAGATGCGCTCCACCGACGCCGGCGACCTTGGCCCCATCAGCGGCGAGCAATCCGGCGGCCGCAAGGGCGGCAAGCAGATCTATTCGCGTGGTGGCGAACAGTCCGGCGGACGCGGCTAAGCCCAGTCAATACACCAAAGTCCCCTCGCACCGACCCGCCGCCGGGTCGGTGCTTTTGTGCGCTGAGTCAGTCTGCCTTGAACGCGTCAACCAGCGCGTTCACGGTCTGCTTCGCGTCGCCCAGGATCATCGCGTTGTTGTCGAGGAAGAAGAGCGGGTTCTCGATGCCCGCGTACCCCGAGCCCATCGACCGCTTGAGCGTGAAGACCTGGCGGGCGCGGTGCACCTCGACGATCGGCATGCCGAAGATCGGGCTCGCCTCGTCGGTCAGCGCCGCGGGGTTCACGACGTCGTTGGCGCCGATCACGATCGCGACGTCCACCGTCTCCATTGACGGGTTCACATCGTCGGGCTCAACGAGCTGCTCGTAGGGCACGTCCGCCTCGGCCAGCAGCACGTTCATGTGCCCGGGCATGCGCCCCGCGACGGGGTGGATTGCGAACCGGACCTCGGTGCCGTTGGCCGCCAACAGCTGCGTGAGTTCCTTGACCGCGTGCTGGGCCTGCGCGACGGCCATGCCGTACCCCGGGACGATGATCACGCTCTGGGCTGCTTCGAGGATGTAGTATGCCTGCTCGGGTGAGAGGACGTTGGCGTCGCGCTTCTCGCCCGGCTCGCCGGATGATGTTGCCGCGGGCGCACCAGACCCGAACCCGCTGAACAGCACGTTCGCGAGCGACCGGTTCATCGCGAGGCACATGATCCGCGTGAGGATGAGCCCCGACGCGCCGACGAGCGCGCCGGTGATGATGAGCAGCTCGCTCCCCACGGCGAACCCCGCCGCGCACGCCGCGAGCCCCGAGTAGCTGTTGAGCAGCGAGATGACGACGGGCATGTCCCCGCCGCCGATGGAGATGACCGCCGCCACGCCCAGCGCCATCGCGATCGGGATGACGAGGTACACGACCGGGAAAAGCCCGGGGTTCCACGCGAACGCGACACCGCACGCGACGGCGAGCAGCAGCAACCCCGCGTTGACCAGGTGCTGTCCCTTGTAGACGACGGGCTTGGACGAGATCTTGCCAGCGAGCTTGGCGAACGCGATGATCGAGCCGGAGAACGTAACCCCGCCGATGAGGATCGCCGCGACGATGGTGGCGGCGACGAAGTGCCCGTTGCCCCCACCGACCGCGGAGAGGACGTCCACAAGGTGCGTGCCCGTCTCACTCTCGGCGATGTTCGCGTTCGCCCCGCTTCGGATCTCGAGGGCCTGCTGCATCTGGGCCCACCCGATGAGGAGGGAGGCGACGCCGCCGAAGCCGTTGAACAGCGCGACCATCTCGGGCATCGCGGTCATCTTGACGAACCGGGCCGCGGGCACGCCGACGAGCGCGCCGATGCCCAGCCCGATGCCGATCCACGTCAGTGATTCAATGGAAAAGCTCTCGCCCCGCTCGCCGATGATCTGGACGACGGTGCCGACGATCGCCGCAAGCATGCCCAGCGCGGAGACAGCGTTGCCCTTGCGGGCCGTCTCAGGCTTGGCGAGCAGCTTGAGCCCGACGATGAACGCCACGCCCGAGCACAGGAACAGGATGACCGCGAGGGCGCCCACTCACGCACCGCCCTTCTTCGCGTCGCGTTTCTTGCCCGCCTGGAACATCGCAAGCATCCGGTCCGTCACGAGGTACCCGCCGACGACGTTGACCGCCGCGAACCCGACCGCCGCGGACGCGAGGATCGTGGTGAGCATCCCGCCGTCCCCGACCACCGCCAGCGACATCGCGCCGATGATCGAGATCCCCGAGATCGCGTTGGAGCCCGACATCAGCGGCGTGTGAAGCTGCGCGGGCACCCGCCGGATCAGCTCGAGCCCGAGGAACATCGCGAGGATGAAGATGAACGCGTACGTCAGCGCCAGGCTCATGCCACGCTCCCTTCCACGCGGGCGCGGATGGTCTCGTTGACGATCCGCCCGCCGTGCGCGATCAGCGACGCCTCGAGGAGCTCGTTGCCCAGCTCGATCTTGAGCTTCTTCGCCTCCGGGTCCCACAGCTCGGCGATGAACGACGCGAGGTTGTTCGCGTACATGCGGCTCGCGTCCACCGCGACGTGCCCCGGGAAGTTGGAGAACCCGAGCACGCGGACGCCGCCGATATTGACCTCTTCGTCGGCCCGCGAACCCTCGACATTCCCGCCCGACGAGACGGCGTAGTCGATCACGAGCGAGCCCGGCTTCATCTCCCGCAGCATCGCGCCCGTCACGACGACCGGTGCCGGCCGCCCAAAGAGCGCCGCGGTCGTGATGACCACGTCCGCGCGCCCGCACGCAGCCGTCAGCCCGGCCTGTTGCTTCGCCCGCTGCTCGTCGGTCAGTTCCTTCGCGTACCCGCCCGCGCTCTCGCCCGTGCCGCCCAGGTCGATGTCCACAAACTTCGCGCCCAGCGACTCGACCTGCTCTTTCACGACCGGACGCGTGTCGAACGCCTCGACCCGAGCCCCGAGCCGCTTGGCGGTTGCGATCGCCTGCAGCCCCGCGACGCCCGCACCGATCACCAGCACCCGGGCCGGGTGGATCGTGCCCGAGGGCGTCCCCATCATCGGGAAGACTTTGCCCAGCCGCTCGGCCCCGAGCACCGCCATGTAGTACCCCGCGACCGAGTGCTGGCTCGACAGCGCGTCGAGCTTCTGAAACCGCGTCGTCCGCGGCACCATCTCCAAACTCACCGCCGACACGCCTGCCCCGGCGAGCCGGTTCACCAGGCTCACCCGCGTGAACGGGTCGAGGAACCCGACGCGGAACGCTCCGGGCTTGAGGGCCGTGATCTCCGCCTCGTCCGGCGGGCGGACCCCGAGCACCACGTCCGCCGCCCCGAGCAGCGAGCCCCGGTCGCCCACGACCTCGGCCCCGGCGCCCGAGTACAACCCGTCAGGCCACCGGCACCCGGACCCGAGCCCCGCCTCGACCGCGACCTCGAGCCCCATCCGGACCAGCGCACCGACCGACTCGGGCGACGCCGCCGCCCTGGTTTCGCCCTTCTCGGTCTCTCGAACGATCGCGCACCGCATGAGCCACTCCATCGGCAGCGTAGTTCCCCGGGCGTGATCGGCGGGCGTTTCCGGGCTCTTCTGAGCCCTGCGATGCCCGAGAACGCCCCGGAACAGGCGCCCGAGCCCTTGTCGGCGGGACAACCCTCAGAGTCGTTGGCCCTTGCCGGAACACGGTTTACAATGACTGGGAGAGATTTCGCCGTGGGCCTGTTCGTGCCCGGCGGCACCTGTATCTAGCGAGGATGTCCGTCATGCTGATGCGATTCGTGCTCCCCCTCGGCGCGGCGCTGTGCCTCGCCCCGGTGGCCCAGGCCCAGCCCTACGTGCTCGTGGCCGACGCCGTGGGCGACAAAATTGTCCGCTACAACGCCAACACAAGCCTGCCCTTCGACCACTTCGTGGGCAAGGGGCTCTCCCCGCTCGCCGCCCCGATGTACATGCGTGAGATGCCCGACGGCCGGATCGCCGTCGCGTCGCGAGACTCCAATTCGATCGAGGTCTACGACGAAGCCACCGGCGAGTGGGACGAGACGCTCGTCCAGGCCGGGTCGAGCTCGCTCAGCGGGCCCAAGGCGTTCTGCTTCGACGACGAAGGCAACATCTACGTCTCGTCGAGCATCAACAACCGCGTGCTCAAGTACAACTCCAGCGGCGCCTTCGTCCGGATCCTCATCGAGGTCGGGCTGGACGACCCCTCCGGGCTCACCGTCGGCCCCGATGGCAACCTCTACGTCTGCAGCCGCGGGAACAACAAGGTCCGCTTCTACGACACCGAGACCGGCGAGCGGATCGACATCGTCAACACGACCGCCGTCCCTCTGCTCGCGCCGAACGACATCAACTTCGATGACGGCGGCAACATGTACATCTCCGGGCGCGACTCGAACAACATCATCCGCGTGACCGCGTTCGGCGGCGCGTCCGTCTTCGTGCCCACCGGCCCGGGGCTGCTGCAGAGCCCGGGCCAGATCATCTTCAACGACATGGGCAACCTCATCGTCGCGTGCCCTGGGTCAAATTCTGTCCTCGAGTACGCCGTGCCTTCGGCTCTGTTCATCGAGTCGCTCGTCTCATCGGCCAACTTGGGCGGGCTCAACACGGTTGGCGGCGTCGCCTTCGGCCCGCTGGCCACGACCCGCGACGCGTGCGAGGTCGCGGATCTGGACTTCAACGGGTTCCTCAACGTCGATGACATTGAGCTGTTCGTGGACAGCTTCCTCGGTGACGGGTGCGACGAGCCCACGCCGTAACGAAATCCTTCAGGACCTAGGCCCGGACACGGGCCCAGGCCTTTTCGAGTCGGGCTGGCGACACCTTGACCGCGGTGCCCAGCTCCTGAGCGAACTGCGCCACCCGCAGCTCCTCGGTCAGCCACCGGAACTCGGTCAGCCCC
>BQJQ01000011.1 GCA_021604785.1 Phycisphaeraceae bacterium
CTTGGGCTGTCGGGTGCGGGTGTTGGCAACTCGTACGAGGATGAGCGTGGCGAGGGTCGCGCCGAGGGCCGAGCCGGCGGCATCGGCGGCCCAGTCGGACCACGCGGCGTGGCGGTTGAAGATCGGCTGGGTCAGCTCGTCGATCGCGCCCCACGCGAGCCCGGCGCCCGCGGCGAGGACCGCGCTCCGCGCACCCGCCGGCCCGAGCCAGCGCGTGCAGACCAGCAGGGCGGCCCAGAGTGAGAACGCGCCGATGTGGACCCATACATCCGGGCGGGGAACGGGGCCCTCGATGGTGACGCCGGGCCAGTGGGTGGCGGTGGTGAGGGCGAGGGTGTAGAGGACGAACGCTGGGCGAGCGATGATGCGCACGCGATCGGGCGTGCTCACGCGGTGCGTCCGGTCTCGCCGGGTCGTTCGGGCGTGCGGAGGGAGCCGCCGCCGCGGAGGACGTGGATCTCGGCTTCGGAGAGGTCGTCGCGGTCGGTAGACGTGGTGTTCGCGCCGCTGACGATCGTGTCGGCGAGCTTGCGGTAGTCGATCGCGCCGGGCGCCCAGGGGGCGTACTGGAAGATCGTCTGCCCGAAGCTGGGGCACTCGGCGAGCTTGATATTCCGCCGGACGGGCGGGTGGAAGACCTGCGCGCCGCTCCAAGGGCGGTCCTTGTCGCGGGACTCCTCGAAGAACGCTTCGAGGTCGGCGACGACTTCCTGCGCGTGCGTGGTCTGCCCGTCGTGCATGCACAGCACGATGCCGGCAACGGTGAGCTTCGGGTTGAGTTGCTCGCGGACGAGCTGGATGGTTTCGAGCAGCTTGCCGACGCCCTGGAGCGCAAGGAAGTGCGCTTGCATCGGGATGAGCACCTCGCGGGCGGCGACGAGCCCGTTCATGGTGAGCAGGCCCAGCGAGGGCGGGCAGTCGAGCAGGACGTAGTCGTACGTGCCCGCGAGCTTGTCGAGGGCGGCGCGCAGGCGCGTGTGGCGGGCGTCCTTGTCGGCCAGTTCGCCCTCGGCGGCGGCCAGGTCCGTCTCGCTGGCGGCGAGCGCGAGATTCGGGCCCACCTCGCGGATGCAGGCGGCGGGGTCTACGTCGGGATCGAGCAGGATGTCGTAGACGGTGCCGGTGGTCTCGGTCTGGCCCGGCGTCTGCCCGAGGTGGAGCGTCGCGTGGGCCTGCGGGTCGAGATCGATGACGAGGGTGCGTTTGCCGGTCTCGGCGATGGCGGCGGCGAGGTTGACGGTGGTGGTCGTCTTGCCGACGCCGCCCTTCTGATTCATCAGGGCGAGCACGCGCGCGGGCATAGGGGAACGACCATCCATGGCGGTGCGAGTATACGGGAACCGGGGGCGGCCGCGGAAAGGGGCCCCGGCGGGCTCAGACGCCCGAAACGGGCGCCCGGGGCGGGTTCAGGTCAGGCGCCCGGCTCGGCGACGCGGGCATCGCCCGAGTTGTCATCCGCGGCGGGGGCGGCGTCTGTCGGGGCGGACCCCGGGCGGGCGGCGAGGCCCGTGAGGATCGCTGCGGCTTCTTCCTCGAACTGCTTGCGGCGGGCGATCTTGATCGCGTAGACGACGATGTAGCACACGAAGAGCATCGCCAGGGCGTAGACGAACCTCGCCTTGGTCTGGCTCATGGTGACGCCGAGGACGCAGAACGCGACGCCGATGGCGTAGAGCGCGAGCACGGCGCCCTTGACGCCCAGCGCCCGCTTGAGCATGTGGTGGAGGTGATCCGAGTCAGCATCGGACATGCGTTTGCCCGACATCTTGCGCCGGATGATGGCGAGGACGGTGTCCACGATGGGGATGCCGTAGATGATGATGCCGCCGGCGACGAGGAAGGTCTTGCCGGTGTCGCCGAGCGAGAGGATCATGACGGCCGAGCAGTAGCCCAGCAGGAGCGAGCCGCAGTCGCCCAGGAAGATCGTCGCGGGGTTGAAGTTGTGGGGGAGGAACCCGAGGCAGGCGCCCAGGACCGCGAGGCACAGGACGATGCGGGGGCCGTCGAACGGGCCGTCGTCGCGAACGGCGAGGTAGAGCGCGAGCAGCAGGAACCCGGTGGTGGCGATGGCGGTGACACCCGAGAGGAGGCCGTCGAGCCCGTCGATGAGGTTCGAGGCGTTGCAGGCGCCAAGCACGAAGAAGGCGATGATCGCGGTGCCGGACCAGTAGATGAGGTCGAGCTCGATCGGGCCGGCGAGCATGGGGACCGAGTCGGGGACGGTGAAGAGCAGCCAGGTGAGGTCCGGGTTGCCGATCCACGCGCCGAGTGTGGGCGAGAGGATGCCCGCGGCAACGTTGGTGCCGATGCCGCCCCACGCGAGGCAGGCTGCGCCGAAGAGCTGGCCGCCGATCTTGACGCGCGGGGAGACGCCGTAGACGTCGTCGAGCAGGCCGACGATCGCGATGACGGAAAAGCCGGCGACGATCCAGAGCGGGAGCTGCGGCGGGAAGATGCCGTCCACGCGGAAGACGCTCTCGTGGTGCACGAGTAGGTCGGGCGAGATCTCCGGGGCGATGTAGCTGTAGAACACGCCCGCGAGCAGCCCGAGCAGGACGGCCACGCCACCGAGGTAGGCGATGGGCATGCGGTGCTGCTTGCGGGTCTCATCGGGGTGGTCGATGACGCCGTTGGACACGGCGAGCCGGCGGACGATCGGTGTGACCAGCAGGGTAACGAGGAACGCGACGACCAACACGCCGATGTACCCCTGGAAAATGTCCAGCGCGGACTGGGCGAGCGGGTGCTGCACGCCCGCGGCGGCTTCGACGGCGGCTTTCTCGGCGACGAGCGCGTCGATCCGCGCATCGAGCAATTCGATCTGCGTCGAGACGTCAGCCGTGATCGGGGGGGCGGGCGTCACGGGCGGGCCCCCTCGGCGGTCTGCTCGGCGCGCACCTGGGCGGCGACGTCGCGGATGGTGTCCTCGAGCGTCCGTGTCGGGGCGAAGCCGACGGCGTCACGCACGCGCGACAGGTCCGGGCGCCGGTGGCGGAGGTCCTCGAACCCGCCGGGGTAGGCGTCGTCGTAGGGGATCTTGTCGAGACCCGACGACGACCCGAGGACCGCGATCACACGCTCGGCGAGTTCGATGATCGAGATCGGGGTGTCTGAGCCGAGGTTGAAGATGCGACCGTGGCAGGAGGGCTCACCGAGCACGCGAGGCAGCGTGTCGGCGACATCGCGGACGTCGCAGAAGCAGCGCGTCTGGAGCCCGTCGCCGAACACGCGGAGCGGCTCGCCCTTGAGGGCCGCCGCGACGAACCGTGGCAGGACCATGCCGTAGCGGCCGATCTGTCGCGGGCCGACGGTGTTGAAGAACCGGACGGCGACGGCGGGCAGGCCGCGGTGCTCGTGGTACGCGAGGACGAGGTACTCGTCGATCGCCTTGGAGCATGCGTACGACCAGCGGGTGGTGGTGGTGGGGCCGTAGTGGACATCGTCGTCCTCGGAGAAGACGGAGGCGCCGGGCTTGCCGTAGACCTCGGAGCTCGACGCAACGAGCACGCGTGGGTTGCCGTGCGACTCGGCGAAGCGGAGCACGTCTCCCGTGAGCCCGATGTTGCGCTCGATCGAGCCGATCGGGTCGGCGAGCACCAGATCGACCCCGACGGCGGCGGCGAGGTGGTAGACCTCGTCGAAGGGCGCGTCGTGGGCGAGCCTGGGCAAGACCTCGGCGAGGTCGCCCTCGATGAACTCGATGCCCGCCGCGATCGGGGTGAGGTTCTCGCAGCGACCGGTGGAGAGGTCATCGACGATGGTGACGCGGTCGCCGCGGGCGACGAGGCGTTCGGAGAGGTGCGATCCGATGAACCCCGCCCCGCCGGTGACGAGGGTCCGCAGGGGGCCCTGCCCCGAGCCCGCACCTTGCCCCCGAGTCTCGGACTCGCTGGTTGGTGCGTGAGGTCTGGGCATTGTTCGGCGGACTCCCGGCGGCGCCACTCCGACGCCGATCCGACGCGAGCGCCGAAGAACTTAGGCGCCCGACTCGACGGGCTCGACCGGCGCGGCGGCTGCCTGCTCCTGCTGGTACCCGTGCGAGGTGCGGATGTTCTTGCGCATGTACCCGCCCGCAGCGGACCGTGCGGCGTTGACCAGCACGCCCATGAACTCGGCCCGCGAGTCGGACAGCTCGTTCTTGATGCGTGCCACCATGCCCCGCTTCTCGCGGAGGGCCCGTGTGACGAGCAGGGACGCGTCGGCCCGGTTCGCGACGGCGACGGCGTCGCCGGCGACGATGCACGGGGCGACATCGATGAGGATTAGGTCGTATCCGTCGGCTGCTTCGGTGAGGACCGATGCCATCGCCTCGGTGCCCAGGCGCTCGAACACGCGCCGGTCGCGCGAGCCCGCGGTGAGCAGGTCGATGTTCGTAGTCGTGGTGTTCTGGGCCGTCTCGGCGAGGGTCATCTCCCCCGCGAGCACGTCTGCCAGGCCCGGGCCCTCGGCGAGGGCGAAGACGCCGTGCATCGCCGGGCGTCGGAAGTTGGCGTCGATGATGAGCACGCGCTGGTCGGTCGCGGCGCAGGCGTGGGCGAGGTTGGTGACGACCGACGTCGCGCCCGACCCGGGCAGGCCCGAGGTGACGACGAGCGACTTATGCCCCGCTCTTGCCATGGACTTGACGAGCCCGGTCCGCAGCTGGCGGTAGCTCTCGGCGATCACGCCGCGCGGTTGGTCCGCGAACGCGAGCTCGATTCGCTCGGGGCTCGACGGGTCTTCCGAGGCGATCGGCACGACGCCGACGACCCGGGTGCGGGGGATCATCGCGACGTCCGACGCGCCCTTGATGCGTTGGTCGAGCATCTCGCGGGCGACGATGAGGCTGCCCGTGAGGCCGCAGATAAGCAGGACGGACAGCGGCACAATGACGACGACCTTGGGGAAGCTCATCACCGAGGGCACGACCTCGCGCTGCGAGACGAGCATTCGGGCAACGGTGTCGAGGTCGGCCTGCGATTCGAGCTGGTCGAGACGGGCGCCGGCGTCGGCGCGCTGCCCGAGCAGGCGGTCGATCTGGGTTTCGAGATCCCCGACCTCGGTGAGGATGCCCGTCAGCTCGTTGAGCTTGACGCGCAGCGCCTCGCGCTCGGTGAGGAGTTCGCTCTCCTGGGCGCGGAGCTGGGCCATGGTGCGGCGGGTGCCGTCGACCTCGGCGTCGAAGATCTCGCGGAGCTTCTGCTCGCGCTTGTCGGCGAGTTTCTGCTTGTGAGCGCTGATCTGCGCCTCGATCTGGCGGTACGAGCGGTGCCCGGGGAGGATGCCCTCGGCTCGCATCGCGAGGCGCTGGGCTTCGAGATTCGTGATCTGCTGGTTCAGGCTGCCGACCTCGGGGTCGCGCTCGGCTTGGGCACGCTGGGTGTCGGTGTACTGGATGCCCGTCGGGCTGGTGAGCATCGTCTCGAACCGCTCAAGCGAGACCTCGACGGCCTCGATGGTCTGGGAGACCTGGAGCAGCTGGGTGTTGACGCCGCCGATCTTCTCGGAGGCCTCGGACCGCCCGGCGTCGATCGTGTCGAGCTCCTCATCGCGGACGATGCGGGCGCGCCGGGCCGAGAGGTCCTTGATCTCGTTTTCGAGCGAGTCGATCCGGCGTGAGAGTGATTCGCGCCGGTTGTTGATCTCGCCGCGGGTCTGCTTGGTGCGGGAGTTCATGTACGACTCGCGCACGAGCTTGGCGAGGGCGGCGGCTTCGCCTGCCTTGGGCGCGCTGGCGCTCATGCGGATGTAGTACGTCTCGGGGATGATGCTGACCGAAACGGATGACTCGAGATCCTCGACGACCTGCCGCTTGTCCACGGTGCCCTTGACCAAACGGCCCTCGGCCCACTCGGGCGCGTCGGTGAGTAGGCGCCCGTCGCCGGCGACATCCCAGAGGACGCTCTCGGAGGTCATCGCCATGACCTGAGTCCGCATGAACCGGTTGATCTCGTCGATGTCGAGCGAGTTGACGTTGATCTGCTCGGTCTTGATCTCGGCGGGCGTTGCCTCGAAGACGACGGTCGCCTTGTACTGCGGCATGACGCGCTGGAGCACGAAGAACGCCGCGACACCGAACACGACGCTGAACACGAACGCGCCAACCAGCACGAACTTGTACTTCTTGATCAGCTTGACCGGGTCCACACTCGCGGTGGGGGCGCCCTGGCTGGGGGCACCGCCGGGGCGGGGGCCGCCGGGTCTTCCTGCTGGCATGCGGGTCATGGCACGTCTCCGGGGTGTGCGGCCTGGCGGATGCCCGGGCGCGGTCTTGTACTGAATCGGACAGGGTCACCCGCCGGGTGAGGAGATCTCCGAGAGGAGGTCTTCGATTTTGGTCTGATAACGCTCGCGGTCTTCCCCGAGCGGCACGGTCGCTTCCAACGCGTCGCTGAGCATGGCCCGGGCGCGGTCGCCCTGGCCCTGGGCGATCGACAGGCGGGCGCGGTTGATCATCACGTCCAGCCGGTCCTGGGGTGTTCGCGCCAACTGCTCCGCGGTGTCCAACGCCTGGGCCGCCTCGTCGAGGCGGCCCAATGCGATGTAGACCGTCGCAAGCGTGTCGTGCATCGCCGACCGCCCGCCGGCGTTCTGCACGGCGGCCAGGGCGTAGTCGAGCGCGCCGTCCGCGTCGTCGAGCCGGTCCACCAGCAGGAACGCCAGGTTGTTCGCCATCTCCGAATCGGTCGGGAACTGCTCGAGCCCCGCGGCCCACACGGCGCGGGCCTCGCCGTTCCGCTCGGCGGCGTAGTGCGTCGCCCCCTCGGTCTGGAAGCAGATCAACGCGACGATGTCGTCGGCCTTCGCGTCGCGGAGCTTCGTCAGCTCGCCCATGCCCTCGGCGCGGGTGGGTTCCTCGGACACCAGGCGGCGTGCGATCAGCAGGTCCAACCACCGGGCGCCCTCGGCGTCCTTGGCGCCCGCACGAAGCGTCCGCATCGTCGAGACAAGCTCAGCGGGCGTCTGCTCGCGGAAGACCTGCGAGAAGTTCGTGCTCCACGTGAACACCGTGTTGGGCGTGGTCTTGGCGAACTCGAACGCCTCACCCATGAGCCGGACGGCGTCGGCGTGCTTGCCGTCCGCCTCGGCGATCGACGCGTCCAACGCGATGACGCCCGGGATTGTGTCCGACTCGGGCACGATCTCGCGGATCTCGGCGAGCACCTCGCGGGCACGCGCGATCCGCGGGCGCGGCTCGTGCAGCAACGAATCGATCATTCGGGCCGCGACCGAGGGGTTTTTCGAGCGGTCCCACGCTGTCTGGTAGAGCGCCGACGCACGGGTCCACAACTCGTGACGCCCGTAGATCGAGCCGAACCCGAGCATGGCACGCGTGTCCTGCGGGCGCCGGCGGATGATCTCGTCGGTGACGTTGAGCGCGTCGCGCTCGCGGCCGAGCGTGAGAAACTCTTCCACCAGCGCGAAGGCGACCTCCGTGAGGCTCGGGTCCTGGCGGACGACCTCCCGCAGGTCGCGCAGCGCGTCCTCGGTGCGGCCGTCGCGGAAGTAGATGCCCGCGCGCATCCGCCGGGCGCGTGTGAAGGTCGGGTCGAGCTTGAGGGCGTTGTCCAGATCCGCCAGCGCGTCCTGGGTCAGCCCGCCCTGGGCGAGCACCGTCCGGGCCCGCAGCGTGTAGGGCAGCGGCTGGTCCGGGTGGGTGTTGACCGCCTGGTTGAGCAGGTCCATCGCGAGGCGCCCGTCGCCGCGGCCGCCGGCGGCCTCGGCGCGCTGGAGGATCGCGGTCTGCGACGTCGCCGCGGGGCCCTGAAGCTGCGCGAGCGCCGCGTCGGCGTCGTTGTACGCGCCGACCCGCAGGTGCGTCTCGATCAGGCGCTGCAGGAACGTCTGGCGAGCGTCGTCCGCGCCGGCGTCCACGATCCGCTGATACGCGTCGCGAGCCTCGGCGAACCGCCCGCGGGCGAGCAGCAGGTCGCCGAGCATCTTGTCGACCTCGCGGGCGTCCGTCTGCAGCGGCGTGGCTTCCTCCAACGCGAGCAGCGCGTTGGGGAGATCCCCCCGGTCCGCAAGGAAGCTCGCCATGGTCATCCAGGGCGTCGCGGTCATTTCTTCTTCGGGGATGCGGACGATGTGGTCCGTGAAGGCCGAGCGGGCCAGGTCCATGCCGTTGCGGACGATGCCGTTGACCTCGACGCGCCCCTGGTCGGCGTACCACGTGGCCAGCAGAGCGACCACGCCCAGCGAATCCCGCTCGGCGCTGAGCTCGTCGATGAGCGCCCGCGCCTCGTCCCACCGGCGGGCGTCGATGTAGAGCGACGCGAGCCGGGCCTTGTTGGTCACGTCGTCCGGGCGCGACTCGAGCATGCGTTCGCGGCGCTGGGTCGCGAGCGATCGGCCCGCGTCGCCGCCGGCGAGCGCCTCGAGGTTGAGCCACGCGTCGATGAACGCGGGATTTGCGCGGCCGTAAATCTCTGAACGCCGGGCGGCGCCCAGCGCGTCGTCGAGGCGGCCGACGTTGACGAGGGCCGCGAGGTATTCGTTGATCGTGGTGATGTCATCGGGCGTGTTCTCGAGCGCACGCTCGAGCGTGGAGACCGCGTCCTGCCCGCGCCCGGCGGCGCGCTCCTGTGCGGCGAGCAGGCGGTACGCCGCGTTCGGCGCCGCGCCCTGGTCGATCGCCTGACGCATCAGCCCGATCGCTTCGTCGTAGCGTTCCTGCCACGCGAGGTACCGGGCCTGGAACGTCAGCCCGCCCATCCGGTCGGCATCGAGCTCGGCGGCGCGGGCAGCGGCTCGCTGAATCCCGGGCTCGTCGCCCGCGCGGATCGCCTGGAGGAAGATCGCCTCGACCACGCGCGCGTCGTCGGGGGCCGCCGCGGCCGCGTCCACGAGGGCCGCCGCCGCTTCGTCTCCCATGCCTTCGCTCGTGTAAATGGCATACTTGGCGAGCGCCGCTTCGGCCGCGGGCAGCCCGCGCTGATCGACGAGCCACAAACGCACGTCGAGCACGGTGTCTTTCTCGAGCGCCCGCTGCAGTTCGGCGAGCGCCTGGTCATCGGCGTGGTCCTGGGCCGACCGCGTCACGACCTCGCGTGCTTTGGCCAGGTCGCCGGCTTCGAGGTGCACCACGGTCAGCTCGCGGGCGATCAGCGGGGCGTAGTCGTGGTCCACGAACCCCTGCTCGAGCAGGGCAAGGGCGCCTACGGGGTCGCCCGGGGTCTGCTCGTTGCCGATGCGCATCTTGCGCGACGCGAGGATGGCGCCCACGATCGGGTCGTCCGCGGATTCGGGGTTCTCGACGGCGCGGACGAGCTCAAGGCGTTCCAAGATCGCGACGTTGCCGGGCGAGAGCTCGAGCGCCCGCTCGAGCAGCGAGACAGCCGCGGCGTTCTTCTGCAGCCGCAGTTTGGTCTCGGCCAGCGCGACGATCGCGTTGAAGTTTGTCGGCTGCAGCTCGCGGAGGCGCTCGTAGGCGCGCTCGGCGATGCCGTCCTGGTTCAGGCGAGCCGCGGCCTGGCCCTCACGCCACACGCCCCGCGGGTTGCTCGAACTCGTCAGCTCGTTGTACTGCTGGAATTGCCGCAGCGCCTCGGGCATCTTGTCGTCCGCGACGTGGCGCAGCCCGTCCACGAACATCAGCGCGGGGTTGTCGGCCGCGACCTGCGACGCGTACGTGTCCCGCAGCTCGATCGCCCTGGCCAGCGTGGCTGCGCGTTCTTCGTCTGAGAGATCGGGTGTTTCCATGTAATGGCGGAGCAGCAAGTCCGCCTGCGAGATCAGCGCCTGGCGTCGGATCGGGTACCGCAGCCAGCCCTCGAGGCTCATCGGGAGGTCCGGCAGCGCCGCGACGCGCTCGAACTGTGCGAGCGCCCCCGCGTCGTCGCCGGCCTGCTCGGCCATCGTCGCGGCGAAGAGCATCAGCGCCGCGTTGCCCGGTTGGGCTTCGATCGCCATGTCGAGCAGCTCGCGCGTGCGCGGGTACCCGACGTCCGGGTTCACGCCGCCCTCGAACTGTGCCATCGGAGCCAGGATCTGGTCGGAAAGCACGTCGGCGTGCTGGGCGAGGGTGTCCGCCGCCTCGTCGAACTGGGCCCGGTACCGCGGCAGCAGCTCGCGCTGCACCTCCATGACCTCGTCGGGCAGCAGCCCGTACGACCGGCGTGCACGCTCGCGCTCGAAGTCGAGCAGCGGGCGGAACATCGCGCCCCAGGGCTCATCGGGCGAGCGCTCGGCGTACGCCGTCACGAACGCGAGGACCTCCGCCTGCACCGCGTCGGCCTCCTCGGGCAGGTCCTGGGCGTAGAGGTTGCCCGCCTCGACCATCCGCAGGCGGACCAGCGCCGCCAGGGCCTCGCCGTCGCGGGGGTTCGCGTCGAGCGCGGCGTGCAGGTCGTCGAGCGCCTGCTGGCGCATCTCGGGCTCGACCACGCCCGAGTTCGCGACGATCTGCTCGATCGCAAACCCGCGGTACCGGCGCAGCGTCTCCCATCCTTCGGGCGGGTTGGTGCTGTTCTCGAACGGCTCGATCGCGTCGTTGGCGACCTCGATCATCCCGTCGGCCGCCTGGCGCGAGTACTGGCCCATCCGCAGCTGCGCGCGGAGCAGGTCGATGAACTCGCTCTGCGTCTGCGGGTTCAACGTGTCGGCCTGGGCGATGCCCCGGTGCACGAGCATGAATGTCCGCTGGAACCCGGAGTTGTACTCCGTCTCGGTCGCGGGCTCCCAGTGCTCGACGGCATCGAGCCACTTGCGCAGCCGCCCGACGTTGTTCTGCTCTTTGTTGACCGCCTTGGAGTAGTACATCCGGGCGTCGCCGTACTCCCCGGCTTCCATCGCCCGGTCGCCAAGCGATTCGAACTCGTCGGCGCTCTTGAACTTGGCCATCGCCGCCGTCACACCCACGACGATCGAGATCGCCAGGAGCACGCCGGTCAGGATCACAACGAACTTGATGTTCACATTGGAGGCCATGGCACCACTGTCCTTTCCGGTCGGTCTCGCCGGGTCTGTCCGCTTGGTCAGTCGAGGTCGTTACGCGCCCGTCTTGCGGCGCGGGTTGTCTTCGGGGTATCGCCCGGTCTGGACTTCGATCCAGTCGGGAACGCACTGCATGATCTCGCCCATCAGCTCGCTCAGCAGGCTCGCGGCGTACTCGGCGAGTTCCTCGGGAGAGTCCGCCCCGGACGTCGTGACCTGCACCTTCAGATAGAAGGCGTAGTCACTGGTCAGGTCGAACGCCAGGGCCCGCACGTCGGTCGCGTTGGGCACCGTCCCGCCGTTGGCGATGAAAAAGTACCCCGCCGTCACCTTCGCCCCGCCCGGGGTCTCGTACATGCTGATCCGCATCTTGGCGGGTCGGTCGGGCGTCACGTCTCGCGGCAGCCGCACCCGGGCACCGGGTGTCGAGCTGTGGGTGTAGTCGAGCTGGGTCGTGAAGACCTGCCCCGCCTCGCCCGCGAGGTTCTCGGGGACGCTCGGGTCGGGGCTCCACCCGGAAGTGTCCATGTCCAGCGGGATGATCTGCGCGAACGCCGTCTGCTGGAACCCGCCGCCGACGAAGCACCGCTCGGGCACGTGGGGCACCGTGTCGATCATGCCGGTGTAGTACGCCAGGTGCAGGTCCAGCGCGACGCGCTTCTCGCCCGGGGGCAGGTCCTTCTGCACATAGATGCGGTTGAGGTAGTTCTGCGTCCGCAGTGTCTCGACGACCTCGGCCGATTCGATCTGGTCCTGCCCGATGGCGATCCAGCTCGCCGTCTCGCGGGGGATGCTCGCGACCACGCGCCCGTTGGCGGCGTTGATCGAGCTCTTCTGCAGGTGAATTCCGAACGCCTTGATCGCCGCGCCCATGCCAACGGCGCTGACGCCCAGGACGACGAGCACCGTCGCGAACGCCGCGACTCGGGCGCGGCTCGGTGTGCGTGCAGTGTCGCTCACGCGTCACCCCCCGCCGGCTCGCGGATGACCTTGTTCAACGCCCACACGATCGCCATGAACAGCAGCAGCGACGGGATGAGCAGGATCGTGCCGATGAGCGTGTGCGCCTCGCCCGCCGCCAGGTCCGCGTCGCCCAGCGACGCGAGCCCGAGCACCGTCACCCGCACCATGTTCATGAACACCGCGACCGGGCCCGCCAGCAACAGCAGCAGGATCCGCTGCCACCAGCTCTTGCACGCGAGCACCGCGACCGAGACCGCCAGCGCAAAGAACGCGACGACCATCCGCATCCCGCTGCACGCCTCGGCGACGTTGAGCGGGATGTTCTTGCCCTCGTGCACGATCGTCAGCGTGTTGCCCTCGAGGTCCACCGTGAACCACTCGAGCGGGCTCCCGATCAGGCTCAGCATCACCCACGAGCCCTCGCTCGCGAGCAGCTGGAGCTTGAACGTCAGCTTCAGCATAATCTGGTCGGAGACCGTGATCGCGAAAGCCAGGAACACGATCGGCAGGAACAGGTACCGCATCACCCGCGGCCCGAGCAACAGCAGCACCACCCCGAACAGGCACAGCAGGATGCTGATGCCCTGGGTCATCGGGTTCCGCAGGCTCACGACCGCGAAGAAGTAGCTCATCACGCCCAGCAGGAATGGCGCCAGCCCGGGCCAGAAGATCTCCGGGCGGACCCGCGAGAGGGCCGCACGGCGCTGCCAGATCAGGTACCCCGCGATGAAGGGGATCAGGTAGGCATGCCCCCAGTCCTGGGGTTCTTTCCACGAGTGCTGGTTCTGGATCAGGAACCACCGGAAAAACAGCCCGACGAAGACCACCGCGATCATCGCGGCCCCGGTCAGCACCCGCGGGGACCGGTACCACAGCGTCTGCGCGGGGTCCGCCGCGTGCCCGGGGCTTTGTGTTGTCGAGACAGCGGTCGTCATCCAGGGGACACCATCGGCCGGGGAGTCGGAGAAATCGAGCCTGTTCGCCCGCACGCACAGCGCACATTGCACGCCGGCGGGTCATTCCGTACGCCCGCCGCCGCCCGATGTTCACCCGATGACCGCACCCGAGGAGGCGCGGGCACGCGGAAAGGCTGGGGATGGTCCCTCACCCCATCGGCGGACGCCATGGACGGACACCGAACGCACCCCGCAACGATAGGCCGCGGGCCGGTGAACTCCCGGCGAGGATTGCGCCGGGCCGGGCAGATCCCGGGCCCAGCCAAAGCGGATCAGTTGACGTTGGTGGGCGGGGCGCCGAAGACGTCGCTGCCGAAGTTCCGATCCAACAAGAACCCGAACCCGTAGCTCGCCCGGAACCCGCCGCGGATGACCGCGAGCGGCGTCGCCCAGAAGTTGGTGCCGACGTTGATCCGGTCGTTGGGCTTGAGGTACAACTCGGGCTGGGTCCCCTCCGCGATCGCGCGGAGGTTGAGCATGATGGTCGCTTCCTGGTCCGGGCCCACCATGCGGGTCAGATCCACCCGTTCGGGGATCGCCAGCCCGTTGAGCCCGCCCGCGGCGGTCAACGCACGGTTCAGCGTCAGCCCGCCCGTGAACGGCAGTTGATACACGCCCGGACGCACGACCTGCCCGTCGATATAGATGTTTCCAGTTGGCGCCGGGGGCACCCGGACGACATCGCCCGGACGCACCACGACGTTGTACCGAGCATCGCCCGCGACCAGCGGCTTGACGGGCACGCGGATCACACGCTGGGTGACCAGCGCGCCCGCCGCGGCCATCGGGTCCGGGGCCGGCGATTCGGGTGTTGCCTCGGCCATGCCCTGCGGCTGCACCCGCACCCACTCGCCCTCGCGGAAGATCCACCGGGGCGCCTGGGCGGGCTGGGTCGCGTCGCCGACCGAGTTGATGTCCGAGCGGTTCATCTCGTCGCTGGACGGCTCGATGAGGTTGATGATCGGTTCGGGCTGGGCCATCCGCTCGGCGAGCCGGGCCCGCTCGAGCGTCTCGAACGAGACGATCGCGTCGAACCCTTCGCCGCCGCTCACCACGACCGGCGACGAGGACAGGTCCTCGATCACGTCGAGCAGGTCCTCGGCTTCGGTGTCGGTGGGGGTGCGGTTCACTTCGATCGGAAGCGTGCGGCTGCCGAAGTCCGACGGGTCCTCGGGCGCCTTGCCGGCCGCCTCGGGCGTCAGCGGCACCTGACGGATGATGTAGACCTCTTTGACGAACTCGGGGAACCCGCCCGCCGAGACCAGCGCCTGCAGCAGCTTGTAGTCCGACGAGGGGATCAGGTACGGGCCCGGGGCGTTGACCGCGCCCATCAGGTGGAAGAGCTGCTGGCGACGCTGCGCGACCACGACCGAGACGGTCGGGTCCTGCACGATGTCGGCCATCCGCAGCCCGATCGCGTCGGCGACGCCCGCTTCGGTGAGCCCGGAGACGAAGATCCGCCCGAGCTGGGGGATCTCGATGTACCCGTTCTGGTCCACCGTCCGCGCGAGCGGCTCTGGCTGCCCGCGCTGGATCAGGTCGAAGACTGTGAGGTTCAGGAAGTCGCCCGGCCCGACGCGGTACGCCTCGGCTTCGGGCAGCAGGTCGTTGGGGGTGATCTCGGAGATCTCGACGAACTGGACGTTGTCGTCCTCGATCGCCGCCAGGTGCGTCAGGATCGGCACCGTGGTGGGGGTCCGCTCCCAGCGCCCGACCACGGACGGGTCCATGAACGAGTCCGAGTTCGTGCAACCCGCGACGGCAGCGAGGACGAGCCCGACCCCGCCCAGCGTCATGCCGAGCCGCTGCAGGCGGGTCTTCGTCGAACGGTCGTTATCCGCGGTGACAGCATGGGTCACGGGCGATCTCCTGGCGTTGTCGAGGCGTGGGTCCATCCTTGGTTCCCGAACGAGTGTCTGGCTGCGGCGCCTGGGGTGCCCTTATACGGACGTGATTCCCTACTAACCTAGCGTCTTGGCCGCGGTTCGTCCGAATCGAGGATGTTCTCACGCCTCGAAAGGCGTTCTCGCCCTCACCATCGTCCGACACGGCACGTCCAGTGAATCCGGCTCGCAGGGGCGCGGGTCGGCTGGTTCGGTCTGTAACGGTTGGGCCGGCGTCATACCGGCCCGACGCTCCACCATCGGGCGGCGGACGCCGATCACACGATCGGAACCCGACCGCGCAGGATCGGCCCCTAGAGTAGATCACCCATGGCGTGCTCTCCCGGAATGCCCCCAAGTTGTTCGCAGACGGACCCCGCTCCGCCGGCCGAGACCGCGCTCTCGCGGACCCTCGCCCGCCACCCCAGGCCCCTCGGCGGTGACCCCGCCCGCAACGCCCAGGCCCTCGTCTCGCTCTCGGGGATGGTCCTCAATAATTCAGCCGACGGGGTTCAGCACCTCGCCCAGAAGAAAAAACCCGCCTGGCTCCGCGCCAAAGCCCCCGGCGGGCCCGAGTTCCGCGACACCAAGGCCAATGTCGAGGCCCACGGGCTCCACACCGTCTGCCAGGAAGCCTCCTGCCCCAACATCGGGGAGTGCTGGGCCCGCGGCGTCGCGACCATCATGATCCTGGGCGACACCTGCACCCGCAACTGCGGCTTCTGCAACATCAAAACCGGCAAGCCCCCCGTCACCGACCTCGACGAGCCGCGGCGCGTCGCCGAGTCCCTCCGCGGCACCGCCTTTAAGCATCTCGTGATAACTTCCGTGGACCGCGACGATCTGCCCGACGGCGGGGCCGCGATCTGGGCCGAGACCATCACCCGCGTCAAAGAAGCCTGCCCGGACCTCTCGCTCGAGGTCCTCATCGGCGACTTCAAGGGCGACGCCGATGCGCTGCAACTGGTGATTGACGCCAAGCCCGACATCATCGCGCACAACGTCGAGACGGTCCGCCGTTGCCACGCCGCGGTCCGCCCGGCCGCGCGGTACGAGCGTTCCATCGAACTCCTCAAGCGTGTCAAGGCGGCCGGCGCGGTCGCCAAGACCGGCATCATGGTCGGCATCGGCGAACGCCCCGACGAGGTCCGCGAGCTCTTCGACGACCTCGTCGCGATGACGAGCGACCACAACGGCCCCCGTGACCCCCGCGACGCTGCTCATGCGGGAACCGGCCGCGGCGACCCCGTGGACATCATCACCATCGGCCAGTACCTCCAGCCCACCCGCAACCACCTGCCCATCGACCGATGGGTGGACCCGTCCGAGTTCGTCGCGATGGAGGAGCAGGGCAAGGCCGCGGGCATCAAGGTGGTCTTCTCCGGGCCGCTCGTGCGTTCGAGCTACCTCGCCGATGCCCAGGTCGACATGCTCGAGTCCGGCGGCGGGATCTCCACGCTCGACACGCTGCTCGGGCGCAACGGGCGCGCCGGCTGACCGCCCCAGACCCTCCCGATGAGCGCACAGATCAACACATGGATGCGTCCCGTCGGCATCGTGCTGCTGTTCGTCGGGATCGTCGCGTTCGCGTGCACGATATTTCTTGCATCCGGCGAGGCGCACACGCTCGCGGTCGCCGTCGCGGGGGTCATCGCGGGGCTCGGTCTGACCGCCATCCTGCTCTCGTTCCCGGGCAAGGACGGGCACGGCGGCGCCATCCGCGATCTGCTCAGCGTCTTCTTCACCTTCGGCTGCCTCGGGCCCATGATCATGCTCGTCATCACCTCGGGAGAGGCGAACTTCCTCGTAGGATTTGTCGGGCTGTGCGTCTCGGGCGGGATCTCGGTGCTCTGGGCATTCGCGTTCATCCACCGCGCGTACTGGATGATCCCGGTCGCGATCATCGCCACCGCGTTTGTCCCGCCGCCCGTGTTCCGAACGCTTGGCTCCGTGGGGGCGTTCGAAAACTTCGGCGGGCTCACGCTCCGCGGGCGACTGGGCATCCTGGGCCTCGAGTCCGTCGCAAGCCTCGTCGTGGGGTATGTCTTGATGATCCGGTTCGTGGCGCGCGTCGAGCGACAGGCCGCCCGGTCCGAGGCCGAGCTCGAGACCGCCGTCCGCATCCACGCCCAGCTCGTGCCGCCCATCGAGCGGGACCTCGGGGCCTGGGCGGTCCGCGCCCGCTCGCTCCCAAGCTCGACCATGGGCGGAGACCTGATCGATCTCATCGAGCGCCCCGACAGCAGCGCGGACCTCGTTCTTGCGGACGTGACCGGGCACGGCGTACGCGCGGGGGTGGTCATGGCGCTCGTGAAGGGAGTGGTCTGGGCAGAGCTGACGCGCGAGACCCCGCTCGCCGAATCAGTCGAGCGCATCAGCGGGCGGCTGACAGAACTGCTCGATGTCGGCACGTTCGTGACGGCGGTCGTCGCCCGACTGCCCGCCGACGCCGACCAACTCACCGAGGTGATCGTCGCGGGGCACCCGCCGGTCATCGTCCGCCGGGCGGACGGCACGACGGACCGCATCGGCACGCACGGGCTGCCCTGGGGCGTCGAGGGGGGCGAGCGATACAGCTCGGCCTCGGTCTCGGTCGCGCCCGGCGATGTGCTCGTGCTCTACTCCGACGGCATCACGGAGGCGGCATCGCCCGAAGGCCCGATGCTCGGGATCGATGGCGTCGAGGGCGAGGTCGCCCGGACTTCGGCGCCCGCCGGGCTGGTCGGGAGGTTGCTCGACGCGGCGGCCGCCCACGCCGCGGGCGCGATGAACGACGACCGATCCGCCGCCGTCGCCTGGGTCCGTGCCGCCGAACCACGCTCGGATTGAGCGTGCCCGCCGTCTAGCATCTCCCCCGTGGGCTCCGAGTTCATCCAAGCCGCCGTCACGCTCGTCGCGATCATGAACCCGGTGGGGACGGCGCCCATCTTCCAGAACATGGTCTCACCGCTCACGCCGCACCGCCAGCGGGTGAACGCCGTCTGGGCGTGCATCTTCATCTTTGCGATCCTCGCCGGCGCCGCGTTTGTCGGGCAGACGGCGCTCAACATCTTCGGCGTCTCCATCGACGCCTTCCGCGCCGCCGGCGGCATCGTCCTCGGGCTCATGGGCCTCAACATGCTCCAGGGACGCAAGAGCGAGGAGCACGAACGCCTTGCCGATGAGAAGTCGATCCGCGAGAACCTGTTTGTCCCTTTCGCGATGCCCATGGTCGCCGGCCCGGGCTCGATCACGGCGGTCATCGTCCTCGCCTCCACGCACAACAAACCCGGGCTCATCCCCTGGACCGCGCTCGCCGCGGTCGCGGTGGGGGCGCTGGCGACGGGCGTCTGCCTCTTCCTCATGCTCGCATTCGGCCGGTTCATCTCGCAGGACGCCCAGCGGATCTTCACCCGGTTCATGGGACTGATCCTCGTCGCGATGGGCATGCAGTTTCTGCTCTCGGGCGCGGGCGGCGTGCTCGAACCCTTCATGGGCAACGGCGCCGCGATCGAGCCCTCGATCACCACGCCCGAGCCCGGGTGAACGGACCACGCCGATGCACGCCGAAACGGTCGCCGAGTTGGTGCAGCAGATCGAGGTCAAGGACCTCTCGACCGCCGCGCACACGTGGCGGGTCGTGCTCTACGCGCGCGCGATGGGCGAGGAGATCGGGCTCGACGACGCCGACATGCGCCTGCTCACCCACGGCGCCGCCCTGCACGACCTGGGCAAGCTCGACACGCCCACCGAGATCCTGCAAAAGCCCGCCCGGCTCACCCCCGAGGAGTTCGAGGTCATCACCTACCACCCGGTCTCCGGGTACGCACGGCTCGTGGACCTGGGCGTGGGCGACGAGCTGATCCTCGACCTCGTGCGATACCACCACGAACGCTGGGACGGCGCGGGGTACCCGTACCACCTCGCGGGTGACGAGATCCCCGTCGTCGCGCGCGTCTTCGCGGTCATCGACGCCTTCGACGCGATGACCAGCTTCCGCCCGTACCGCGCCGATGTGGGGCCCGAAGCCGCCGAGCGGGCGCTGCGCGAGATCGAACGCGAGTCGGGCACGCACTACTGGCCCACCGCCGTGCGCATGTTCGCGGACCTGTACCGGTCCGGGCGTCTGGCGTACATCCTCGATCACTTCAACGACGCGGTGCCGGTGCCTGAGTACACGCACGAGCGGCGCGACCCGCCTTTGCCCAAAGCGTGACAGGCGGGGATCGCGCGCGCATCATGGGGGATGCCCCCGGCACCGGGCCCGGGGAGCAGGGAGGGACGGCGCATGCTCCGATTTCTGTTCGTGCTCGTGGTGACGGGGCTTGCCGGGCCCTCCGCACGGGCTGGCAGCGGCCCCGCCGAGCCACGCATCATCGAGCAGATCCCCGCGCAGCCCTACTGGCGCTACGAGACCACCGATGCCCTCGACCGCACCGTCACGTTCTTCGTCAGCGAGCCCCCCGGCTCGGACGCAGACCTCCCGCTGCTGGTCTACGTGCAGGGCTCGGGGTGCTCGTCGCACTTCGCCCAGATCAACGGGCGGATCGCGAGTACGACCGGGCACAGCCTCGTCGAGCAGACCGCACGCGGGCGCGCGAGGGTGCTGCTGGTCGAGAAGCCGGGCGTCGAATACCTCGACGCCCCTCAAAGCCCCGGGTCCGCCGAGCACGCGAGCGACGCGTTCAAGCAGGAGCACACGCTGGACCGGTGGGCGACGGCGGTCGTCGGCGCCATCCACGCCGCGTGGGGCGTCGAGGGCATCGACCCCTCGCGGACCATCGTGATCGGGCACTCTGAGGGCGGGATCGTCGCGTCGCGCGTCGCCGTGCTGGAGCCCGAGGTCACACGCGTCGGCGTCTTCGCGGGCGAGGGCCCGACCCAACTCTACAGCCTCATCCGTCTCGCGCGCGAGGGGCACGTCGCACCGATGAGCGACGACCCCGGCGAGCGTGCGGCGTACATCACAGACGGGTACCGACGCGTGCTGAGCGACCCGGACGCGTGGGACCGGATGTTCCTCGGGCACCCCTTCCGCCGGTGGAGCACGTTCCTGCGCACGTCGCCGGCGGAACAGCTCAGGGCATGTGATGCCTCGGTGCTGATCGTGCAGGGGACCGAGGACACGGCGGTCGATCCCTCATGCGCGGACATGCTCTACGCCGAGTTGCTCGCGCTGGGGCGTGATGTCGAGCTGATGCTGTTCCCCGGCGTGGACCACAGCCTCAACACCCTCGAGGACGGCGAGCTCACCGGCACCGTCTTCCCCGAAGCGGTCGAGCGGGCGCTGGACGGCATCGCCGACGATTGAGCGCCGCGGCGGGGGTCAGAGACCCGCCATCGTGCGCAGGATTGTGTCGAATTTCGCCGGCACGGGCATCACGCTCAGGCGTGCCTCGCGCACCAGCGCGAACCCCTCGAACCGACCGTCCGCCTTCACCGCTGCGAGCGTGCACCCCTCGCCCGCGGCTCTCACCGGCGCGATGTCGAACAGCACGCCCTTGGGGTCGCCCGCTTTCGTTGTGCCGGGCACTGCCGGGTCCGGGTAGGGGCCTTTCACGACTTTCGCGAGCCCGACGATCCGCTTCTCCTTGCCCGTGTGGTAGAACAAGCATTCGTCGCCCTTCTTGATCGCCCGCATGTGCATCTGGGCCGCGGGGTTGCGGACGCCGGTCCAGTCGGTCCTTTTGTCGCGGACGAGGTCGTCGAAGCAGTAATCGTCGGGCTCGGTCTTGATCAGGAACGTCGCCATCGCGTCACTCCGTGCGCACGTGGAAGGTTGTCGTCGTGTTGAGGGTCTCGCCGGGCGCAAGAACGCGGACGCCGGCGTCGATGCCCCGCGCGTGCAGGTTGAATCCGTCGTTTGCGTTGGTCACCGGCTCGACGCAGAACCAGGGCATGGGTTGGCCCTCGTGCTGGGGCGTGTAGGTGATGAGGTGGGTCATCGCGTCCGAGCAGTCCATGGTCAGGCGCACGCCGCTGGCGGGCCAGACGACCTCGGCCCGCCCGGCGAACCCGCCGAAGCAGTCGTCCAGGCGCACGTTGCCGAGGGGTCCGCCGGCGGTCAGCCGCTCGGACACCTCGTCCGGGCGGTGGGGGCCCGTGGGGATCTGGTCTTCGCCCGGGTAGAGACCGGCCACGGGCGCGCGCAGCTCGACTTTGTCGCGTTCAGAGAAGATCCGGCGCGCAAAGAACGGGTGCAGCCCGCACCCGGCGGGGAACGGCTCGTCTGAGACGTTGGTGACGCTCAGTTCCACGCTCAGCGCGTCCGGGCTCAATTCGTACCGGACGACGCTCGCGAACGACCAGGGGAAGTTGACACCCTTGTACTCACGCGAATCGAACACGAGCCGGGCGGAGATCGGCGTGCGGTCGATGATCTTCCAGGGGCGGGCGCACACGTCGCCGTGGATCGCCGTGCCGTCCGCGAAGTTGGCGCGCAATCCGTGCTCTTTCCCCTCGAACGCGAACCGGGCCCCCGCGACGCGGTTGGACCAGGGCGCGAGCAGGAAGCACGCCGCGTGCGCGGGGTCGTCGAGCACGCCCGGGGCACGCCGCAAGAGCGGGTACCGGTCGAGCGCGGGCCCGTCGATCGAGAAGTCGGTGATCGACGCACCGACCCCCGGGTCGATCTCGGCGTGGAGCGGTCCGGCATGGAGGGCGAGGCGCGTCATCGCGCGCACTCTATGGGAGATCGGGGCGCGGGGTCAGGCCTGGGGGCCGTTTACCCTTCGGACTTCTCGCACTTGCCGTCGCAGGTCTCGCCGGCGTTCGTGCAGCAGTCGGCGTCCTTGCCCGCGCAGCACGCGGCAGCGTCGCCCTGAGCGGTGTCCGCGACGAGGGTCAGGTTCGCGGCGGGCTGGGCCGGGGCGTCTTCGCTCGAGCAGCACGAGTCCGTCTTGACGGCGACTTTCACGGTCTCGGCGCCTTCAAGCGAGCAGCATGAGTCGGCTTTGGTCTCGAGGGCGACCTTCTCGGCCTCCGCCGAGCAGCACGACCCGAGCGCGGGCTCGGTGTTGGCGACCTCGGTGAGCGTTGCTTCGCCCGTGTCCATCGAGCACCCGAGCGGGCAATCGTCGGCGGTGTCGGCGACGGGCAGCGTCGCGGCGGCGGAGGTCTCCGCGCCCGTGCTGCACCCCATGCCGGTGACACACCCGGTCGTGGCGTAGTTGTACCCGCCCAGGGCGGTGAGGCTCGCGACGGCGATGCCGCCGATGATCTTGCCGAAGACAGCTGTCGATGCGCTCATGGGAATCAGTCCTTCCGCCGCCCGGGGCGGTGTGAATCGAGAATGTCGGGTGCCGAGCCACGCGAGAGACCGCGGGCCGGTGCCTGTCGGAGCACGCTCCGGTTTCAGCTTATTCCATCGGGCGGCCCGCGGGAAGCCTCTAACCCGAACCCCCAGAGCGAGCGGAGGGGATGGGGTGTTCAGTCTGCGCGGATTTAGCCCGATACGCGATAGAACCCGGTCTGAGCCCCGCCAGCCGGCTATATCCGCGGAGAAGAGCCCATGGACTCCCAGCACCCCGAAGAGCACGATCTTGTCGATCTGAACGACGAGCCCGAGTTTGCGTCCGAGAACCAGCCGGGCCCGGGCGACAGCGTCATGGGCATGATCGCGGGCGTAGAGGAGCGGATCTCCCAGCTCAAGCGGCTGCACGACGAGCACCGCAAGGCTTCCGAGGCGCTCGATCAGAGCCGTGTGGAGTTCGAGGCCGACCGCGATCGCGTCGCGGCGGACCGCGAGCACCTTGAGCAGCTCGCGTCCGAATTGGCCGACCGGGAGCAGGCCGCGGCGGGCCGCGAGCAGGAGCACCAGGCGAAGATCGAGGAAATCGAGGCCAAGCTCCGCGAGCTGAGCGACCGCGAGTCGCGGTTCGCGGCCCACGAGGACGAATCGCGGCAGCTCGCCGATCGGCTCGAGCGCGACCGCCAGGACCTGCAAGACCGCATGACGCGGGTGCAGTCCGAGGTGGACGCACGCTGGAAGCGGATCGACGAGCGTCAGTCGAGGCTGGAGGATCTGCAGGGGACAATCGACGAGCGTCTGGAAGAGGCGCAGCGGCGCGACGCCGAGCTGATCGAGCGCGAGGCGCAGCTGCGCGAGCTGAACGTGTCGTCGGGCCGCGTCGAGGAACTCGAAGCGCGGCTGGGCCAGCGAGAGAAGATCATCGCGGAGATGCGCGACCAGGCCGAGCGCGCCGACGAGGAGTTGGTGTCGGCCCGCGACGCGATGCTCCGCGCGGGCGGCGCGGCCGAGCAGCTGGGCGAGGCGCGCCGCGAGTGCGCCGATCTGCGCTCTCAGGTCGCCGACCTGCACAAGCAGCTCGAGCGCACGCAGGGCGGCACCGAGGAGCTCGACGAGGCCCAGAACCGGATCGATCACCTCGAAGCCGAGCTCGAGGTTGCCCAGAGCAAGGTCGAGCAGACCGCGTCGTCGGCGGCCGAGAAAGTCGCGACCGAGCGGGAGAACACCGAGCGTCTGCGGGCCGAGCTGATCGAGCTGGCGGGCTCGCGCGACGACGCGCTGGGGACGGCGTCCGCCGCCCGCGAGCGCCTCGAGCACCTGGAGCAGCAGCTGACCGAGGCCCGCGCGGAGCTCGCCGAGGCGCAGTCGGCCCGCGGCGAGGATTCTGAAACGACGCAGGTGCTGACGACCGAGCTCGAAGCCGCGTGCAAGCGGGCCGAGCAGGCCGAGGCGATGGTCGCACGCCTGCGCGAAGCGGGCGAGCGCGAAGACTCGCAGCAGTCCGTGCGGATCGAAGCGCTCGAGGCGGACCTCGAAGCCGCCCGCGAGCAGATCGAAGCGGCGTCGCAGGGCGGAGCCGAGGCGCTCGTCGCCGAGCGCGAGCGAGCGGACGCGCTGCAGGTGCGGGTCACCGAGCTCGAGTCCGACGAGCAGGCGACGGAGTATCAGCTTCGGATCGAGGCGCTCGAGGGCGACCTGGACCAGACGCGGCTGGCCCTCGACCGGGCCGAGCGGAACAACGAAGAGCGGGCCGACGAGGACACCGCGGCGATCAAACGCTTGGGCGCCCGCGTCGAAGAGCTCGAAGCCCAGCGTGAGCAGATGCAGCACCAGCTCGCCGAGGCTGAATTGCGCCCGCGGGACGACCGGGAGGTCGGGCAGCGGCGCGATCGTCTCCGCCGTCAGCGTGACCTGCTGCGGAACCAGTCGCGGAAGCTCAACTCGGCGACCAAGGCCCTGCGGGACCGGTTCGACCAGGTCGAGCAGATCCTCTCACGCCGGGCCGAGCTGTCCGAGGCGTACCAGGCGGTGGCCGATTCGGAAGCGAAGCTCTCCAACCGCGAGAGCCGACACAGCGCGGTGCTGCTGCTGTGCGCGATCGTGACGATCATGGGCGTGGTGGGGGCGATGAGCTGGTTCGTCTCGGGCGTGACCATGCCCGGCGCGCACGCCGCGACCGCGATCGTCCGCGCCGACGCCGGCTCGCGGGATCTCACCGAGGCCGACGTCGAGGGTTGGACGGCGTACGTCAACGGCCTGCTCGAAGACCCCGCGTTCCTCGAGATGGTCTCCGACCGGATGAAGCGCCGGGGCATCGCCTCGCTTGCCACGCCCGGGGCGCTGCGTACCACCGTCGCGTCGAGCCTCGACGCGCAGACCCCCGAGCCGGGCAAGGTCGTCTTCGAGCTCCGCGGCGACGGGCGGTCCAAGACCGAACGCGTGCTCGATACCTTCGTCGTCGCGATGGCGAGCCACGCGAACCACGCCCGCTCTCGCCGGTCGGACGGCGCGACGACGGTCGTTGAGCAGGCGTCGCGCGTCCGGACGGACCCGCTGGATCAGACGCGGGTGTACGCCGCGGGCGGGATGTTCAGCGGCGGGATGCTGCTCGCGATGATCGGCGGTAACGTTCTCTGGCGGCGCATGCGAGACTCGAAGGCGAAGTTCGAGCGCGACGCCCGCGTAGACATGATCCTCGACGAGTCCCGCTGGGGCGACCCGCGCGGCGACGCGTAAAAAACCCCGCGTGTGAACGCGGGGCTTGGACGGATCAAGCTGGAATCGTCGGGCTCAGAGCTCGGACGAGAGCGTCGAGAGCAGCGGGACGTTCTGACCCTCGCGGCAGATCGCGAACCGGCGCTCGGTGCCCAGGTCGATCTTGACGCGCAGGTCGGTGAACTCGCCCGAGCTCTCAAACTCGCGGACGTTGGCGACGATGTTGCCCGCGTCATCGAGCACGACCAGGCGGAGACGCTCGCCCGGCTCGGTCCGCAGCTGCGAGACGAACAGGCGAGCCGAATCCCAATCCGGGTTGTGCCAGACGGCGGCTTTGGGGCCCGAGGTCGAGTCGGTCATCGAGGTCAGCACCACGCGCTGGGTCTCGGGGTCGAAGACCATCTCGTTGAGTGCGTCGGCACCGAGGTGCTCGTAGAGGGTGTCCACAAGCGCTCGCGAGCCGGCCTCGGAGTACATCCGGTTGACCTCGAGGGTCATCGCGGTCATGCCGACGAAGGCGGCGCCGAAGGCGATCGCCGCGGCACGCCACATGCGGCTGACGCGCTTCGCCGGGCGGAACGTCGCCCGGGGCTGGCGGGCGGCGACGGCCGCCCCGCCCACGCGGCCAACAACCGGCGTGGCTTCTTCGGAGACCGCGGCCCGCACCGCCGCGAGCACCAGCTCGCGCAGCTCGGGGCGCGGCGCGTCGTCGGGCAGCAGGGCTTCGAGGTCCAGCAGGCGGCCCTGCTCCTCGCGCACCTGCGCCTTGATCTCGGGCGAGGCCTGGGCGAGGGACGCCTCGAACGCGTCGCGTTCGGAGGGGTCCAGGATCCCCAGGGCGTCGAGCACAGCCTGTTCGATCAGCTCGTACGTCGTCGTCATGCCGTCAACTCCTCGCCGGTGCGTTCGCGGAGGCGAACCAACGCACGGCTCAATGCGGACTTCACCGTTCCCAGCGGCGTGTCCAGTTCCTCACCGATCTGGCGGAGCGTCTGACCGCCCAGGTAGGCCCGGGTGATCACCGTCCGCTGCAGCTCGGGGAGCGATTCGATCTTTTCCAGGAGGGACGCATACTGCTCCCTCCGTTCCATCCCGCTGTCCCGCGGGGCACCCCGGGTGTCCCCGGGCTGAAATTCGTCGAGCGCCCGCGCCTTCACGCGAGCGCGGGTGCGTCGGAGCTTGTCCACCAAGTGGCGCCGCGTGATGAGCATCACCCAGGTGACCAGTGCCGCGCGTGTCGGGTCGAACCGTTCGGCGGTCTTCCACAGCCGCACGAACACTTCCTGCACCGCGTCCTCCGCCTCGGCCCGCGTGGGCATGGACTGCAACGCCATGCGGTAGACCAGCGACCCGAACCGGTCGTACAGGTCCGCGACGGCGGACTCCTCGTTGGCGGCGACACGCTGCATCAGATCCAGATCGATCCTGCCCTGTTCCGAACGCTTCTTTTCTGACGGACCGCCCGCGCTCCCGCCAGAACGCGGGTGCTTCTTTGATCCACCGTCCGGTTGTCCAGTTCCCATATGCAACCCGGGTTCACGAGAGGCCCAGGGGGACGGCGTCACACCACCGACCCTCTGCCAATACGCAGTGTGCGCGACCCGGATGCCAGAAAGCAAACGAGAATGTGCACTTCGCCGCTACAAGATCGGTTTATCGCGATGTTTGTACGGTTTTTGATCGTTTGGTGGGCCCCAAGACTGTATCGCGGGAGATATTGTGGACCCGGCCCGCACCCGATATCATGGTGCAGGGCTCGTGTCGGTCCGGCCGCTTGCCGGGGGAATGTCGTGAGGAACCAAACCAAGCCAGGGATGCGTCGCATGCACACCGGCTCGCGGTGCGCCTTCACGCTGACCGAGCTTCTCATCGCGCTGTTCGTGGTCGCCGTTCTTATCGGCATCCTTGTGCCGAGCCTCGCCGGTGTGCGTGAACACGCCCGCCGGATTGTCTGCGGCTCAAACCAGCGCCAGGTCGGGCTCGGGATCCACATGTACTCGGATCAGTGGGACAGCTTCCTCCCTTCGAGTGTCTTCCTCGGCAACACCTCGAACATCCACGGACGCACCGCCGAAAATTATCGGCCTCAGGACATGGTCACCGTCCGCGTCCTCCCGACGCTCGACAGCGCCAAGCCCCGCAGCGCAATCGCCCCCCCGGAAACGTGGGACGGGCTGGGCCTGCTGTTCTCCGGCAAGTACGTGACCGCTCCGCAGATCTACTACTGCCCGAGTCACCGCGGCGACTTCCGGTTCGAGGAATACGAAGACCAGTGGCACGACGCGGCGGGCGAGATCGTCTCGAACTACCACTACCGCGGCATGGGCCCGAACGAGATGAAGCGCCTCCACCTGATTCCTCAGGACGCCGCCATCGTTTCGGACAGCCTCCGCTCGTTCGAAGAGCTCAACCACGTGGGCGGCTTCAACGTCCTCCACGCCAGCCTCTCGGTCGCGTGGATGCCTGACGAGGCCGGCGAGATCTCCTCGATCCTCGCCAACCAGGGCGACGGCGGCGGCGACTCCGACACCGCCGACCTCCTCTGGGGCGCGCTCGACGGCGAAGACCCGAGCGATGGCCAAGGCACCGTCGGCTCCGGCGAGGGCTGATCCCCTCCCGTCCACGCCCCCTTCACCCGCAACGAGCCAACCCGCACCGGGTACCGTACGCGCATGCTTGAACGCCACACCCATCGCGATCCGCACGGATCAACCGCCGTCTGCCTCTCGCGTTGCGGGATCACCCGGGTGCTCGCCGCCGCGGTGGTGCTCGCGTGCGTCGTCCCCGGCGCCATCGCCCAGCTCGCGCCCGAACGCCTCTACTACGGCTTCGGCCAGCGCATCTCCATCGACGTGACCCCGCCCGCGGGCGTCGCGGACTCGCTGCGCATCCGCCTGTACGACCCGGCTTCGGGCGCCGTCGCCGCCGAGACGTCCTGCGCCTCCGGGCGTGTCGATCTCGCGGGTCTTTTCCCACGTCTGTGGACGACCCGCGAGCCCCGCGTGCTCTACGCCCAACTCATGGTCGGCACCGAGCCCCACGGCCCGCCTCTGGTCTTGGACCCCCGCCTCACGCCCGACACCGCCCGCCTCATCGACCCGGGCACGCTCGAACCGACCGACGACCTGGTCCGCGGCGTCCCCATGTTCGAGGGCACGCTCCGCGAAGCCGCCGGCGACAGGTCCACCCCCGTCACCTTCAGCGCGCTGCGCGTCTACCCGGAGCGAGACGTCGTCCTCCACACCGACCACGGCCCCATGCGCTTCCGCCTCCGCCCGGACGTCGCCCCGAACACCGCGTACAACTTCCGCCACCTCGCCGAGGGCGGGTTCTACACCAGCGTCATCTTCCACCGCATCATCAACGAGCTCGACAACGGCACCCGCTTCGTCGTGCAGATGGGCGACCCCTCGGGCACCGGCATGGGCGGCCCGGGATACATGCTCGACCTCGAGCCCTCGGACCTCCCCCACGGGTTCGGCGTCCTCTCCATGGCCCGTGCGGGAGACCCAAACTCCGCCGGCTCGCAAGTCTTCATCTGCCTCAGCCGCACGGGGACGTCCGGGCTCGACGCGCGGTACACGTCCTTCGCCGAATTGATCGAGGGGCCCGACGTGCTCAACTCGATCGCGTCCGTGCCGACCGACGAGAACGACCGCCCGGTCACGCCCCCGGTCGTCGAGCGTGCCGAGCTGGTGGACGCGGCCCCCTACCCCGAGCGGGCGGCCCCCCTGCGAGAGCAGCCGATCATGCTCGACTCGGGCCGCTGAGGGCGACCCCGCCCGGCTAGACTCGGGCACACCCGGGGCGGTAACTCAATTGGTAGAGTGCCAGCTTTGCAAGCTGGAAGTTGGGAGTTCGATTCTCCTCCGCTCCATTGCGTGTCTCACGGTGTGATGGGCTGCTCAGGCTTTCCTGACGCCCTTCAACTCCGCTCGGTAGTTCGCGTGTTCGCCATTAGGGGTGAGAAGAAATCGTGAGTGCATCGGGGCTCACCGTGGTGCCAGTGTGATCCAGGATTCGCTTTCGAGAGGCGAAGCAAACATCGATTCCGATGCCCGTCTTCATCACGAAGGCCTCCAGCATCCGAGTGAGAGCGGTCGACTCGGAGACAAGTGCGTAATCGCCTATGAAGTCTCGCGCATCTTCGTAGTGTGCAGGAATGACGACTTGCCCCCGTGTGTTCACAAAACCATCGCGTGTCATGCCGTTCGGACCGCGCACGCGGAAACGAGCCATGCCTTCGGAAAAGTCAAAGAGCCCTATGGCGTCGATTTCAAACGCGATCCCGCCATCGGGCTTGATATACACCCAGCGCCAGTCCTGGGTCAGTGCCCACGCCAAGCCTTCTGAGAACTCCCAGGCGCACGCGGCGTAGGCGGCTTCGATCACGACATGACCGTCCTGCGTGCGATACCCGTAGGGTGAGCGCGTTTCACCGCGCGGGCTCACAAACGACCAAGATGTGTCTTCGTAGCGTTCAAGCACTTCCGGATCAGGGCTTGGCTCCACTCCGGTGCTCGCAGGATGCGTTGCGATGTACACCCGCCACGCATCTTCGTGCGAAGCATTTTGGATGCATAAGACGGCGAAGTAAACACCCGGGACAGCGAGCGTCACGGCCACGATCCCGGCGACCAGGCAACCCCATCGCCGGATACCACCGCGACCGATCGTTCTCACGGCCCATCATCCTCATCATCCCCGCCGCCGAACAGCCCCTTGAGCTTGTCCTCGGCCTTCTTCGCCGCGTCGTCGAGCGCGTCCTGCGCCTTCTCCTGCGCCCCGCCCACAGCCTCGTCGAGCTTCTCCTTCGCCGCCTCGCCGACCTTCCCGCCCAGCGCGTTCAGATCGCCCAACTCGCCGATCGAGGTGATGCCCAGCGCGTCCAGCGACACGAGCTGCGACAGCTTGCCCTGCATGTCCGTCAGCATGTCCGCGGGGATGATCCCGCCGCCCGCCTCGACCGACGCGGCGATCACCGTCTTGACGACCAGGTTGATCAGCTCGGCGGTCGTCATCCCGCCGTCCTCGGCCCCGACGTTGAGCAGCTCGATCCGCGGCACGTTCACCTTCACATCGCCCGTGAGCGACGACAGCCCGGGCACGCCTGTGACGTGCGTGGTGACGCCGTCGATGACGAGCTTGTCGATGACGACCTTCTTGCCGCCCTCGTTGGCAGGGGCGCTGTCCGAGCCGGACGACTCGAACCGCTTGAGCTTCTCGAGGACGAAGTTGTAGTTGCCGTTCCCGCCGGACTTGTCGAGGTAGAGGTCGATCCCCGCGAGCGTGACCTCGGGCACGGAGATGACATCCTGCCCGAGCGACGCGGTGCTGACCGCGACGTTCGTGCCGCCCATGTGCAGGAAGTGGGGGGAGTCGTACCCGTCCGGGTTGGCGAGGTTAAACCCGTCCATCGCGAAGGTTCCGCCGCGGAGACTGACGTCCACCGTATCCACGGTGGTCTCCACGCCCGTGGCGTACGTGCCGCCCTTTTCAATGGCAGCCTTCACGAGCCCGTCGATCTGCGAGATCCCGAAGACGACCAGCCCCACGACCAGCAGGACGATGAGGATCACGATCACGACCAGCCACTTGATGAGCTTGAACACGGCGCGTTCTCCGGTGCAGGGAAGTCTTCGATTCGAGTCCGGCGTGAGTGTACGTGCGGCCAACCATGCGCGCAAAAAAGCGGCAAGCAACGGCCTGCCGCCGGTGATCTTGCCCGCCTCGCCTCACCGCCGCGCGACGTAGAACGCGTTCATGATGTCGTGGTCCAACCGGTTGACGCAGACGTCGGAGAACCCGGCCTCGCCGAGCATCTCCTGCGCCAGTTCCTCGCCCCACGCCGCCCCGAGCCCCGCCCCGCCCTGCGCGAGCGAGACGGACATGCAGTGCATGCACGAGATCGTGTAGATAAACGGCGCCAGCGGCTTGCCGATGTTGTCGCCCACCTCGCTCGACCCGGCGATGTCCTGCATCAGGAACACCCCGCCCGGGCGCAACGCCCCGGCGATGCCCGCGAGCATCCCCGCCGGGTCCGCCTGGTCGTGGACGGAGTCAAACGCCGTGATCAGGTCGAACGTCTCGCGCGACGTGAACCCGGACAGGTCCCTCTGATCGAACCGCACGTTCGTCAGCCCGCGCGCCGAAGCGCGGTCGTTCGCGTACGCCACCGCCTCGGGCGAGAGATCCAGCCCGACGAACCGCGAGTTCCCGAACGCCGCCGCCAGCTCGATGATCCCGTGCCCGCGCCCGCACCCGACGTCGAGCACGTCGATGCCCTTCGCAAGCCGGTCGATCAGCCCCGGCACCAGCGGCAGGATGTGCTCTCTCAGCCCGGCGACCACCGTCATGTCGCTCTCCTCGGCCATCACCTCGTGGAACCGCGGGTACGACGAGTACGGCACGCCGCCGCCCTCGCGGAAGCACTCGACGATCTCGTCCTCAACCCCCGCGAGCACAGGCACGAACTGCGTCGTCGCCGCCAGATTGTTCGACCCCGCGGCCCGCGTCAGCAGCGCCGCGTGCGACTCGGGCAGTTCGTACTTCTTCGCGTCGCGGTCGTAGCTGACGATCCCGCCGGTGGTCATCGTGCCCAGCCACTCGCGGACGTACCGCTCATCGAGCCCGCCGGCGGCGGCGATCTGTTCGGACGTCGAGGCGGGCAGCCCGCTCATCGCGTCGAATAGGCCCGTGCGGTGCCCGATCGAGATCATCTGGACGATCGCGGCCCCGTTCACGAGCCCGAGCAGCTGCTGGGCGAATTCATCGGTGGGGACGGGCTTGGAAAGGCATGCGGTGCACATGGGTAGCTCCTTGGTTCAGGTTCCTGCACCATGGGGCGTCGCCGCGGGCATCGGGGTGCCACGCCGGGCGTGATTATGTTGGGACCCGGAAAAACCCCCGCCCGCGGGCTCAAGGCGTGGGCGGGCCCAGGGCTTCGAGGATCGGGGCC
>BQJQ01000012.1 GCA_021604785.1 Phycisphaeraceae bacterium
GGCGAGGAAGCGTCCGCGATACGCGAGGCGGTCGCTCTGGCGCGCCAAAGCGGACCTTTCGAGGGCCCCCACCCCTTCGGCGATGGGCACGCGGGCGAGCGGATCGCGGCGGCGCTGGCCGACTGCAATCCGAACGACGAGCGGCGGTTGCGCAAACGCTGCGTGTATTAGCCCTCGTTCTCGGACGCGCGGCCCCCGATTCGCGCGGAACGGCCTGATCCGCACGCTTGGGCCAAAGTGCCCGCCCCGCGCATCCGATCCCTGAACTCGGAACCCACCTCCGAGCAGGGAGCGCGACGATGACCGTGACGAGCGAACAGCGTGAGCAGGCCGTGAACTCGGCGATCCGTGAGATCTCTCACATCGCGACCCTGCCCGAGATCACACTCAAGATCATCGATCTGGTCGAGGACCCGTCGTCGACGGCCCAAGACCTGCACAAGGTGATCTCGAACGACCCGGCCCTGTGCAGCCGCATCCTCAAGGTCGTGAACAGTTCGTTCTACGGCTTGCCTGGGCAGATCGCGTCGATCAACCGGGCGATCGTGATGCTCGGGCTCAACGCGGTGAAGAACATCGCAATCGCGGCGTCGCTCGCCAAGCTCTTCCGAGGCGGCGAGCTGACCCCGAACTTCAGCGCCAAGGATCTGTGGACGCACTCAAACGCGACCGCTGCGGCGTGCAAGATCATCTGCGCCGAACTCGGGCTCGGGCTGGGCGACGAGGCGTACCTCGCGGGCCTGATCCACGATATCGGCGTGATGGTCGAGATGCAGTACGACCGGAACAAGCTGATCGAGGCTGTCGAAGCCTGCAACGCGGACAGCGACGGCGTGCCCACGACCGGCATGCTCGAGACCGAAGAGCAGGTTTTCGGCGCCAACCACCAGGACTTCGGCACGGCGCTGTGCGAGAAGTGGAAGTTCCCGGCGACCTTCGCGGTCGTGACCGGGTTCCACCACCGCCCGGCGGACGCGCCCTCCGAGAGCCGCACGATCGTCTCGATCGTGCATGCGGCGGACCGGATCGCGTCCGAGGTCGTCGGCGGGTTCCGCCTGGACCTGCCCGACCTGACGATCGACAAGGGCGTCCGCGAGACGCTCGGGCTGACCGACGACAAGATCACAAGCGTCCGCGAGAAGCTCGTCGAGGCGCTCGAAGACATGGACAACGCCCTCTGAGGCGATCGCCTCGGGGATTCACAAACTCTCTCTTTCTCCCTCCGGGCGGCTGCATTTGCGTGCAGCCGTCTGTTTTTTTGCGCTCAGGAGAGGCGGTCGCGCCAGAAGCCGAGGCGGTCTTCGCGCGTCAGGTCGAACTTCAGCGGCGTGACCGTTGCCTTGCGCTCGAACAGCGCGGCGACGTCCGTGCCGTCGTCGGCGCCGACAAAGTCCAGCCCGTGGCCGGCGGCCCAGTAGTAGACGCTGCCGTCGGGCGCGGTACGGCGCTCGTACTTGTCCACCAGCGCGTGCGTGTTCATCGGGCACGCGACGATCTCGACGCTGTCCGGGTCGGCCCACGAGCCGGTCGCGGGGAGGTTGATGCTCAGGACCTCGTGGCGGTTGGGCAGCCCGCCGGCGAGGAGGGTGTCGATGATGCGGCGGGCGAGCAGGGCGGCGCGGTCGAAGTCCGGGCTCGGCGCGTCGGCGGTGTACCCGCCCTCGAGGTGCAGCGAGACGGCGATCGCGGGGACACCGAGGAACGCGGCTTCGAGCGCGGCGGCGACCGTGCCGGAGTAGATGACGTTGATGCCGCAGTTGGCGCCGGCGTTCATGCCCGAGATTACGAGGTCGGGCAGCGAGCCGTCGCCGAAGCGTTCGGGCCAGAGGTTGGTGAGCCCGACCTTGACGCAATCCGCCGGGCGGCCGTCCACAGCGATGCCGGCCGAGCCGTTGACGTCCGCCGGGCGGGTCATGAGGGGCTCGTGGAAGGTGATGCCGTGGGAGGTCGCGCTCTGGACGGTGGCGGGAGCGATGGTGGTGATTTCGCCGAGGGGGTCGGCGGCGTGGCCGGGCATCGCGCCGGCGAGGGCGCGGTGGAGGGAGAGGATGCCGGGGGCGCGGATGCCGTCGTCGTTGGTGAGGAGGATGTTCACGGGTGAGCGTAGGTGCGGGCTCACACGCGCAGCTTTCGAACAACGATTCTCGCACTCCATGCGCCGAGCGGACACAGCACGGCCCCGGCGATCACCCACCACTTCGCGAGCGCCGGCGTATCGAATCCGGTCCACGGGCTGAGCACGGGGTTCCACGAAATGCACCCGGAGTGCCAGGCGAGCATGGGATAGAACACCGTCAAGATGAAGATGATGGGCGCACAGACGTATTGCCATCGTGCCGGATCAATGCGCTTCGAGATCGCGAGTGTCAGCACGGCGCAGAGGACGAGCAGCAAGCCGACGCCTCCCCCGGTTCGGTACGAAACGAAGTCGATAAACTCTTGGCTGATGTCGGGGAACGCAGACCGGTAGGCCCGTGCCCACCAGAGCCCGTAGCCCATTGGGACAAACCAGAGCGGGATCAGAATCAGCGCCCCAGCAAGCGCCCCAGCACGATCGAAGATGAGGCGGTCTCGTACGGTTTTTCTGGCCGCGGGTGGAGAGCCGCACTCGGGGCACGGGGCATCGCTTGGGATTCCTTCCACCTCGTATCCGCACATGCCGCACGTCACGCGATCGACCGGACGCTCGATCGTCCGTGTCGCGAGTATCACGAGACTCACAACCACACCAACCAACACAACGAGCGTGCCGAGAAGCATGAGCGAACCAGCGAAGAGCGCCATGCCATCAGAATACGCGAACGCATGACTCCGGATCCGCTGCGTTATCCCTGCGTAGAGATTCCCAGCGCCTCGTTCAGCGGCCCGAGGTGGGCGCGATACTTCTCGTGCTTTGCGACGCTGGTCGTGTAGAGCGGCTGGCGGACCTGCTGGCGGCTGGCCGTCGCGACGGTCCGGTCCGACTCGTGGAACTCGAGCACGCGCTGGGTCCATTCGAGACCGAGGAAGTCGAAGATCCGCCTGGACTGCCCCTCGGCGTCGGCGACCAGCTCCTCGTACCGCACGTCAAGGATCGGGGCGTCGCCCAGCTCGTGCCACGCCTTCATGAGGCGCTCGTAGTCGCGGTAGTACCGCCCGAGGCGCGTGAGGTCCTCGGTGAACGGGTGCGGGCGGTTGAAGGCCTGGGTGAAGTTCGACAGGCAGCAGTCCCGCGCGTCACGCATGCAGTGGACGATCTTCACGCCCGGGTAGAGGCGCGCGATCAGCGGGATGTACAAGTAGTTCGACGGCTGCTTGTCCGTCAGCAGGCCTGCGCCGGGGAACCTGTTGTAGACCTTGTCCGCGTGCGCGCGGAGGCGGTTGATCGCGGTGCCCTGGTAGCGGGCGCGGGTGACGGGCATGGGGCGGGTGAATTTGGTTGTCGCGGCGTCCACGGACGCGACGGCCCGCGAGATCGCGTTGAGTTCGCCACCGGGCGTGACGCCCTCGCCCATCGCGATCATCTGCTCGGTGAGGCTGGTGCCCGAACGCATCATGCCGACGACAAAGACATGGCGCGAGCCGTCGGCGTCGGCGCGGGGGATGTCCGCGGCACCCCGCCAGCATTCGATGAGCGCGTCGATGCGGGCCGAGTGCGCGTCGGCGTCCCACGGGTGCAGGTCCACTTCGTTGGCGGCTTTGAACGCGTCGAACGCGCCGTCCGCGTCGCCGGCGCCCTCGAGCAGGCGCCCGAGCTGGTTGTACCCGTTCACGCGCGCGTGGGTGATGCACTTCTCGTCCGCGGCCATCGTGCGCAGCCGCTCGATGATCGGGCCCGCTTCGAGGTGCTTGGGCGCCAGGCGGGCGCTCACGATCGCGATGTACAGCTGGTCGGACGGCGAGAGCCGGCGCAGGTCGCGCCGTTCGAGCAGCGGGCCCATCAGTTCCGCGGCTTCGGCGTCGCGCCCCAGGTCGATCAGCGTGGCGCCGACCGAGCGGGTGAGCTGGATCGAGCGTGGGTCCTCGGCGTGCAGGCGTTGGAACTGCTCGAGCGACTCCTCGTAGCGCCCGCCGCGGCGGAGGGCGTCGGCGTAGCACACGCGGGCGTCGCGGCTCTGCGGGGCCAGGCGAAGGGCGTCGGCGTATCCGTCGATCGACTCGGCGTGGCGCCCGAGCGAGGCGTTGGCCTCGCCGGCGAGCATCGCGCCTTCGGTGTCCTGCGGGCGGGCCTGGCGGAGTTGGGAGAGGGTGAGCAACGCCGCGGTCGCGTTGCCGCGCCGGATCATCTGGGCGCACTTGTCGTACTGCGCCTTGACGGGCTTGGGCAGCGGGGCGCGGGTCTGGGCGGGTCGGCGGGCCATGGGGCGGATGGTAGTGGCGTCGGCGAGGACGCTACGGAGCCGCCGAGGCGATGCGGGCCGCGAACATTGTCAGCCACCCCACGATTCCCAGGCACGACACGACGATGCCGGCGATCCCGACGCCCATCGCGTGGGACCCGGCCCTCCCTTTGGTCTGTTTCTTCGACTTGGCACCCGAAACGGTCGCCGCGATCGCGAGGGGAAGACCGATGATCGGGAACACGATGCCCAGCACAATCGAGAGCCACGCGAGGGCGATGGCGCCGCCTCCATCGCCCGCGGGCACCCCGCCGGGGACGGTCACGGCACGCGGGTGTGCCCGTATCGCGGCGCTCGCGCGTTGCACGCGCCCGACCGAGAGCCCGGCGTCCTCGACCGCGACGCGCGCGCCGAATTCATCCTTTGCGCTCACGCGGCGCCATTCGCCCGCGCCGCCATCGGCGTCCAAGATTTCCACATCCCACTGACGTGTTGCCATCGCGAGTCTTCCCGGATCGACGCTAGAACGGCCGGCGCGTGGGGTTTGGCGCGATGTTGTCGCGGCCGAGCACCAGCATGTCCGCGATCTCGATCGCTTCCTTGAAGCTCTCCTGCGCCTGCTCGCGGTCGTGGCAGTCGGGCAGGACCTTGCCCTGCTCGAGGTGGTCGGCTGTCGCGATGGCGTCACCCGTGATGAGGATCGTCTGGCGGGGGGTGGGCACGAGCAGGCCGCACATGCCCGGGGTGACGCCGGGCAGGGGGAAGAGCGCGACCTCGCCGGCGATCTTGTCCGGGGCGGCCTGGCAGCGCTGGAGGACCGCGACGTCGTGCTCGACCACGCGGCGCATCTCGGCGTGCTCGTCGTCCTCACCGGCGGACGCGGCGGCTTCGGCCGACTCGGCTAGGCGGGCCAGCCCCTGGATCAGCGGGACCCCCACCGCTTCGCGCTCGGCCTCGGCGACGAGCCACGTCGCGTCCGGGAAGGCCCCGATCGCGCCGCGGCACTCGGGGGCGAATCTCGTCAGGAAGACGTGCGTGACCTCGGCCGGCCCGATGCCCGCACGCTCGCCCAGGCGGGCGACCAGCGCCTGCGGGGGCAGCCCGGGGTCCACGAGGATCGTGGCGCCCTCGGCGCGGATGAGCGTGGTGGTCGCGTGGCCCATGCGGACGGGCTGGCGCTCGTCCCAGATGGGGTTCGCCGATAACGCGCCGATGGAGATGACCCGTACGTCCACGCGCGATGCTAGCCGCGGCAACGCGGTCGCCGGCGCGGGCCCGCGCGCCCCTCCGGCCGGCACAGCCCGGACGGCCGACGCCGATTGACCCGGGCGGGCGAGAGTCCCGGGGCGGGGGGTGGCCCGGGCCCGGCGCAGATCGCACGGTGGGGCCAGTCCCAGCGGGCGCGGATGCTCGTTCGGAGTGCGTGGGTCCGGTCCAGTCGCCAGCGGCACCGGCCCGCCAGAGCATCCCCTGCACGCCCCGCGTCGGCGACCCCCCGACGCGGGGCATTTTTCTGCGCCGACCCCCGGGGAACCCTCTCGCCGGCGGGCACCGGGCGTGTGAAAACTCCGTGAAAGGGGACTGCCGCGGCGTCAGGGGGGTCCGGGTGCGGGGCTCCGGCGGATAACATCCGTCACGACAGCAGGTTCGGCGTCGTTATCCCGTCTTGCGACCCATTCCGGGAGGACCCCGGAATCCGCACGCCCGAGTTCGGAGGAACTCCCGCATGGTGACGCCAAACCGAGGCATCGATCCGCCCCGCTCCGGGCGGGCGTGGCACGACCACGACCCCGCGAGCGACCACGACACTCCCGCGGGCGCGAACGGGAACGGTGCCGCCGGCTCGCGCGCGATCGTCACCCGGATCGACGCGCACTGCCACTCCAAGGCGTCGTCCAAGCCCGTGATGGCGGCGGCGGGCATCATCGGGTGCCCCGAGTGCTACTCCGAGCCCGAGGCGGTGTACGACCAGGCGATGGCGCGCGGGATGGACCTGGTGACCATCACGGACCACGACACGATCGCCGGCGCGATGACGCTCGTCGAGCGCGGGTTCGACCGGTTCATCGTCGGGCAGGAGGTCTCGGTCAAGTTCCCCGAGGACAAGTGCCTGCTGCACGTGCTGGTGTGGGGGCTCAACCCGGACTTGGACGAAGAGATCGACACGCTCGACCTGCGGGACGACGTGTACGCGTTCGCGGCGTGGCTGCGCGACCGGGATTTGGCGCACGCGTTCGCGCACCCGCTGTACGTGCAGAACGGGCGCCTGTCGCGTTGGCACATCGAGCGGGCGGCGCTGCTGTTCCGCGGGTTCGAGACGACCAACGGCGCGCACGCGGACCAGATCAACGGCGCGATCCGCCGATTCCTTGTTGGGCTGACGCCCGAGCGGGTCGCCGAGATTAGCCATGAGCACGGGATGGAGCCGCTCTGGCCCGAGGCGTGGCGCAAGGCCCGCACGGGCGGGTCGGACGACCACGCGCTGCTCAACGTGGGCAGGACGTGGACGCAGATCGAGACGCCGCAGGGCAAACTGGCGGACGCGGACGCCTTCTTCCGGCGGGTGATGCGGTTCGAGAGTGAGTCCGGCGGGCTCGGCGGGCACTCGGCGCTGTTGGCCCACCAGTTCACGAGCGTCGGGGCGCACTACTTCTCGCGGAGCCTGTACACGCGACGCACGCCCATCGGCAAGTACGTCAGCGCGAAGATGCTCCGGTTCTTCGGCGTGCAGGTGACGGCCCCGACCAAGAAGAAGGTCGCGGCGTACAAGGTCGCCCAGAAGGTCTGGCTCAAGCGCAAGAAGAAGTCGATCCCGGTCCTCCGCGCCCTGCGCCGGGACATGAGCGACGTGCTCGACAAGTACCCGAATCTCCGCCACCGCCTGGACCCGGACACGTGGGCGGATGGGACGGCGGTCTCACAGCACGAGGAGATGGCCGACTTCGTGCAGGACCTGATCGATGCGCTGAGCCGCTCGATGGTGCCCGGGGCCCGCAAGGCGTTCGGCAAGCGCGACGCGGGCAAGATCTCGGAGTACCTGATCTCGTACGCCATGCTTCTGGGCGCGCAGGCGCCGTACATGATCAGCCTGTTCTACCAGAACAAGGAACGGAACTTCCTCGACAAGTTCGAGCACGAGGCGGCGTCGCCCGGCTCGGGAATCTCGGTGCTGGAGCGCCCCATGAAGGTCAGCCTGTTCACCGACACCATCGCGGACATCAACGGCGTGTCGCGGTTCATCCAGAACGTCGCCGAGCAGTCGCTCGTGGAGGGGCGGGATCTCGAGGTCATCACCTCGACCAAGCTCGACCTGCCCGACATCGAGAACATCAAGAACTTCGAGCCCGCGTTCAGCACGCGGATGCCGCGGTACGACGAGCTGGACATGGTGCTGCCCCCGATCATGCGGATCCTGCGGCATGTCGACAAGCACCAGCCCGACGTGATCCACATCTCCACGCCCGGGCCCGTCGGGTGCGTCGGGTTCATCGCGGCCAAGATGCTGCGGGTGCCGGTGCTGGGCGTGTATCACACGGACTTCCCGGCGTATGTCGATCGCCTGTTCGACGATCACGCGATGACGAAAATGACCGAGAAGTTCATGCGGGCGTTCTACAAGCCCTTCAGCGCGATCTTCACGCGGTCCGACGACTACGTGCGCTCGCTGACGGCGCTGGGCATGCCGGCGGACTCGATCGTGCGCTTGATGCCGGGTTTCGATGCGCACATGTTCCACCCGCGCTGCCGGGACCTGGCGATCTGGGACCGGCTGGGCATCTCGCAGGGGTCGGTCAAGGTGCTGTATTGCGGGCGGGTGAGCGTAGAGAAGAACCTGCCGGCGCTGGTCCACACGTGGAAGAAGGTGCACAAGGCTGCCAAGGCGCGGGGCGTGGAGGCGGAGCTGATCGTCGTCGGCGACGGGCCCTACCGGGCGAAGATGACCAAGGAACTCGCCGGCAAGGGCGCGCACTTCCTCGGGTTCCGCCATGGCGACGAGCTGAGCGCGCTCTACGCGTCGAGCGACATGTTCGTCTTCCCCTCGACCACCGACACGCTCGGGCAGGTCGTGATGGAGTCGCAGGGGTCTTCGCTGCCCGTGATCGTGACGGATCAGGGCGGGCCCAAGGAGGTCGTCCGCGACGGGGAGACGGGGTTCGTGCTGCCCGCCGACGACACGGACGCATGGGTGGAGACGCTCGTCGGGCTGATCGCCGACCCGGGCAAGCGCCGGCTGATGGGCGACGCGGCCCACGAGTACATGCAGGGGTTCAGCCTGGTGCACTCGTTCGAGCACTTCTGGCAGGTGCACACCGAGGCGTGGCACGAGCACCTGCGGCGCCAGGGGATCGAGCGGGCCGAGCCCGAGCGCGGAGCCTCGCCCGCGGGCGTGCCGGCGCGGGTCGGATAACGCGGGCTTCAGCAAAACGAAGAACGCCCGCCCGGGGGTGCCGGGCGGGCGTCGTGTGGTTCAGGCAGCCTGAGCGATCAGGCGGCGCGGCGGGTCGAGCGGCGGGTGCCGGTCGAGCGGCCGATGCGGCCGACGGTCGCCTTGCCGGCGGTACGGCGGGCGGTCGTCTTGCGGGCCGTGGTGGTCCGCTTGGCGGTCGCGCGCTTGACGGCGGGCTTGCGGGCGGTGGTGGCGCGCTTGGCCGTGGTGCGCTTCGCGGTGGTCTTGCGGGCCGTCGACTTGCGGGCGACGGTCCGCTTGGCCGCGGGCTTGCGGGCCACGGTCTTGCGGGCGGTCGTCTTGCGGCCCGAGGTCTTGCGAGCCACGGTGCGCTTGGCGGCGGGCTTGCGAGCCGCCGTCTTGCGGGCCGTGGTCTTCCGCGCGGTGGTCCGCTTGGCGGTCGTCTTGCGGGCGGTCGTCTTCCGCGCCGTGGTCTTGCGGGCAGTCGTCCGCTTGGCCGCGGGCTTGCGGGCGGTCGTCTTGCGAGCGGTGGTCTTCCGCTTGGCCGTGGTGCGCTTGGCGGCGGGCTTGGAGGCCGTGGTCTTGCGCTTGGCGGTGGTCTTGCGGGCCGCGGGCTTGCGGGCGGTGGTCTTCCGCGCGGTCGCCTTGCGAGCGGTGGTCTTGCGCTTGGCGGGCTTGCGGCCCGGGGACTTCTTGGCCGCGGGTTTGCGGGCGACGGTCTTGCGGGCCGAGGTGCGGGTGGACTTCTTCTTGGCGGTGCGCTTGGCGGCGCCGTGCCTGGTCGAGGTGCGTGTGGTTGCCATGGTGGTCGTCTCCGTGGGGGCGGGCGTGTGCGCGGGCGTTGCCCGGCTCCGACCCCGTGTTCCTGTGTCCCGCGGGTGCGGGGTTCTGTCAGAACGCGGCTCTCCCCTTGAGAGCCGACCGTGCCCGCGGTCCCGGGCGTGAGAACGCCTGCGGGACGTTGGGTGACGGCGCATCGGTCCGATGAGGAGGGCGTATCAAGAAGTTGGGTCGTATTTGTGTGGATTTGTTCGGTTCGCAGACCGAGGCGACCCCGCGCAGGCCCGACGCCGGCGCGGCGCCAACGATCGGGCGCCGGGATTCGGTCGCGTCCGGTCCCGATCCCGCCGATCATGAAAGCCCCGCTGTGAACGCACGCCCGAACCAAGCCGAGCCCGACCCCGCGACCGACGGGGTGACCCCCGAGGGGTGGACGCCGGCGTCGTGGCGCGAGCGGCTCGAGGCGCACCAGGTTGTTTATACGGACCCAGCCGCGGTGGTCCGGGCGAAAGAGAAGCTCGCGTCGTTGCCGCCGTTGGTGACGAGTTGGGAGATCGAGCGGCTCAAAGGCGAGATCGCCCAAGCCCAGCAGGGCAAGCGGCTGATCCTCCAGGGCGGTGACTGCGCCGAGACGCTCGCCGACTGTCGCCCCGAGGTGATCACGGCGAAGCTCAAGATCCTGCTGCAGATGAGCCTGGTGCTGATCCACGAGCTCAAGAAGCCCGTGACACGGGTGGGGCGGTTCGCCGGGCAGTACGCCAAGCCGCGGTCGAGCCCGACCGAGACCGGCACGGTGGACGGGAAAGACGTCGAGCTGCCGAGCTACTTCGGCGACCTGGTGAACTCCGTCGAGTTCGCCCCCGACGCCCGCACGCCCGACCCGCACCTGATGGTTCGCGGGTACCAGCACGCGGCGATGACGCTGAACTTCATCCGCTCGCTGCTGGAGGGCGGGTTCGCCGACCTGCACCACCCGGAGTACTGGGACCTGCGGTTCCTTGAGCAGGCCGGGCTGAGCGCGGACCGGCGGGCAGCGTACGAGCGGATGACGCGGAACCTCGCCGACGGCATCACGTTCATGGAAAATCTGGGCGAGGCGAAGATCGACGACCTCACCCGCGTCGAGTTCTTCACCAGCCACGAGGGGCTCAACCTCGTGTACGAGTCCGCCCAGACGCGGCGGGTGCCTCGGCGCCCGGGGTATTACGACCTGACGACGCACCTGCCGTGGATCGGCGAGCGGACCCGCCAGCTCGACGGGGCGCACGTCGAGTTCTTCCGCGGCGTGCGCAACCCCGTGGGCATCAAGCTGGGGCCCAAGACCGACCCGGACGACGTGGTGAAGCTGATCGACACCATGAACCCGACGGACGAAGCGGGGCGGGTGGTGCTGATCGCGCGGATGGGGGCGGGCAACGTCGCCGACCGGCTGCCGCCGCTGCTCGAGCGGGTGAAGAAGGAGGGGCGGACGGTGCTCTGGATGTCCGATCCCATGCACGGCAACGGGACCAAGACCGCCAGCGGCATCAAGACACGCAGCTTCGATGCGATCCTGTCCGAGCTCCAGTCCACCGCCCGGGCGCACCGCGAGGCCGGGACGATCCTGGGCGGGGTGCACTTCGAGCTGACGGGTGAGGACGTCGCCGAGTGCGTGGGTGGGGCTGCGGGCGTGGGCGAGCAGGACCTGCGGGCGAACTTCGCGAGCCCGTGCGACCCGCGGCTGAACTATCAGCAGAGCCTGGAGCTCGCGTTCCTGCTGGCGGCGGAGCTGGGCGGGGGCTGAGCCGATTCCTCCCTCTCCCCGCTGGGGAGCGGGCCGGGGTGAGGGGTCTTCGTCGCAATCCGGCACAATCCGCACATCCCGCTCAACCGGCGCCCACGCTGGGTCGATGTCCGATCCGACAAGGGGGCACCATGCACGCCGACCCGCGACGCGACGCTGATTCCTTCGACCACGACCCGCTCAACGCGGCCCCGGCCCAGGGCTCGGACCCGCTGCACCACGACGACACCACCGACCCGTGGATGCCGGCGGCCGAGTGGGAGCCCAAGCCGTTCCGGTTCAACCGGCGGGCGGGGGTCCGGCGCCGGATCGAGGGCGAGGCGATGGCGTCGGGGTACGGATTCGGCGGGGCGGTCGTCACCGAGGTGAAGCTCGTGGACGCCTCGGTCAACGGCATCGGGCTCGACTCGCCCGTGCCCTTCGAGGTCGGCACCGAGATCGAGCTGCGGTTCAACGGGCAGCCGCGGGTCGGGCGGTGCGGGCAGGTCGCCCGGTGCGACGAGCACGCGACCGGGTGGCGCATCGGCATCGAGACCGACGCCGGGTGCGCGGCGGCGTGAGCCGGCACGCCCGATCGACCCTCACTTTCAACGACGCCGGCGCGCTCGGCCCGATGCTCTTCGGGAGGAGCCAGCCATGCGCACCGCACCGATACGAGCCGCCGCCGTTGCTTTGATGGTTGGGTGTGCGCCCGTTTGGGGTGGGCCTGAGTACGGAATGGACTGGGTCACGGTCGAGGATCCAGGCAATGTCGCGTACGACCGACCGGACACAAACCCGTTGTTCAGCGGTCCACGCGGGAGCGTGGTGTACAAGTACCGAATCTCGAAGACCGAATTGACGAACACGCAGTGGGCCGAGTTCGTACAAGCTTTCAGCCCGTATTGGGAAGGAAGCCCTAGTTCATTCGATCTGACCGGCGTCGGAGTGGTCACCCCCGACAACGGCACGACTTACGTCGCTGCCCGCGGAGTGGAGTATGCACCGGCGGACGTGACGTGGCAGCTCGCGGCGATGTACGCCAACTGGATGCACAATGGAAAGTCCGGCGAGCGGGCCGCGTTCGAGTCCGGCGCATACGACACCTCGGATTGGGTTTGGGATCATTCAAACCCAAACTCGATCACTGGCACCTTTGAGCGACAGGATGGCGCCCGTTTCTGGATTCCCAACGAGGACGAGTGGATCAAGGCGGTGTACTACGACCCTAATCGGTACGGGGAGGGGCAGGGCGGGTACTGGCAGTGGCCGACGGCATCGGACAATCCGACGCCGGCGGATCAGACGTCCGCATCGATGAGTGATCTTGCGCGGTTCCTGCCGGTGGGTAGCTTCCCGGATGCGGTCTCGCCGTGGGGCTTGCTCGATGTGTCCGGCGGGCTCCCGGAGTGGCTGGAGAATTCGCTTCAGGGTTCGCACACCGTCTTCCTCGTTGACGGGAGCGGGACCGGGCTGGGGTGGCCCGATGCTGAAGACTGGATCGACTGGCGACCACAGACGTTCAGGCCAACCACTGGATCGATCGGCCTTCGGTTGGCCGCCCGTGTGCCAACGCCGAGCGTAGTGCTGCCATTCCTCTTTGTGTTCGCCTGGCGCCGCCGGTGGTGATCACCCGTTCGCCGGGTGCTCGCGCCACGCCAGCGTGAACCGCTCGTACATCTGCTCGAGCGCGGCTCCGATCACGCGGACCGAGCCCACCGCGGACATGAAGTTCACGTCGCCCCCCCACCGCGGCACCAGGTGCACGTGCAGGTGCCCCGGCACGCCGGCGCCGGCGGCCCGCCCCTGGTTGATGCCGACGTTCACGCCCTGGGGCTCGAGCGTGCGCTCGAGCAGGTCCGTGCCCAGTTCGACCAATGACCACAACGCCGCGCGCTGGGCGGGGTCGTAGTCGAGCAGGCGGGGGCGGCCATCACCCAGCGCGACGAGCAGGTGGCCGTTGGCGTAGGGGTAGCGGTTGAGCAGGATCATGCCGAAGTCGTTGCGGACGACGACGAGGTTGGCTTCGTCCCGCTCGGGGTGGGCCCAATAGTCGGCGAGGAAGGGCGGGGCGTCCGCCGGGCGGTCCGGGGCGTCGATGCTTTCGAGGTAGGACAGCCGCCACGGGGCCCAGAGCGCGCCGGGGTGGTCGGGTCGGTCGGCGGGTCGCTCGTTCACGGGCATCGGGCGAGTGTACGGCACGCGCGCCTTCGCGCGGGTGCGCCGTGGGCGGGCGCAAAACCACAACCGCCCTCGATGCCGAGAGGATGTGGCGGCGAGGGCGGGCGTGGCGGCTTTGGGGCCGGGATGTCGTGCAGGACCTGCTGCGGGATCAGCGACGCCGGCGGCGGGCCGCGGTGAGACCGGTGAGGGCGAGCAGCGCGGCGGTTCCGGGTGCCGGGATCTTGCCCTTCACGATGAAGATGTCGTCGACGCCGACGGTCAGGGCCCGGGCGGTGCTGCCCAGCGTGGTCGGCGAGAAGAACTCGAACTGGGTGAAGTCGGCGAGCATCCCGATGTCGGTCTGGTCGGTCGGGAGGTCCATGAGCGGGAGGAAGTTCCCGCCGTCGTCGGTGATCGCGAGGTTGAACCCGACCGCGCCGTCCGGGAGGGTGAAGTCGAGCATGATGCCCGAGGTGTGCCCGCAGACGCAGGGGTCATCGGTGATGATGATGTCGCAGGTGCCCCCCGCGAAATCGTCGTCGGTGTAGGTCTTGCCGTCGAAGACCAGCTCGATGGCGCAGAGCGAGTTCTTGAACGACTGGAGGAAGGGGTTGGACCCTTGGCTCGGGATATTGGTGTCGTACGAGATCTTGAGCGTCCACGCGTCACCAGCGGCCGTGCCGTCGAGCGGCGGGTCGAACTGGTTGAAGACGTGGTCGACGGTCCCCGAGATTTCCAGCGTGTAAACGGTGTCCGCAGCCTGCGCTGCGGGCGCACCGATCGCTGCCGCGGTCCCCGCGGCGATACAAATCCAGCGCATCGAGCACTCCTCTCACCCGAACACGGGAGCCGGTCTCCCCCGGCGACACCCGTGCTGTTAGGTTCAACCTACCCGCGCCCCGCCCGAAAACCACTCAATCCGAGAAAAGCACGCAGGTCTTGCGCCTGCCCCTGTTTAGGTTCTCGGCAACCCCGCCGGCGCGAACGGTCTACCGTCCAGACCCCCGCCACCGAGCGCACCGGGCGCCCCGCGGGACCCCACCTGAGCCCCCATTCGGAGTCCCCGCGATGCTCGAAAGCGTGCGAATCGGTTCCCGCGGCACCCCCTCAACGCTCGTCCTCGGGCTCTTCAAGGGGCAGAAGCTCGACGCGGCGTCCGCGAAGCTCGACCCCTCGGGGGCTGCCAAGGGTGCCTGCAGTCGGGCCGAGGCGAGCGGGGACCTCGGGTCGTGCGTCCAGGCGTTCCCCGGCTCGCCTTCGAAGGGCGGATACGACCGGGTCGTCGTGATCGGGCTGGGCGACGCGGATGCGTTCGAGCCGGGCATGCTGCGGCAGGTCGGGGCGGCGTTCGGACGCGTCGCGGCGGGCGCCAAGCTCACGGGGGCGCAGATCGCGCTGGACGGCGCGCTCGGGTCGCTCAAGCGGTCGATCGACGAAGAGGCCTGCGGCAACGCGTTCGGCGAGGGGCTCGGGCTCGTCGCGTGGAACTACGACCACCTCCGCGGCACCGCGACAACCCTGCCCGAGCGCCCCAAGGTGACGGTCTTCACGGACGACCGGGACTTCAAGGCGGGGCTGAAGCGCGGGCTGGGGCTGGCCGAGTCGGCGAACATCGCGCGGGACCTGAGCCAGACGCCTCCCAACATCGCACACACGGACTACATCGCGAAGGAAGCGATGGCGCTGGCCCGCAAGTTCGAGCACCTCAAGTGCACCGTCATCAAGGGCGAGCGGCTCGAGAAAGAGAAGATGCTGGGCCTGATCAACGTGGGCAAGGCGAGCGACCACGCGCCGTGCCTGATCCGGCTCGAGTGGGCCCCGCCCAACGCGAAGAAGACCGACAAGCCGATCGTGCTCGTCGGCAAGACGATGACGTACGACTCGGGCGGGCTGTCGATCAAGGTCGGCGGCGGGATGCGCGGCATGAAGCGCGACAAGGATGGTGGGTGTGCTGTGTTTGGCGCCATGCACGCCGTCGCGAGCACGATCAAGCCCAAGCGGCGCGTCGTGGCGTTGTTGAGTGTCGCCGAGAACTCGATCTCGGACGAGGCGTACCGCCCGGACGACGTCATCGAGTTCCGTAACGGTGTGACGGTCGAGGTGACCAACACGGACGCCGAGGGGCGTCTGGTGATGGCCGACGCGCTGTGCTGGGCGTGCGACAAGGAGAAGCCCGCGTGCCTGATCGACATGGCGACCCTCACGGGCGGCGTAGTCGTCGCGCTGGGCAAGGTCTACGCGGGCATGTGGTGCGATGACGACGCGCTGCGGGGCAAGCTGGACGCCGCGGCGGACGCGTCGGGCGAGCGCGTCTGGCGCCTGCCGCACCACAGCGAGTACAAGTCGATGATGAAGAGCCCGATTGCGGACATCCTCAACAGCGCGCCGGTGCGCGAAGCGCACCCGATCCAGGGTGCGGCGTTCCTGGCGCACTTCGTCAAAGAGGGCATCCCGTGGGCCCACATCGACATCGCCGGCACGCACGCGACGGACAAGGACGCGGGCCCGTTCATCGCCGGGCCGACGGGGTTCGGGACGCGGCTGCTGGCCGAGTTGATCGATGCATTCTGAGCCGCCCACGCTCGCGACGGCGCCGGCTGGCAAGAAGCCGTTGCGCCTCAAGCTGCCGATCTCGCTGATCGTGATCGGGCTGCTGCTCGGTGTGGGCGGGATCATCGGGTTCGCCCTGCCGCTGATGTCGGCGATGAGCGGCGGGGAGTCGTTCGAGGCGCCCGGCACGCACGTACTGCACGTCACCGAGCCGGGCCCGTGGGCGATTTACTACGAGACGACCGCGATGTCAGGCGGGGCGATCACGTTCTCGTCCGCGCCACCGAACGCGACGGTCGCCGTCACGAACGGCGGGCAGCCTGTGCCCGTCGCGAGCAACACGAGCATGACGATGACCGTGGGCTCGTCGGAGCGGCACTCGCTCGCGACGTTCGACGCGGACACCCCGGGCGAGTACCAGATCGATGTCGCGGGCGGGTTCTCGCCGCGGACGTTTCACGTCATGCCCGACAAACTCATGGGCGCGATCTTCGGCGCGTTCGGCGGGTGCGGGGCCGGTGTGGCCGGCGTGGGGCTGGTCCTCGCGGGCGTACTCGTGCTGATCGTGCGTGCGGCGAACCGCTAGGACTCGCCGTCCGCCCATCGCAGGCGGTAGATCGTGTTCTGCCCGTCCTCGGAGATGAGCACGGACCCGTCGCGGTCGACCACGACATCCACCGGGCGGCCCAGGATCACGGGCTCGTCGGCGTCGTCGCCCGCGAGGAACTCGACCATCGACAGCTCGCCGTACGGGTGCCCGTCCTCGAAGAGCACGCGTGTGACCTGGTAGCCCGAGCGGCGAGAGCGGTTCCACGAACCGTGGTACGCGACCAATGCGTCGCCGGCATACTCCGCGGGCAGGGCCGCGCGGGCCCCCGCGGGCGGGGCATAGAAGCACATCGCGTTGGGCGCCCAGTGCGCGCCGGTCGCCCACTCGGGCGGGGTGGTGCGCGCGGCGAGGTCGTGGATGTCGTCGCGATCGAGGTACTCGTACCGCGGCACGCGGTTGCCCGTGATGTACGGGTGCCCGTAGAAACCGCCGGCGACGTAGTGGTTCATCTCGTCGGGCGGGTTCAGGTCCGTGATCGGCTGGTTGTGGCGCCGGTCGCCGACGGCGCGGCCGAACCAGTCCGAGCCGTGGTCCATCCCCCACAGCTCGTCGGTGCCCGGGCGGATGACGAGCTTCTCGGTGTTGCGGACGCCCGACGCGAAGAGCGTCTTGTCGCCGCCGCGGAGGTCGAACGACCAGATCTTCTGGCGCTCCGAATCGGCCTCGTCGGTGATGTTGCCCGAGTCTCCGATGGAGGTGTACAGGCGGCCGCCGTGGATGCAGATAGACCGCCACCAGTGCCCCGCGCCGGCGGGGATGGTGCCCTCGGCGAGGATGGTCCGCCGGTCGTCGGCGTCTCCGTCACTGTCCACATCGCGGGCGCGGTGGATCGAGCCGGTCTGGGTGAACCAGACCCACCCGTCGTGGAACGCGATGCCGTGGACCCTGGGGAGCCCTTCGAGGAAGATGTCCTGGCGTTCGTATCCGCCGTCGGCGTTCTCATCGCGGAGTGCGCGGATGATGCCCGCGTCGGGGTCGGTGACATAGAGCGTGCCGTCGTCGGCGACCGCCATGAACCGGGCCCGCCCGTCGATCTTCGCGGCGACGGTCAGCTCGAACCCATCGCGGACGGTGATCCGCGCGTCGGGCCCGCTGGGCTGGGCGTGCGCCCCGAGCGAGACGCCCCCAAGGGCGAGCACGGTTGAGAGCATGGCGGCGGGTCGTTGGTGCATGGGGCGTCCTCCGGTAGAGTGATCGTGGGCGGCTCCGGGCGACGAAGCAAGCCGCCCGAGGGAGAACCCGCGTGCGCACCACCCTGATTGCATCAACCCTTGCAGCGGCGCTCAGCGCGGCGCCCGCGAATGCCGACGAGCCCCACTGGGCCGCCGATTCTGTGTTCTACCTCGCGTTCGTGCGGTCCTACGCGGACTCGGCCCAGGGCCCGCTGGCGAACGATGGCGTGGGCGACCTCCGCGGCATGATCGAACGCCTCGACTACCTCAACGACGGCGACCCCGAGACCGACACCGACCTGGGCGTCACCGGGCTGTGGCTCATGCCGATCGCGCAGTCGCCGAGCTACCACGGGTACGACACGACGGACTACGAGGCTGTGGACGACGAGTACGGCACGATGGACGACCTGCGCGAGCTCGTGGACGCGTGCCACGCGCGGGGCATCCGTGTGGTGCTCGATCTGGTGCTGAACCACACCGCCGACGAGCACCCTTGGTTTGTCGATTCGGCCCAGCCGGGCTCGGGCAGGCGGGACTGGTACATCTGGCGCGACCCCAAGCCGGCGTACAAGGGCGCGTGGGGGCAGACGGTGTGGCACGACCACCAGCGCGAGCGGGCGGGCGCGTCGTACTTCGGCGGCTTCCACCACGGCATGCCCGACCTGAACTACGAGACGCCCGCTGTGACTGCGGAGATGCAACGCATCGCGCGATTCTGGATCGATGAGGCCGGCGTGGACGGGTTCCGGCTCGACGCTGTCAAGCACCTGATCGAAGACGGCGAGGACCAGTCGTCCACGGATGCGACCATCGCGTGGCTGCGCGGGTTCAACGGGTTCTGCGACTCCGTCCGCGCCGACGCGTGGCTGGTCGGCGAGGTCTGGTCGGGCCCGGACGAGATCGCGAAGTACATCGGGGCGGATCTGACGACGCCCGCGCTCGACTCGTGCTTCGACTTCCCCGTGGCGTACGCGATCCTCGAGGGAATACGCGACGGCGACGGGGCGCGGATCTCGGCCGAACTCGCCAGGTCGTGGGAGCTGCATCGCGGGCGGTCGTCGCCGTTCCTGTCGAACCACGACACGGAGCGTGCGATGTCCGTGCTGGGCAAGGACGAGCGCCGGGCGCGGGCCGCCGCGACGCTGCTGCTGACCGCCCCGGGCACGCCGTTCATCTACTACGGCGAGGAGATCGGGATGACCGGCACCAAGCCCGACCCCAACCTCCGCACGCCGATGCAGTGGACGTGGCACCCCGTCACGCGTGGGTTCTCGACCGTCCGCCCGTGGCACCCCGTGCAGGAGGACGCGGCGAGCGTCAACGTCGAGACGGAGCGGCGGGACCCGATTTCCCTCTGGCAGCACTACCGCACGCTGATCGCGGCGCGGCAGGACATGCCCGCACTCCGGCGCGGGTCGTTCACGCCCGTCGATGCCGGGGCTGCCGGGGCCGTCGCGTTCGTGCGCGAGCAGGCGACCGGCACGCGCCGGGTGCTCGTAATCGTCAACGCGACAGATGACGACATCAACTCGTACACGATCGACGCGGAACAACTCGGGCTCGCGCCTGGCGCCGCTGGGCGGGACGTGCTGTCCGGCGCGGAGACCGCCCCGGTGCCCGCGGAAGACCCGCGCGCATGGCGGCCGTTTGCTGCGGCTCTAGACCCGTACGAATCGCGGGTCATCGACCTCGGCACGCCGTGAGGCTCAGGATGCGTGGTCGCAGCAGGCATCGGCGTGCCTGTGCCGGCCACCCTTGATCTTCGGCATCACGCGCACGATGACGGCGGCGATCAGCAGCACGATCAGCGAAGCCGCCCCGATCGGCGCCAGCACGCCCACGACGTGCTCGTGGTGCCCCTCGCCCGACGCGAGCGTGACCATCCCCGCGAAGAACGCATCGAACGCGAGCCCCGCCGCGAGCGCGACCGCCGCGATGACGCCGAGGTAGATCACCAGCGCCCGCGCGCCCAGGTCCTTGATGACCCAGGCCATGGTCGCGGTGTTGGTCGCCGGGCCCGCGAGCAAGAGGACCAGCGCCGCCCCCGGGCTGAGCCCCGCCGCGACGAGCGCGAACGCGAGCGGCGTCGAGCTCGTCGCGCAGATGTACAGCGGCACGCCCACGACCAGCACCAGCAGCATCGGCACCACGCCCGAGCCCAGGTGCTCGCCGATCCACCCCGCGGGGACCGCCGCCGCGATGAGCGCGGCGAGCACCAGCCCGGAGATCAGCCACGGGGCGAGGTCCGCCGGGAGGGTGACGAAGCCGTAATTGAGCGCTTCGAGGAGGCGCCCGCCCAGTGACCGGCGCGGCTCGTCGGATTGACCTTCGTGCGCGCCGCACGATGACCCGGTCGCGGGTTCGGATGAGCAGCACGGCGCATCCCCGGCGCCGTTACCCCCGCGCTCACGCTTGGGGCTCTCATCGGGCACCAGCACGTCGATCAGGATGCCCGCGGTGAACGCTGTCACGATCGCGATGACCGGCCGCACCAGCGCGAAGACCGGCCCGAAGAGCGCCCACGTCAGCGGGATCGATTCCTCGCCCGTCTGCGGCGTCGAGATGGTGAAGGCTGCCGACGCCCCCTTGCCCGCCCCGGCCGCCCGCAGCGACGCCGCGACGGGGATCACGCTGCACGAGCACAGCGGCATGGGCAGCCCCAGCGCCGACGCCTTGGCGATCGGCACGATCCCCCGCCCGCCGAGCTGGCGGCGGATCCACCCCATCGGCACCAGCGCGTGCACCACGCCCGCCATCGCGAACCCGAGGATCAGCCAGATCCCTGAGTCGACCAGGATGGTCCACAGCTCGTCGAAGAAGCGGTTCAGCCAGTCGGGCATGGGGCACTGTAAACCCGCCCGGGCCCGGGCTTGTTCCGCCGGGCCCGGCCCGGGCCCGATCCCCTACCATCGCGACGACCCGACCCGCGGAGGACCCCATGCCCTACACACTGCGCCCCGACGAAGGCTACGACGCCGACGTCGATACCACCGAGTACCTCAACACCCACGTCGACACGGGTGACCGCTGGGTCCTCAACTTCGGCCCCCAGCACCCCGCGACACACACCACCCTCCGGCTCGTCCTCGAGCTCGACGGCGAGCGCATCGCCCGCTGCACGCCCCACATCGGGTACCTCCACTCCGGCTTCGAAAAACTCGGCGAGCACCTCGACTACAACCAGTACGTCACCGTCGCCAGCCGGATGAACTACCTCTCCCCGATCGCCAACGACATCGCGTGGCACCACGCCGTCGAGACGCTCTTCGGCATCGAGATCACCCCGCGCTGCAAAGTCCTCCGCACCATCCTCGCCGAATTGGCGCGCATCCAGGACCACCTGCTCTGCCTCGGCGCGGCGGCGCTGGACTTGGGCGCCTTCACCGGCTTCCTCTACGCCTTCAACCCCCGCGAAACCATCTACGACATCATGGACTACGTCTCCGGGCAACGCTTCCACCCGGACTGGACCCGCGTCGGCGGCGCCATGAAAGACCTCCCCGACGAGGAGGTCTTCAAGCGCATGGTCAAGTCGTTCATCCACGACGACCTCTCCAAGGCGCTCAAGGACGTCGACGGCCTGCTCTCGCGCAACCGCATCTTCATGGACCGCACCCGCAACGTCGGCGTGCTCACCAAGGACGAAGCCATCGCCTGGAGCGCCACCGGCCCCATTGCCCGCGCCTCGGGCGTCCGCCGCGACCTGCGCAAGGACGAGCCCTACCTCTGCTACGCCGACAACTGGGACGGGCAGGGCGCCGAGGCCGTCAAGTTCAAGGTCCCCGTTTCGCACGAGGGCGACGTCTACGCCCGCTTCCAGGTGCGGATGGAAGAGGTCAAGCAGGCGATCGGCATCATCGACCAGCTCATCGACTCGATCCCCGGCGGGCCCATCGACGTCTTCGCCGACTCCAAGATGGTCAAGCCCGACAAGGCCGACGTCTACGGCTCCATCGAGGGCCTGATCCAGCACTTCGAGCTGATCATGTCCAACCGCGGGTGGGAGCCGCCCGTCGCCGAGGCGTACGGCGCGAACGAGACGGCCAACGGCGAGCTGGGGTTCTACATCGTCTCGGACGGCGGCCCCCGCGCCTGGCGCGCCAAGACCCGCCCGCCGAGCTTCATCAACTACCAGCTCATGCCCAAGCTCATCGAGGGGCACATGCTCGCGGACGTGGTCGCCGTGCTCGGCTCGCTGAACATCGTGGCGGCGGAGTTGGATCGGTAGCGAAAGCGTTTACCGGCCAAACAACTCGACTGCGGAGACGAGATCGCGCACGCCCGAGGGCAGGCCGAAGCGTTCGGCGACGCCGTCCACCTGCGACGTGAACCCGGAGTTCGTGCTCGTGAGGCGCGGGCCGAAGGCTTCGAGCACATTCGCGCGGGTCTCGGGCGAGAGCGCGCGCAATTCAGCTGACGCGTCGCGTGCCTGGGCGATGTAGGGCTGAACCTTCTCGTACAGCGAGAGCAGGTCGGCGTACCCGTTCACCGACGACAGCGCGCTGGTCGCGCCGGCGAGCCCCGAGAGGTAGTTCTCGGCGGACGCTTTGACCGCCGGGGCGAGCAGGTCCATCGCGGTGGGCGTCGAGAGCAAACTGCCCAGCCCGCCAGCAGACTCGCACCCGCCGAGCAGGGCAAGGGACACAGCGAGCGCGGACACCAGATGACGGGCGGAACGGCGGGCGGCGGGGTTCTTCATCGGGTTCGCTCCGGGTGAGGATGGTCGGCTGGGGGGTCTCGAACGGGGCCAATGTACCGACCCAAGGCGCCAGAACACGGCAGGACGTGGCCACATCGCGATTTCGCTCCAGATATCACAGCCCTTGGCGTTAGCCTGAACCAGTGCTCTCGCTCTTGCTACGGAGGCCCGCCATGCGACGACTGATCCCCGCGCTCGCCCTGCTCGCCGCCGCCGCGCCCGCTTCGGCGGACTGGCTGCGCGTCGATTTTCACGCCGTCACCACACCCTACCTGACGTTCCAGGGCCCCGAGCCCTTCGACGCCGCCAGCGTCGCCGGCGAGTCGTACGCGATCGACGGGTGGATGCTCATCGACACCGCCGCCGCGCCGCTGCCCGGCGGGGGCGACAGCGTGTACGCCGTCGCCGACTTTGAGATCACCGCGCGGCGCTACGACGGCGCCGGCGCCGAACCGGTTATTCTGAGCCCCGAAGCCGCCACCGCGCTGGTTCTGGTGATCCCCGAGACCAGCGGCGTCCGGTTCCTCGCGGGCAACCTCTTCACCGTGTTCAGCTACGACATCCCGCGGACCGCGACGCCCTTCACCAACGCGATGCGGTCGCTGCCCGACGCGCCAGGCGCGTACGCCGTCTCGGGCGCCTCGGCCGACACGGTCGAATGCGCCTTCACGCCGCCGAGCGGGACGCCGACCGACTGCCTCTGGGACCGCGACGCCGGCGGGCACGAGGTCCACAAGTACATCCGCTACCACGTCCGCGCCACCACCGCCCCGCCCCCCGAGCCCTGCGGCCCGGCGGACATCGACGGCAACGGCGTCCTCAACGTGGACGACATCGAGCAGTTCGTCATCGAGTTCCTCGACGGGTGCGACGTGTGAAGCCCCGCGGCGCGCGTCACGCGAGCGGCAGCCCGCTGCCCACGCCCGTGCACTCATCGTGGACCGCGATCAGGCGGCCGGTCAGCTCGTCGGGCGCTGTGGTGTCACCGAACTCCGCAGCGAGCTCGCACACTGCGTAGCCCATGCTTGCGTCGCCGTACCGCTCCACCCACTCGCTCAGATACTCGCCCGGGTCGGCGTAGTCGGCGTACCCCACGCGCGGGTGTTTGCCGGAGAAAAACGACCGCCCCGAGCCGCGGACGTAGTCCATCTCCTTCATCCGCCAGGGCTTGGGCGTGAGGCGGGCGCGGTAGCTCTCCTGCGCCCGGCACAGCGCGGCGTACGCCGGGTCCGCCCCGAACCGCGCCAGCACCGCACCGGACTCATCCGACGCCGGGTCCATCGGCGGGCGCGTCAGCAGCAGCCGCAACCCCGCCGCCGTGCGGTACGCACGCACGCCCCGCCCCGGGCCCTCGGCGACCCACGCCTCGATCCGATCGTGCGGCACCGGGACCTCGACATCATCCGCAGCCCACGCCCGAGCCTTGCCCAGCAGCCGCCCGAAGAACCCGCGCGGCTCATCGCCCGGCTTGGGCGACGCGACCCGCGCCGTCGTGCGCGCCAGCTCGTTGGTACGCTCGCACGTCGCGGGGTTCATCAAGTCGGCGTCGATGTCCACGAACGCGAGCGACGCCGTGTTGAGCACCTGCGCGCCGTACCGGTTGACGGTGATCGCGCCGCATCGCTCGCCGGCGTCATCTCGGAACTCGTCCACGATGTGCTCGGGTGTGACGCCGCGGAGATAGGAGTACCCGTTCGGGTTCGACGCGGGGCCACATTCGCTGATCGCGTCCCAGTCGACATCCGCGGCCCGGGCCTCGGCCTGCCGGCGCGCGTCGGCGGCGCTCTCGTCCGACCCGCCCCACACCCGCGAGCGGGCGTCCCTGCCGTCGATTGTGCGTTCGACCTCGACGAACGCCCAGTACCGCCGGACCCGCATGGGCACCTCCGCGGGCCAGCCTACCCGGGGCGCACGCCGGGAACCTCCGAGCGTGATCCGACGTACGCTTGGCCCCATGAAGACCCTGACCACGATCGCTGTCGCGTGCCTTGCGACCCTCGCCGGGTGCGGCTCGCTCGAAACCACCGTCGAGGTGCGCAACGAGACGCGCCGGTCCGTTTCGGTCACGCTCGAGCGCGACGTGGTCGCGTCGGACGCCAAAGTGCTCGCCCGCCAGTCGATCTCGGCGGGCGATTCCTGGCTCGTCGGCCCGGTCAAGACGCCCCCGTTCGAGCCGGCGATGCTCCGCGTCCGCGTCCCGGGCGATCTGGGCGGGCTCGGCGCGGAGGTCCGGCTGCCCCGCGGGCGTTCGACTGCGGTCATCGAGTCCGCACGCATCGACTCGTGGGGCGAGATCTCAGTCCGCCTCATCGGCACCAAGCCCGACGAGGACGAGTGAGCCTCAGAGCCCGACGATTGCGACCGTCACGCCCGAGTCCACGATCAGGAACCCGGCGCTGATGACCCAGTCGTCGCCGCCCTTGGGCGGGGCGCAGATGAAACCGAGCATCCCGGTCCGCCCGTCGCTCAGGCGCACGGGGACGGTCACCGTCACCGTCCGCCCCGCGGGCGCGTCCCACGTGTGCGCGACCGACCGCGGCTGCACCCAGGCCTGCCCGTCCTCCAGGTCCCACTGCAGCGAGTCCGGGCGGACCTCGATCCGATCGACCTCGACCGCGCTGATCTGGGCGCCGCCCATCGCCGCCCGAAACTCGGCCGAGATCTCGTACCGCTCGCGCAGCCCCGCCCCGGCCCAACGCTCGCGGACCTCGGCCCCGGCGCCGCGGAGAAGGCTCTTCTCGAACGCCTCCACCCGGTTCTGCATCATCGCCGTGTCGAGCGTCGCCCCGAGCCGGTCCGAGCGTTCGAGGTGCTCGCGGACGCCCCACCCGATCGCCGCGGGCAGCGCCGTGGCGCACGCGTCGGACACAGACTCAGCGCCGCGCTCGTTCAACCCGGCCGCGAGGGCCGCCTCGGCCACCGGCGCGCGCACCTCGTCGCCCAACCGCACCGCGTCGTCGCGTGCCACCACGGGCAGCGGCTGGCCGTCGGGACCCAACGCGATCGCGGGCGCCGTCGGCTGGGCCGTCCGCCCGGCGGCCGACCACGACCAGACGTTCCACAACGCGACGATGCCCGCGACAGCGGCCACCCCCGCCAGGATCAATTGCCAGCGCCTGTCCACGTCCGTGCCCTCCGCGCCCGCCGCCCGTGGCGGGTGCCATGATGTCCGCCGAGCCGGGCCACGCGACCCGGCTCGATCAGTTTAGAGCGGGTCGCAGTACGCGCAGAACGCAAACGGCGCCCCGCCCGAATCGAGCCCCGTCGAGCAGCACACCGTCGGGATGCTCGGGCAGCACGTCCCCGCGCCCATGCACAGGTCGCAGTTGGACATCGTGCAGCAGTGCTTCCCGATGCGGCACCGGAAGTGCATGATCTCGCCATCGCTGCCGCACCCGGCGCAGTTTATCTCGCAATCCTGCCAAAACCCGCCGCCCTGCGCCGAAGCGACCGCGACGAGCCCAAACACCACCAACGCACTACCCACGATCTTCGAGCGGATCCTCCGCATGACGATCTCTCCTTTCCGAGAACACAAGAAACCAGAGCCCGCACGCAGCCACGATCGCCCCATCCAGGGCGACCGTCGCGTTGATCGAGGGGCTGAAACGACCAAAGCATCCGCACCCGCCGGCGTGCCCGCGCGCCCGCGCAAGCACCAGCACGCCGATCGCGCCGACGAAGAACACCGCCGCCGTCGGCATCGCGCCCGATCGCAACGTCGGCACCAGCAACGCCACGCCCAGGCACAGCTCGCCCACGCTCAGCGCCAGCACCGCCCACGCCGGCGCGGGCGTGCCCAACGCCGCGTCGATGACCTCCGACGCCACCCCCGGCGAGCGCACCTTCGCGAAGGCCGCCGCGATCAGCAGCAGCCCCACCGCGATGGGGCACACAGCCAGGAAGAACGACTTGACGGGTTCGAGGCACACGCCGGGTCACCTCTCCACCGTCCACGAGTCCGAACCGAGCACGCCCATGATCGTCGCCATGGGCTGTACGACCTCCGTGCCACGCAGCCGGTTCGGCGCCGTCGCCGGCGGCGTCGGGTACCGCACCATCGCGCCGTGCCCGTCGCTCAGCGCCGTGGGCACCGGCACGTCGCGGGCGACCGCCTCGTCGAACGACCACTGCCCGCGCTCGTGGAACAGCCGGCGCTCGAACAGCAGCACCTTGCTCGACGGGTGGAGCACGTCGTGCACACGCTGCACCCGCGCGAGTTGCACGTCCGCGGGCCCGGTCTGCGCCGGGTCGAAGACCGCGGGGTCCGCCGCGAACGACTCGGGCAGCGTGTACGTGGAATACGCGATCGGGGGCTTGCCCGAGAAGAGCATCTGCCCCTGCGGGTGGTTCGGGCACGTCAGCGCCTCGGGCGGCCCGGCCCCGGAGAGCTCAAGCACCACGTTGGTCAGGTAGCTCTGCTCGAAGTAGCTCACGAACGCCGTCGACCCGCCCATGCTGGGGGGCAGCTCGAGCTTCGCGAGCAGCGACCCCGGGGGATGCCCCTCGGAGTCCGTGATCCGCGACAACCCGGGAACCCGCCCGTCGGCGTCTCGGGCGTACCCGAACGTCGCCTGGGCCGTGGAGTGGATCTGAGACAGGCAGACCGCCCGCCGAGCGGTGATCCGCGTCTGCGACAAAGCAGGCAGCAGCAGGGAGATGAGCAACGCCACGATCGCGATGACCACCAGCACCTCCGCGATCGTCCATCCTGAGCGCCGCCCGTACATACCCCAGCTTATGACAAAGTGTCACGGAGCGGCAACCATTGCGCTTCGATTTGTTCGGAACCCGGAAGACCCCCACTGGGCCTACATTTCCCACTCACCCAGACGGGAGCCCCGCACATGGCCTGGATCACCAAGCCCAGCGCAACCGAGCAGATCGAACGCCGGGCCGAGCCCTACCTGACCGGGCCGATGCGCACCAAGCTGCTCGAGACCTACCGCCCCCGGTTCGAGACCGCCCTGGGCGCCCTCCTCCCGGCGCTGCACATGATCCAGCACGAGTACGGCTGGGTGCCCCGCCAGGCGATGCTCGAGATCGCCGACGCCCTCGGGCTCCCCCCGGCGGATGTCTTCGACACCGCCACCTTCTACGAGGAATACTGGACCAAACCCAAGGGCGAGCACATCGTCGCCGTCTGCCGGTCCGTCGCCTGCGAGTTCTGCAACGCCACCGCCTGCACCGAAGCGATCAAGGACTCCCTCGGCATCGACGTCGGCGAGACCACGCCCGACGGCAAGGTCACCCTCGTCGAGCTCGAGTGCCTCGGGTCCTGCGGCACCGCGCCCGCCGCCCTCATCGACGAGGACCTCCACGAAAACCTCACCCCCGAACGCCTCACCCAGCTCGTCTCCAGCGTCCGCGAGGGGACGTACACCAAGGGCGGGACCGGGGCCGTCAAGGGCGAAGGCGGGGCCTGACCCCCCACGAACCGGCGCCGCCCGCGCGAGACGGCGCCCTCCGATTTCCAAGCCGCACGCCCCCGGGTGCCGACGTATTCACCATGAAACCTCTCCACGGTGCGGTTGTGATGTGCGCCCTGATCGTCGGCTCGATATTCACCTCGGGCGGGTGTACCCGTGGCGTGACGGGCACGGCCCCGACCGTCGAGACCGCCGTGCTCAACCAAACCACCGTCACCGTGCGCGCCAGCCTGCACGCGGGCGAGCGCGTCCGCCTGCACGGGTCGCCCATCACCCCGATCAAGGACGGCAAGGCCAGGGAGATCGTCCCGGGCTCGACCGAGACCATCTCCATGCCCCGCCCGCGCTCCTGGGGCATCGGCCCGACCGCCCCCAACGAGGACCTGGTCTTCTGGCTCCGCTGCGAGGTCATCACGCCCACGTGGGGCACCGACCGCGTCCGCTGGTACGAGATGCTCGGCCCCCCCGCCCGCAAGGTCACCCTCTCGGGCACCCCGAGCACCAAGGGCACGGACCTGCTCGCGACCGGCGCCATCGTGCCCCTCGAAGAGGTCGACCCCTCGATGCACCCGTTCCGGGACCGTAACCGCGCCTTCCGCGTCGCGGGCACCGAGACGCCCGAGGGCGAGTGAGCGCCGGGGCGCGCCCCGTATCATCCGCACGATGACGCACGACAAGGATATCCCGGTGACGCGCGCCGTGGGGCGGTTCTTCGGGCACCTGTGGTCCGCCGTCCGCACCGACTCGGCCCGCGAGCGGACCGAACTGCGGCGTGAAGTCGAAGAAACCGACGCGACCGGGCCCACCGGCGAACGGATGACGCTCCGCCGGACGACCATCGAAGAGGTCGAGATCCACCCCGACCGGGGCGGCGCGTGAGCCCCCCCGAGCCGATGCGGCTGGCGGGCGTCTGCCACGCGATCTTCTGCTTTGATGTCGGGCTCTCGATCGACCTCGACGCGCTGGCGTCGCGCCTGGGCGACGCGTCGCGGGTGCGCGCGGTCCGGGTGCGCCGCCCCTCGCCCGCGTGGTTCGAGTACGAGCCGGCCCCAGTCGGCGCGCACCTGGCGGGCGACCCCGTCGGCGTGGGCGCGTGGCAGACCGAGCCGGGCGTGGACCTGCGGGTGTACGACTTCGGCGCCGTCGCGGTGCGCTACCGGCTCGGGTTCGACGCGGACCCCGAGTCGCTCGTCGCGCTGGGCGTGGAGCTGTACGACCACGCGGGCCTGCTCGCCGACGCACGCCGACACGTCGCGGCACTCGTCGAAGCGAGTGCGGACGCGATCGAGCGCCCGCACGTGTCGGACCACGTCGAGGATTACGCGGTCTACGCCGTCGATTCGTGGGGCGATGGCACAACCCCGGGCGACGTCGTGGACCGGTGCCGCCCCGCGTTGGCGCGCCTGCTCCAGGCCGAAGCGGGCGAGCTGGCCCCGGACCGCGCCGGGCGCGCCCTCGCCAACGCGATCGCGTACGCCCCGACGGACCTGGCGATCATCGACTGGAACGCCGCGGTCCTCTTCGACCACGACCCCGAGGACATGCTCACCGTCCTCACCCACGCGAACATCGAGCTGGTGGAGGTCCGCTGGCTCGACGCGCAGCTCGACGAGCTGCTCGACGGCGCGCACGCGCTGCTGGCGCGCGTCAACCGGCGGTCGATCTGGCCCGGGTCGGCCTCGTCCGCCGAGCTGCGCAGGTTCGCCGAGCTGCAGGCCGACAGCGCCCTGCTCTTCGAGGGCGTGAACAACGCGATCAAGCTCATCGGCGACCAGCACCTGGCGCGCGTGTACGACATCGCGTCGGGCGCGCTGAACCTGCCGCAGTGGGACGCGAGCGTGCTGCGCAAGCTCGCGGTCGCCGAGAGCGTGTATCAGAAGATGTCCGACAGGGTCTCGACGCACCGGCTCGAGGTGCTCGAGTGGATCATCATCATCCTGATCCTGGTCTCGATCGTGATGCCGTTCGTGGGGCTGGGGTACTAGCCGCCCGGCCCGCGACGGGGAGTCCCCCGGAGCGCATCCGGGTTCCCCGGGAGGGCCGATCATGCACGGATTCACAGCCGCACTAGGAACGCTCGTCGCGGGGGTGTCCGCGTCAGCCGGGGTCGCGGCGGACGACGCGGCCCGGATCACCGAGACGATGCGCCGGTTCGACGCGGTTGAGACGTCCGTCGCGTGGCCCGGGTTCGAGACGGCCTCGGTACCGCTGATGCTCTATGACGGGCAGCGGACCTGGCTGCGCGGGGTGGACGCGTGGCCCGAGGGGTTCACGCCGGTTGGCGAAATCGCCGTGTACGAAGGGCGCCACCCGGCGCACCGCTCGAACACCGCCGCGGATCTGGACAACACGTGGATCGCGACGTTCGAGCTGCACCCGGACGCCCAACCCGATGCGTTTCTGCGCCTGATGGTGCACGAGTCGTTCCACGTGCACCAGAACCGGAGCCTCTCGGCGCACGCAGCGGCGAACGAGGCGTCGCTGTTCACGTTCCCGACGACAGATGGCGAGGAGCTGGGCGCGCGCCGGCTGGAGGTCGAAGCGCTCGAGCGCGCACTCGACGCGCGCGATGACGCGGGCCGGCGCGCGTGGGGCGCCAGGTTCGTGTCGCTGCGCCGGGGCCGCCAAGAGCACTTGAGCGACGCGGAGGCCGAGTACGAGCGGGCGATGGAGCGCAAGGAGGGGATCTGCGACTACGCCGCGTGGCGGTCTGTCTCGCCGGGCGAGCGTCCCGGCGTCGGGGCGCGGGCGAGGGCACCGGACGGGATGCGCGACCGGGCGTACTGGACGGGGCTAGCGATGGGGCAGTTGCTCGATGCGCTGCGCCCGGGGTGGCAGGGTGAGATGGTCGCCGACGGGAGGCTCTACCTGGACGGGCTGGTTGCCGGAGCGGTCGCGGGCGTGGAGCCGGCGGCCTTCGACGAAGAGGCCGAACGGCACGTCCGTGCGCACGCGATGGAGGACGCCGCGGCCGAGGGCGAGCGCCGGGCGGCGCTTGGCGAGGATTTCCTGCGCGCGCCGGGGTGGCGGATCGAGATCCTTGCCGACGCCCCGCTGTGGCCGGCGGGGTTCGACCCGCTGAACGTGGTGAGCCTGGGCGGCGGGCGGGTGCTGCACACGCGGTTCGTGAGGCTCGCCAACGACACGTGCGAGATCGAGACGTTCGACCGGCGGGCTCTGAGTGAGGGTGCGGGCGAGCACCCGCTGTTCAACGGCGTCTCACACGTCGTGATCACCGGGCTCGCCGAGCCGACGCTCGAGCGCGCCGGCACCGTCACGACGATCGTCGGCGAGGGGGTGCGGGTGAGGGCCCCCTCCACGGCGGTCGAGGTCGCCGACCACATAATCCGCGTCGAGCTCGGCGGGTGAATCACCCACGGCGGCGGCGCGACGCGAGCAGCCCGCCCATCGCCAGCACACCCACAGAGCCCGGCGCGGGGACGGTGGTGTAGAAGACCGAGCCGTCGAAGCTGTTGATGTCGGTGTTTCGGGCGAGGATGTCACCCAGCGTGACGCCGTCGATCTCGGAGAGCCAGGGCAGGATGCCGTCGTCGCCCAGGTAGAAGAACCGGTCGCCCTCGCGGAGGCGCTCGAACTGCTCGGCGAGCACGAGCGAGAGCGTCTCGCCCGCGGCGGCGCCGGCGAGGTGGTCCTCGGCGACCAGGCCCACCCACGCGTCGAGGTTGTCGATCGAGCGGTACAGGGTCGCGAGCGAGGCGG
>BQJQ01000013.1 GCA_021604785.1 Phycisphaeraceae bacterium
GGGTACACCGACGCGAACATGCGGTTCGACTCCGAGAGCTGCGCCGTGATGGTCGCCCTGAACAAGCAGAGCCCGGACATCGGCCGCGGCGTGGACTCCGAGGGCGCCGGCGACCAGGGCATGATGTTCGGGTACGCCTGCAACGAGACCGAGGACCTGATGCCGCTGCCGATCCAGCTCTCGCACGCGCTGGTCCGCCGCCACGCGCACGTCCGCAACGACGGCGAGATCGCCGGGCTCCGCCCGGACGCCAAGAGTCAGGTCACCGTTGAGTACGACGGCGACAAGCCCGTCCGAATCGACACCGTCGTCGTCTCCACCCAGCACGACAGCTCGTGGAACGAGCGCCAGGACGAGCTCAAGCGTCAGGTCATCGACCACATCATCAAGCCGGTGCTGGGCGACAAGTGGAACCCGGGCATCACAGTGCACGTGAACCCGACCGGGCGGTTCGAGATCGGCGGGCCGCACGGCGACGCCGGGCTCACCGGGCGCAAGATCATCGTCGATACCTACGGCGGCATGGGGCGCCACGGCGGCGGCGCCTTCAGCGGCAAGGACCCGACCAAAGTTGACCGCTCCGCCGCCTACATGGCGCGGTACGTCGCGAAGAACATCGTCGCCGCGGGGCTCGCCACGCGCTGCGAGATCCAGCTGAGCTACGCCATCGGCGTCGCCGAGCCGACGAGTGTGTACGTCGACACCTTCGGCACGGGCACCGTCGACAACGCGAAGATCAGCGCCGCCGTCCGCGAGGTCTTCCCGCTCACGCCGCGCGGGATCATCGAGTCGCTCGGGCTGCGCAAGCCGATCTACCGCAAGACGGCCCGCCATGGGCACTTCGGGCGTAAGCCCGCGTCATCGGGCGGGCTCGACTTCTTCACGTGGGAGAAGACGGACAAAGCCGACGCGCTCAAGGCCGCGGTCAAGTAACCCCACCCCCTAAGGCCCGCACGCCCGGGATCACCGGGCGTACAGGCCCCGTTCGCGGATGAAGGCGAGCACCTCGGGCGCAAGCCCGGGGATGTCTTGGTCGCCGCACGCAAGGGCGCGTCGGATCTCGGTCGCCGAATGGGGCAAGCGGGGCGCGTCCACGACGCGGCCGGCCCACGCATCCAGATCCTCGCCGTCCCACGCCGGGTCCGCCCGCATTGCGCCGATCAGGTCTGGCACCCGCGCGTGCGGCTCGCGTGCCAACACCACGGGCGACGCGATCCCCAGGATCTCCCGCCACCGATGCCACCGGGGAAGTGCAAGCACCTGGTCCGACCCGAGCACGAACCGCAGATCCGCATCCCGGCCGAGTTGCCCGCGGGCCGCGATCAGGGTGTCGACCCAGTAGCTCGGGCCGTCTTCATCGACGGCCCGGTCGATCTCCGCGGTCCAGACACCGGCCCGCTCAAGGCCCGCCGTCGCGAGCGTGAGCATCTTTGCGCGCTCTGGGCCCGAGGCACCGGGGGCTTCGTCCTTGTGCGGCGACTGGGCCGCGGGGACAAAGATCAGCCAGGCAGAGGCATCGGGGTCCGCGGCGTCCCTCGCCGCGACGCCCAACGCGGCGTGCCCGAGATGGACCGGATCAAAGGTCCCGCCGAAGAGCACCACGCGGCGAACGCCCGGCGGAGCGGGCATCGGCGTGGCTTGGCGAGGGCTCATACCGCGATGCTACCCGCTGCGGGCAGAGACTATCGCGGGTAGTGGTGGCAGAAGCTCGGGAAGCCGCTAGAATCACCCTCGACTACGCGGCCCCATCGTCTAGTCTGGTCCAGGACACCAGGTTTTCATCCTGGTAACCGGGGTTCAAATCCCCGTGGGGTCATTCCGGCGGCTTGCAGCGAGCCGCGCCGAGCAGAGCGAGGACGCATATGTCCTCGCTCGCGTTCGTTTTGCTGCGGCCGTGACCGATCCGTGCTGCACCGCGATCCGCATTTTCGGTCAGGAAGTGCGTGGCGGGTCGTCGTCATCGAACACCGCGCGCACCGGTGGTGTGTCAAAGTCATCGAATTGGCCCTTCCGCGCAGCCCACACAAACGCCGCGACGCCGATCGCTGCGAGCACGAGCGCGGCCGGCAGCATGATGAAGATCACGCTCATCCTGATCTCCTTCCCCGCCCCGCACGCAACGCGATCGCGACCACCACCAGCGAGCTCGCCGGCATGATGATCGCGGCAAGCAGGGCAGACATGACCCCCGACATCGCGAGTGCCGCCGCGACCAGGTTGTACCCCACGGAGATCCCGAGGCAGAGGCGCACAGTCCGCATCGTCGATCTCGCCCGCATCACAAGCCCGAGCACGGGCTCAAGACCCGGGCTGACAAGGTACACGTCCGCGGCTTCGAGGCTCGCTTCGGCGCCGCCGTGGACTGCGATGCCGACCTGCGCGAGCGCCATCGCGGCCGCGTCGTTCACACCGTCGCCGACCATGACGACGCGGTGTCCATCGTGGCGGAGTTGATCGACGAAATTAGCTTTTTCTTCTGGTGTCACACCGCCCGTGCCGGAACCAGCGAGCCCGATCTGCGCGCAGACGGCGTCGACGACGCCCTGCTGGTCGCCCGAGAGGACCGTGGTGTTCCAGCCGATCGCTCGCAGGTTCTCCACGGTCTCGAGTACCCCGGGGCGAACGGCGTCTCCCAACTCTGCCATCGCCCGAACTGCCCCGTCTGCCGCGATCAAGACGGGGGTCTTGCCAGCAGCCGCCGCGGCGTCCCACAAGGCAGTCCACTCGGAGCTCACAACACTTCCGGTGCTTTGCAGGAACGTGGCAGTCCCGGCGGTCACGTCTACGCCATCCACGATGCCACGGACTCCACACCCGGGCACATGAACCTGTCCCGACACCACTATGGCGGGGTCCGCGTGCGGCGCAAGGGCGACCGCGAACGGGTGCGACGACCCTTGCTCCAAAGCACCCAGTGCGGGGAGCAGCGAGCGGTCGCCGTGCCATGCGAGGAGTTGGGCATCACCCTCGGTAATCGTGCCGGTCTTGTCCAGGACCATTGTGCCCGGTTTGGCGAGCACCTGGAATACGGAGGCGTCCTTCACGAGCATGCCGTCCCGAGCCGCGCGCCCCGTCGCAACGCCCATCGCGAGGGGGACCGCGAGCCCGAGCGCACACGGGCAAGCGACGATCAGCAACGCTGTGGTGTGGTCGATCGCGGTGCCGAAACCAACCCGGATCCAGGCTGCGAAGGTGAACGCAGCCAGCACCAGCACCACGGGAACGAACCACGCCGCGACGCGATCGGTTACACGGACGATCGGTGCGCCGCGGGCAGCCGCTTCGGAGACCAGCGACATGATGCGTCCGATCCGCGTTTGCTCCCCTACGGCGACAACGCGGACGCGGAGGGGAGCCGCGAGGTTCCCCGAGCCCGCGGCGACGCCATCCCCCGCCGCAACATGACGCGGAGCCGATTCACCGGTCAGGAGTGCCTCGTCGATGCTGGAGTCGCCGGACTCGACCACGCCGTCCGCGGGGAACGCGTCGCCCGCGAGCACCTCGACGAGATCCCCCACGACAACCGCGTCGATCGGAACACGCCGGGTAGTCCCGTCGGGCTCGACCCGGGCGGCGGAACTCGGCGTGAGCGAGAGCATCAGCTCGATCGAGTCCGCCGCTGCCCGCTGCTGGCGGTGCTGCACCCAGCGTCCGACGAGCAGAAGAAAGACGAGCACGGTGAGCGAGTCGAAGTAGATCTCCCCGTGCCCGGAGATCGTGTTCGCGATGCCCGCGGTCCCGCCGGCGCCGAGAGCGATGGCGATCGGAAGGTCGAGGTGCGCTGTTCGTGTGCGCAACGCCGCGAGCGCTCCGCGGAAGAAGACCCGCCCAGGGCCGAGCAGCGAGATCAGGCCCAGGCCCATGCTGACCCAGCGGAACACGGTCTCCCAGATCGCCTCGATCCCAGAGAAGGCGCCGGCGTGCAGGGCGATCGCGACCAGCATCACATTGCCCGCGCACGCGCCCGCCACCGCCACGCGGATGAGGTACGCACGGTCCGTGCGCGCGCGGGCAGCGCGGGCCGAGCGTCCTCGGGCCGGGTGGGGTGCATACCCCAAGCGATCGAGCTGGCGGGCGACCTCGGGCGTTGAGATCTGCGACGGGCGGTACCGCACCGTGGCCACCCTGGAGCGGATCCCGACGCGCGACTCGATCACACCCGGCGCGACGCGGGGGAGACGCTCGAGAAGCCAGACGCACGCGGCGCAGTGCACGCCCTCGAGCAGAAACTCGGTCTCTTCCACGCCCCCGGGCAGCGCCTTCACGAATGCTCGCTGGTACGCCGGGTCGGCGAACTGGTCAAAGTCTGTGCCGGCCCGCGCGGGCGGGCGGGATTCTCCATCGACCGCCTCGCGGACCCTGTAATACCCGTCGAGCCCGGCGCCCTGCAGCACCGACCAGACACTCTCGCACCCGGCGCAGCAGAACTGCTCCGTGCGATCAGCCGACACGAGGCCCTTGGGCACCTCGAGCCCGCAGTGGGTGCACAGCGTCTGCGCTGCGGACGCTTCCTGTCGCTGCCCGCGTTGCCGAGCCTGGATGGCGCCTGGGGAACGCGTCATCTCAACCATCCACCGGATCGCACAAGGGACAATCGACGTCTTCTGCGCGCGGAATGGCCGGCGTCGCCCCTTCCAGGGACGCCGGCGCGATGCCGAGCGTCTCCCGGCTCATCACCGGAACCGAAACCCTCGCGACGACCATGTACAGCCCGATCGCAACGAGAGAGATCGAGGTCAGCAGGGGCAGGCGCCGCCGCAGCGGGCCCGTGAGCGCCTGGAGCCCAACGCCCAGCGACGCCATCACGGGAAGCGTCCCCGCCCAGAACGCCGCCATGCTCACGCCCCCGAGCCCCGGATGGCCCGTGCCCGCGGACGTGAACACAAACGCGTACAGCCACCCGCACGGCAAAAGCGTGGTCATGAGCCCGACCGTGAGCGCACGCGTGGTCGGCGGGAGCTCGAAAGCACGCTGCTGCGCCGATTCGATGAGCGTACGGAACCGGCGGGGGATCGGATCCAGGCGGATGCGCACTCCTCTGATCCGGAGGAGCGTCATCACGCCGAACCCAACCATCAGCAGGCCGGCGCACGCAGCGGCGATGCGCTGCACGCCGAGCATGCTCCCGCCCAGATCAAACGCCGCCCCCACTGCGCCGGCGATTATCCCGAGCGTGACGTAGATGATCAGGCGTCCGCCGTGGTACGCGGCGTGCAGGCGTGCGTGCCCGCCTCGCGGCGCCGCGGGGTCCGCACCGACCGCGAAGAGCATGAAGGCGCCGCACATGCCAGCACAGTGCAGGCTTCCCAAGAGACTCGCCAGGAAGACCGCCATGATGAGGATCATGATGTCGTCCACGCCCGGTCAGCCCCCCAACTCGATGGTCTGGATGGTGAGGCACTCATCCTCGCCGCGTTCGATGCGTGTGCGCACCTCCCACAGTCCCCGCCGACCGAGCGGGGCGTGCCCGACATACACACCCGCGCGATCGCTCTCGGCAAGCACCACCGTTGCACGGTCCCCGGCGTACGCGTGATGGAACGCCTCGGCGGACACACTCGCCCCCGCAATGGGCCCGCCTTCCGCGTTCACGATCGTCACGCGAATCTCTCGCTCGCCGGCTTCGTCGCTCAGGCTCGCGACCTGGGTCATCGTGGACCACCCGAGCCTATCCGCGGCGCGGAGCGTTTCGGCGTGCTCATCCCAACGCAGCGACCGCGCGTAGTAATCGGGCTCGACCGCGTGGAGCCCTCGCCCGGTCGCCAGCATCACCGTCGCGCCGAGCACCACACCCTGGACCGCGAACAGGATGACCGGTGTCCATGCCCAGAGGATTCCACGCCCAGCAGTTCGTTTCGTTGTGACACGCTCAGCCATCGCTATCTTCCTTTCGGGTCGCGGGACCGAGCAGCCGGTAGGTCGTGTCATGGACGAAGCCCGCGGCCCCCTCGACCCGGATGGTGACGTCGAGTTTGCCCGCTACAAAGACATCCGCAGGGGCGGCCACAACGACGCTCGCCGACCGCTGCTCGCCCGCCGGGACCAGCTTTGAGAGCTCATCCGAGACCGCGTGAACGCGCTCAGCACCCACCACGGACACGGAGTACACCTCGTCCGCGTCGGTCCGATTCGTAATCCGGATCCTGAGCTGGTTGGAGATCTCGCCCGACGCCATCGTGTTGAACGGGAGCCCCGGCGCGCGCAGCACCTGCACGTCCGCCGCCTCCTTCCCAACCAGGGCCACACCGAACGCGCCGAATACCAGCAGGAGCAGGACCGGGTAGATCAGCACCCGCGCCCGCAGCAGGCGGGTCGTCCCGGTCTCGACCGCGCGCTGCGAGGTGTACCGGATCAGCCCGGGCTCCCGCCCGATCTTGCCCATCACGTCGTTGCACGCGTCGATGCACTGGGCACACCCGATGCACTCGAGCTGCAGCCCGTCGCGGATGTCGATGCCCGTCGGGCAGGTCGTGACGCACTTGTGGCAGTCCACGCAGTCGCCCGGCTCTTCAGCAAGGACGGGGAGCGCGACATCCGCCCCCTTCCGCGGCGCACGCCGGCGTCCGCGCGGCTCGCCACGCTTGCGATCGTAACTGATGATGAGCGAGTCACGATCGAGCAGGGCGCTCTGCAGGCGCGCATAGGGGCACACCACCACGCAGACCTGCTCGCGGAAGTACCCGAAATCAAACAACATCAGCAGCGTCGTTCCCGCCATCACCATGAACGCCACGGGGTGCTGAAATGGGGACCCGAAGATCCATGCGCGGAGATTGGAAACACCCACAAAGTAAGACAAGAACGTGTGCGCAAGAAACGCGGACACCGCGAGGTAGACCGCGAACCGGGCCACCTTGCGCCAGCCTGCGTGCGCGAGCACCTTTCGCCGGCTCGGGTCGCCCTCAAAAAGCCGCTCGAGCGGCCGGTACACGAATTCCAGGTACACGGTCTGCGGGCACATCCACCCACACCAGACGCGCCCGAACATCGCTGTTACAAGGAACACGGTCAGGAACACGCCGATGAGCATGAACGCCAGCAGCAGCGTGTCCGTCGGCAGGAGCGTCAACCCGAAAAACGTAAACTCGCGGTGAAGGATGTCCAGGAAGACCGCGGGCTTGCCGTTGATATTGATCCAGGGCAGGGCGGTAAACAACACGATCAGCAGGTACGAAACCGGGCGGCGCCACTTCCAGAACGTGCCGCGCGACGGACGCGGGCGCAGCCACCGGCGCGACCCGTCCTGATTCAGGGTCGAGAGCACGCGGTCCGGCGCTTGGATCAACGAATCACTCACGCGTGCCTCTCCTCAGAACACCAAAGCGACTTCAGCCCTCGCTCGGCACCTCGACATCGTCGGTGATCGGCTCGGGGAATGGTGGGATCAGCTCACCCTCGGGCTCCTTGCCGGGCAGGTTGGTGCCCCGCAACGAGGCGACATACGCCGCGACGAGCGCTATCTCGTTCTCGTTCAGGATCGTCTTGTGCGAGGGCATGGCGCCGTCGGCGGCACCGTTCGTGATCACCTCGATCACCCCGTCCAGATCCGTCACATTCTTGTAGTACTCGTCGGTCATGTTGACACCGATGTCGCCGGACCCGTCCGCCTTGTGACAGAGCACGCAGTTGCCCTCGAAGACCGAGGCGCCCATCTCGATCCACTTCTGCTGCCCCATGATCCGCAGGACTTTTTCTTCGCCCATCGGGTACTGGCGGATCTCGGCGAACTGCGCATCGAGCGCCCTGGTCTCCGCCGTGACATACCGCTGCTCCCGCGTGGGCCACAGCGGCGACATGTGCACGAATACCGCATAGCACACGCTGAAGAGCACGCACAGGTAAAAGATCGCGTGCCACCACCCGGGGATTGGGTTGTCGTACTCCTGAATCCCGTCGTAGCAGTGCCCCTCCAGGCCCTCGTCGTGCTGGGCGCCGGGCGCGTGTTCTTCAGCCATGACGGCGCTCCTTCACTGGGTGCCGGGGCGTTGTGCCATCGTCGAGCGGGAGGTTCGCAGCATCGTGCGTGTTCCTCTTGGACATGGTGAGCACACGCACCACCACGCCCGTGAACACGAGCAGGAAAATGCCCATCGAGACTGTTGCGAACAGATCGAGGTTCGCCCCCGAAACAAGGTCAGTCAGCCGCATCTTCCACCTCCTCGTCCTGGGCAACCGGCGGCTCGCGGTACAGATCGGTGCCGAGCCGCTGCATGTACGCGATCAACGCGATCGCCTTGGTGCGCTGCGTGTCCGCCGCGGGCGGGCCGCCCTGGCCTTCCAGGCGTGCCGCGATCTCGGCTGCCTGTTCGCGGGCCATCTCGGGCGCCGCCCCGTCGAGCACAGCGTCCCCATACGGCACGCCGAGCATCGCCATCGCATCAACCCGCCCCTGGATCTCGTCAAACCGGAGCTCATCCTCGAGCAGCCATGTGTACGCCGGCATGATCGAGTTCGGCGTGACGTTGCGCGGGTCCTCGAAGTGCAGCCAGTGCCATATGTCGCTCTTGCGCCCGCCCTCGCGAGCCAGGTCCGGTCCGATGCGCCGGCTGCCCCACTGGAACGGGTGGTCGTAGACGAACTCGCCCGGCTTGGAGTATTCGCCGTACCGCTTGGTCTCCCAGTAGAACGGGCGGATCATCTGCGAGTGGCAGTTGTAACACCCCTCGGCGATGTAGATGTCGCGCCCCGTGAGCTCGAGCGGCGTGTACGGCTGCACCGACGCGATCGAGGGCACGTTCGACCGCACGAGGAACATCGGGATCGCCTCGATGATGCCGCCGATCGAGACCGCGATGATGACCCAGACGGTGAACTTGAACGTCATCCCCTCGAGCCTGCGGTGCCAGAGCGCCTGCAAGAATTTGTCGCTCGCGTGCCCGAGCCCCACCACGTTTGTCATCCGAGACTGCGCCCGCGGGTATGCCGGTGGCTCGGCGCTGAGACGCGGGGCCGAGTGCACAGGAACCTCGTATGACCGCGGGCGGCTCTTCCAGGTCTTGTACATGTTCCACGCACCGATGAGAGCTCCCGAAAGGTAGAGCACGCCACCGATCACACGGATCCAGTACATCGGAATCAGCACGGTGACCGTCTCGACGAAATCGGGGTACGTCAGCCGCCCGGTCGCGTCGAATGCACGCCACATGAGCCCCTGCGTGATTCCCGCGGCGTAGATCGCGAGCACGTAGAGCACCATGCCGATCGTGGCGATCCAGAAGTGCAGCGCCGCGAGCTTCTTCGAGTACAGCTCCGTTTGGAACAGGCGTGGCATAAGCCAGTAGATCATGCCGAACGTCATGAACCCGTTCCACCCGAGCGCCCCGGAGTGGACGTGCGCGATGGTCCAGTCGGTGTAATGACTCAGCGAGTTGACGGCCTTGATCGAGAGCAGCGGGCCCTCGAACGTGGACATCCCATAGAACGTGATGCCGACGACGAAGAACTTGAGCACCGGGTCGGTCGCGACCTTGTGCCACGCGCCGCGGAGCGTGAGCAGCCCGTTGATCATGCCGCCCCACGAAGGCATCCAGAGCATCACCGAGAAGATCATGCCCAGCGTCGATGCCCACTCGGGCAACGCCGTCCAGTGCAGGTGGTGCGGGCCTGCCCAGATGTAGATAAACACGAGCGACCAGAAGTGAATGATTGATAGTCGATAGCTGAACACCGGCCGGTTCGCGGCTTTGGGCAGGAAGTAGTACATCAGCCCGAGGAAGGGCGTGGTGAGGAAGAACGCCACCGCGTTGTGCCCGTACCACCACTGCATGAGCGCGTCCTGCACGCCCGCGTAGACTGGGTACGACTTCATGAACAGGTCGGGCGACGGCGCCTCGCCCGTGCGGGCCCAGTGCACGATGCCCGCGGGCACCCACAGGTTATTGAACACGTGCAGCAGCGCGACCGTCACGATCGTCGCGATGTAGAACCAGAGCGCGACGTACAGGTGACGCTCACGCCGGCGGGCGAGCGTCATGAAAAAGTTGACGCCAAAGAACCCGACCCAGACGATCGCGATCAGAAGATCGATCGGCCACTCAAGCTCGGCGTACTCCTTGCCCTGAGTCATGCCCAGCGGCAACGTGACCGCCGCCGAAACGATGATGAGCTGCCACCCCCAGAAGTGCAGGCGCCCGAGAAGGTCGGAGAACATCCGAGCCTTGCACAGCCGCTGCGTGGAGTAGTAGATCGCGGCGAAGATCCCGTTGCCCGCGAAGGCAAAGATCGCCGCGTTCGTGTGCAGCGGGCGGAGGCGGCCGAAACTCAGCGGTCCTCCCGGCAGCCACGCGAACGGCTCGAACCCGCCCACCGAGATCGCTTGAAGGTCCGGCACCAACGACGGGTACGCCATCAGCGTCGCGATCAGCACGCCCGCGAGAAACGCCACGATGCCCCACGCGAGCGTCGCAAGCGTGAACATTCGGACGATCTGGTCGTCGTACGAGAACGATTCGAGTTCTGGTTCCACGCGCGGGTCGAGGATCCCAACCGTTTGTGTGCCCGCCTGATCCATGCCGAGGTCTCCTGCTCCGTGGCATCTCAGTGGGCCGCCAGATCGGGGCCCGAAGGTCTATGGGAATAATCGACCTTCATGTCCCTTTGTCAATAATCCAATGGTTGTTTCGGGTCATTTTTAGAACTTTTCATGCCATCTACTGATTAAACAGGGCGTTCTGCTCACCTGGCGAGGCCACTTGTTGACTATCGTGTCTTGTTTTCATACCGTTTGAACGGGAGGCCACGCGGATGTTGACCCAAGCAACGGGGAACGCGGCATGCGCGCTCGGTTACCTCGCTGCGACGGGCGGTGGCCCCGAACTCATCAAGACGATCGCCGAGGCGTGCGATATCCCTGCGCCGTACCTCGCCAAGACGGTCCACGCACTCGCACGAGCCGGCATCGTGGCGACGCAGCGCGGGATCGGGGGCGGGGTCCGCCTCACCCGCAACCCGAGCGAACTTTCCCTCTACGAGCTCTGCGAGGTCTTCGACGATCCCGCGATCCAGCCACGGTGCATCCTCGGCTCGGCCGTCTGCTCCGATGCCCGTGCTTGCCCCGCGCACGCGTTCAACGTCTCCCAACGCGAACTGCGGCTGGATTTCTTGCGATCGATGACCATCTCAAAGATCGCGGCGTTTGAGTCCAAACGCCGCTGGGATCCAAGCGCCCCCCCCACCGCCGAGGTCGAGCCAGCAGACCCCATCTGATCTCAGGGCCCGTCACGCTCTTCCGAAGTCGGGCGGACCTCTTCTTGAGCAGCCCCCCGCGTGGCATCAATGCCCGTGTCCCCGAGCCGGCGCCAGGCGACCTCGAAGGTCAGGACTTCGCCATCGAGTTCAGCGTTCGCATTCTCGGCGTTTTGCTGAGATCGAAAAGCAGCAGTGTGCGACGCCATCGGCGTGCGCATGGCCGGCGCGATGACAAAGTGAGCTGCTTCGGAAGTTATCCATTCCGAACTCACATAATCGTGCGTCCAGCGTGCAAGCACAACCCGCTCCGCGTGCTCAACCTCGTAGGCGACTTGGCAGTTAAAATCATCGAATAGCTGCGGCTCGGGACCGCGCGGCCCGTCGATGACCGTCGCGGAGACAAACCGATCATCGCTCAAAATCATGTTGCATTGCGCGCACACCGAATCGCCCAAGCGAACCGCGGGAGGTCCGTCACTGTCATGACGGCCGCAGCCCGGCAAGCACGCCACAACCAACACCGCAGCACCCAGAAATCTCATGCCGAGCCCCTCCGTGCAAACAGGACCACCGCCGCGAGGAGCGGAACCAGGGCCCAGACCAACATCGTGGCCGCGAGCATGAAGGCAAGCCCATCTCCGAACGCCTGCGACGCGTACGCACCCACGGGCCCGAGCACGTCGAGCGACGCGTTCATGTTCACAATCACGCCCATCTTGAACGCCTGGAGCGGGTTCAGGATCGCTAGCCCGAACACCTCCTGCACACGGAGTTGGAAGATGAGCGTGCCGGCCATCAATCCAAGATCGCTGAGGAACACAAGCGTGAGCCAGACAAACAGCGCTACACCCGTCGCGACTGACGATCGGCGGGACAAGACCGAGATCAGAACCCCGATCGAGAGCATGGCCATCGCCAGCAACGCCGTGAAACAGACCAGCATGGCATACGCCCCGAACCCAACGCTCCCCGTGCGCCACGCGAGCACACACGCGCTCACCCCGAACCCAACACAAAGCGAGCAGACCAGCGCAGCCGCAAGACCCACGTACTTGCCAAGCAGCACCTGCGTGCGCGACACAGGCTGAGCCAGCAGATACAGCAGGGTCCCCCGCTCGCGTTCGCCAGCGATGCAGCCCGCCCCGGCGGTCAACGCCATCAACGGAACAATCAGCATGACGAGGTTCAACAAGCCCGCCGTCGTGCGCCCGAACCCAGCGAACCCGTGCGTGCCCACGCTGCTCAATGACATGAAAGACACGGCCACCGCGAGCACCGTGAACGCGAGTGTGTAGAGCAAGAACCACCGGCTCGCGACCGCGTCTCGGAACTCGCGCCGGGCGAAGGCGAGTGTGCCGCCCGAAAATGAACGGGCTTGCGGCAAGGCCCGTTCCCCAGCCAGCGCGTTGATGGTCGTCACGGCGTGCCCTCCGGGATATCAACATCGTCCAGCATCTCGATATCGCGAACCTGGATCTGGCTGCACGCGAGGGTGTGGATCGGGGCGGCCTTCTGATCGCGCGGGACCGCGACGCAAAGGCCTTGGCCATTCAGGTGCACCGCGTGCCCCGCCTCGCGGAGGACCCTGGCCGCGTGCGCTTCCGACGCCATGGACAGATGCAGGCGGATGACCTGCACGGGCTTCTCCGTCGGCCAAAGCTCGGCGGCTGTCGTGTCCCGCTCCACCGCCCCACGCTCGAGCACCAGCACCCTGTCGGCGAGCGTGATCACCTCGTCCGGGCGGTGCGACGCAAACAAGAGCGTCTTGCCGGCGTCTTTGAGCATCCGCAGCGTTTGCACCACCTCACCCCGGCCGGCAGCATCGAGATTCGACGTGGGTTCGTCCAGCACAATCAGCGGTGGATCCGCGAGCAACGCGATCGCCAGCGCCAAACGCTGCTTCATGCCTCCCGACAGATCGCGGACCCGCTTGCGCTCGTGGCCGGCAAGCCCGACCGACGCGAGCGATGCCGAAACCCGAGCGCCATCAACCCTCCTCAGACCGCCGAAGAAGAGTATGGCCGACCCAAGACGAACATCATCGTGGAACGCGAGTTCCTGGGGCACATACCCGACAAGCGCGCGGGCCTGGCGACCACGCGACCGCACGTCTACGCCCCCGATCCGGGCCGAGCCCCGGCAACGCATCACGCCGAGCAGACACCGGATAAGCGTGGTTTTCCCCGCTCCGTTGCTGCCCCAGAGCGCAACCGCGGACCCGGCGGGCTGCGTGAACGAAACATCCCGCACAGCCTCGACGCGACCGAAGCTCTTGGTAATACCTTCGGCCTCGATCATCGGTCATCCCCCCGAGGCGCCGGCCCGAGCGCCGCCTGACGGCCGAACACGCCCACTGTTGCCCCGGCAAACAGGAGTAAACCAAGGCCCCCGAAGGCCATCGCGCGTGTCCGCAGTGGTGTCGTCGCGGCGCCGGAACCCTTGAGGTTCGGAGGCCTCACAAGCGGGGCTGGATCAACAAGCGTGGCTTGTGGTCGCAGTTCGGGCAGGGCCCTCGCTGTGAACTCCACCGCTTGCTGTGCGGGGCTATGCACAAAGAGACGGAGGTTCGGTTCTCTCGCGAGCATCGCGCCGAACAGACTCCGGGGCTCATACGCGAGATCCCCAATGCCATCGCCGTCGCGGTCGAAACCCGCGTAGTCTGACCAAAAATTGCCCACCCCATCGCGAGCAAACGTGTTGTGTGTGAGCTCGCCCCGGCCGTGGGCCGCGGCGGGTTCTTCATTCTCGACCAGGATGTTGGCCGTGAAGACATTGTCATGCGTGATCGGCGTCGCGAGCAACCCGATCTCGTTGAACACGACCGTGTTCGACTCGAACAGCCCTGTCGAGCCCACCGAGGACGGGCTGTTATCGAGATACACCCCGACACGGTTCGCCAGCAGGGCGTTGTTCGCCACAACAATATCATCGCAGTCCTTGAGCCCGATGCCGTACCCGCTGGCACCGCGGTTGTTTCGCATCGTGTTGCCATCGAGCGTGATTCGATTGCTGTACATCAGGTACACCCCGACGGAGTTCCGTGCGAGATCGTTCCCCGAAAGCACGGTGTCGTGCGAATACATGAAATGCAGGCCGTACCGGCTGTCGGAAACGCGATTCCGCGAGATCCGGAGGTTCTCCGAGTACCAGAACACGAGGTCGCGAGAGCCGTAGACCGTGTTGTCTTCGATCACACAACCGTGGCTCCACCACAGGCGGATACCATCGCCGCGTCGCCCCGGATCGAGGTCTTTCCCGTGGACCAAGTTGTTCCGCACCATCGACCCGGGCGATTCTCGCAGATCGATGCCGAACAGAGCGTCCTCGATCGTGTTGTCCTCGATGACAACCGGGCCAGCGATCGCCCGGATCGCCGCGGGCTCGACGGTGATGTTCTCACCGGTCCCACGGACCGTGAACCCACGCACCGTCACCCCAGGCGCACGGATCTCGACAACCGTCCCCACGCCCACGCCATCGAGCACCGCGTGCCCTTGCCCGTCGAGGATTACGGGTTGCGTGATCCGCAGATTCCCCTCGTACACACCCGGGGGAACCACGACAGTCCCGCCGGGGTCCGCGGCGGCGATCAGGCCCTCCACTTCGCCCATCGGCTTCGCAGGGTCGCCCGCGCGCGAGGCACCCACGGGAAAGCACCCGAGCACCACGGCACACACAGACACATACGCACAGCGGCTCATGACGTCCTCACCCGGAGGCCTTCTTCCGGGCCGCCCGCACGAGCGGCAGGTACGCCCGCCGGTGCGTAAACAGAGCCGCGAGCAGCACCACCGACGCGACCGACGCGAGGATCAGCCCCACGCCCGGCCACGCGACCGTCTTGAACTGCCCGATCACGCCCGTTCCCAGCACGGGCGGTACGAACGGCTTGATCGAGTTCGACAATGGCGCGCCCGGGTCCAGGTTCATCCCGAAGTGGCTCATCCACAGGTGCAGATCCAGCAGGAACACGGCTGGAATAAGCACCGCGGGCAGCACCAGCAGCACCGCCCACCGGCTGTGGACGTAGCTCGCGAACTCAAGCAACACGACCAGCAGGATCATCGCGTACACGCCGACCGAGCGCTCGAACTGCGCCGCCTCTTTGAGCGAACGCATCCCGATGTAGTGGTTGAGCCCGTCGATCTCGGCGACGTCGCCGCCCAGCTGATTGATGTGCGCCGTGAGTGTCAGGTTGTCCGGGTACTGCGGGGCGTGCAGGTCCATGTGCCAGTACGGGAGGAACAGCGACACCAGCAGCAGCACCCGCGCCACCAGCAACAAGAACCCGGGCATCCCGTACCGGAGCGAGTGCCTGGACTGCTCCTTCTGCGAAACGCGCGGCCCGAGGATGCTGTCGACGATCGAGGTCTTCACGGGGTCCACTCCTGCACGCTCTCGAGATCTGTAGAGTTTTCCAGCAAGCTGTCAAGACACCCGGCGCGCTCTCGCGCGCCGGGCGGGAACGATTACTCAGGCTCAACCATGAAGTAGCCCATCATTTCCAGGTGCAACGCCGAGCAGAACTCGGAGCAGTAGAACGGGAACGTGCCCGCGGTGTCGGCGACGAACTCGATCTTCGCCGTCTCGCCCGGCTCGAGGCTCAGGTTGACGTTGTAGACCGGGATCGAAAACCCGTGGACCGCGTCCACAGCGCGCTCGATGTTGGTGATCCGCCACACCACCTTGTCGCCCTGCTTCACGGTGACGTGCTCGGGGTTGAAGTGGCTGCGGACGCTGGTCATGTAGACCTCGACGGTGTCGCCCTTGCGCTCCACGCGCTCCATCTTGGGCTTGGGCGCCATCGGATCGAGCGACATCGTGTGCGGGTCCCACCCCACCTCGGGGTAGATCGTCCACGGATCCAGCTTGTCCGCCTTGATGATCTGCGCGTAGTGCGGCTCGCCGAACCCGATCGGCATGTCGTAGATCACCGGCATGTCTGTGCCCTTGCCGGTGATGTCGAGCAGCTGGAAGTTCTGCGGCAGCAGCGGCCCGGGCGGGAAGAACCGGTCCACCGACCACTTATTGAACGACACCAGGTACTTGCCGTCCGGGCTCACCGTGTCGCCCTCGGCCACGCCGATGTGCCCGACGTTGTACTGCACGGGCGTCTTGTGCACGAGCGTCCAGTCCGGCTCGGGCGTGCCCTTGCCGTACGACCCGCCCATCGTCCACCGCGCCACCGCCGAGTCCAGGAACAGCGACGTGTACGCGTACCCGTCGGGCCCGAATTGCGTGTGCAGCGGGCCCAAGCCCACCTCGACCTGCGCCTCGAGCACCGAGTCGAAATCAAGGATCGGCACGCCCCACTCGTCGTGCCCGGAGAAGGTCTTGCTCGCGATCGCCTTCTTGATCTTCGCCATCGAGTAGATCGTCACGTGCGGGTCAAGCTTGCCGGACACGACGATGAAGTCGCCCTTTGGCGCCACATCCACCCCGTGCGGGCTCCGCGGCTCGGGCGTCACGTGCAGCAGCCCTTCCTCAAGCGCCGTCTCGAGCATGATCACCGGGAAACCCTTGATCTGCTCGACCTTGCCGGCCTTGTAGACCTCCTCGGCCTTGTGCCAGTCGATGATGTGCAGGAAGTCGGTCGCGTTGCGGCTCGCCCCGGCCTCGAACGGAGGATTGCCGCTCTCGATGCCGCCCGTCGCGAGTTCAGTGTTCAGCGAGTTCATGAAGATGTACCCGTCGCTCGCCAGCTTGCCCGCGTCGGACAGGTCCTGCCAGTACGGCGGCAACTCGATCGCGAACGACCGAGACTCATCGATCCGACCCTTCTTGCGATCGAACTTCCAGAGCGTCACCGAGCCCTTGTACTTCTCTTTGTACTCGGATATCGGCGCGTACTCCGAGCCCCACGGCACGGCGTACTGCCCGCCCTCGATCACGTACTCGGTGTTGGGCGTCACGAACGTGCCGCCGTGGTCGCTCACCGTCAGCGGGTTCTTGATGATCTGCTTGGTCTCGAAGTCACGCAGATCGATGACACCGACGCGCGCGTTGATCTTGTCGTTGATGAACAGCCACTCGCCGTCGTACTCCCCCTCGGTCTCAGAGATCGCGGGGTGGTGCGTGTCGCCCCAGAGGTTCTCCTTGCCCATGGACATGCCCGCCGCGAGGATCTCCTCGCCCACGCCGTAGCCCCAGCCCTGCCAGGGCTCGGGCGTGAAGACGGCGATGCTCCGCAGCAGACGCATCGACGGCACGCCGATGACGAAGACCTGCCCGCTGTGCCCGCCGGACGAGAAGATGATGTACTCATCCTTCATGCCACTGGGCGTGTAGGTCTTCGCAGCTGCGAGCAAGTCGGCGGTCGAGAGCCCACGCTCGGTCGCCGCCTTCTGCACATCATTCATGGATTGCCCCGCGGCCTGGCCGCAGAGCACCCCGACCATCGCAACCGCCGCCGCGGTCGCGTGCCGGCGCGCGCTCGTGAGTGGGAACTGCATTCCTGATCTCCTTGTCATATGGTGTCAATGACCCGGCCATCGATCGCGACGGCGTCGGGGCTATTCGTGGAGGCCGCGGATAAACGTGACGATGTCGGCGAGCTGCTCGTCGGTAATCGCCGGGTTGCCGCCCTTGGACGGCATGTCGATGCCCGTCGTGTTCTCGGCGTCCCAGATCGGACGCCCCATCTTGATAAACGTGACCAGCTCTTCATCCGTCTTTGAAGCGACAAAGTCGCTCGCGCTCAGCGGCTTGCCGAGCCCCTCCATGCCCTCGCCCGCCTGCCCGTGGCACGCCGAGCATGACGAGATGAACAGGTCGTGCCCGACGCCGTCGAGCCCCGCGACACGCTCGCCGCCGTCGGCATCGACGGTCTCGATGATCCAGTCCTCCACCGAAACAAGCGGCGCGGAACGGTCCTGGATCGCACGGAGGTACGCGATCACCTCGCCGATTTTCTCGTCGCTCAGCCCCTGCGCTCCCCGCGCGGGCATCAGCGACCCCGTCGTGTTCTCGGGATCCCCCGGCATACGCCCCTGGGCGATCAGCGAGAACAGCTCCGTGTCCGAACGCTCCTGCACAAAGCCACTGTTCCGCAGCGGCTTGCCGAGCCGGGCAACGCCCTCGCCGTCCTGCCCATGGCACAGCGCACAGCTGCTCTTGAACGTCGCTTCCCCGTGCGCGAGCGTGAGCGTTGGCACCCCCATCTCCAACGCCACCTCGGCCCACGGGTGGACCCGCGGCTTGGGCACGGCCCACGCCACCACCACCAGAAGCACCGGCAGCGTCAGACCAAAGAACAGGACGGTCCCGATCGCGGGCCATTTGTACGGATCCGCGGACTCAGCACCGGGGTTCATGCCCTGGCCCTCCCCCGGATGGGGCGTCGCGGATTGGCTTTGCTGGTGTGTGTTCATGGGTGATCCTGCCTCGCCACTGCTGTTGTGTATTAGTGACCCCACATATCCACTTTGAGTCTAGAACCGAACGCCCACCTGCGTCAAGCGCCCGCGGACGGACTATCCCTTCTTCTTTTTCGCGTTGCCGCGGCCGGCCGAGATCGTCACGGGCAGCCTGCCTGCCGGATCACACAAAGCCCGCACGCCACCCTCGCCATCCAACAGATCAGCCAGGCTCGTCGACGCGAAGGTCCGCTCGGCGCGCGCCATCTCCGCATCGAGCATGCGGTGCAACGAGCACAACCGCGTGTGCCCCTTGATTCCTAGCGGGCAACGCTCGATCCGTGCGACCTGTGTGTCCGAAGCACGAAGAATGTCCAGCACACTGATCGCGCTTGGCACCTTCGCCAGCGCAAAGCCCCCCCCGCTCCCACGCTGTGCCGTCAGGATGTCGTGCCGCGAGAGCATCCGCAGGATCTTCTGCAGATACCCCACCGGGACCTTCACGGCCTCGGAGATCTCCTGCGCCGAAGCGGGCGTGTCGTCCGCGCGGGCGGCCAAGAAAACCCCGGCACGGAGCGCGTACTCAGAGGTCTGCGAAATCACGCAAACCTCGCATCGCGAGGGGTTTGATTCAATGGATCCACAACTACACTATCGGCTCAATGTGGCCGCCTGTCAACCCTGGCGAGCCCCGGAAGAGGTCGGGTCAGGCCGAGCCTCAGTTCGGGTCGCCTGCACCGGCCCCAAGAGCCCGGGCGCGGATCTCCGCGAAATCCGTCTCGTACGTGTTGTCCGTCCCGGCCTCAACGCACCGGGCGAAGGCCCGGGCCGCCGCGTCCGAATCCCCCGCGAGCAGCCGGGTGACCCCACCATAATACAGAGCTTCGACCTCATGCCCCGGGGTCTCGGCGCGAGCCACCAGCGCCTCGGGCGCCATCTCCCCGCGGACCGTCGCGGCGTACCGCGCCTCCTCGCTATGGACCAGCATGCCGAGCAAGTATCTTGCACGCCAGTCATCGGGGTCTTCCCCGATCGCCCCCTCGAGCACGCCGCGGGCACGGTCCGCCCGCCCCGTCCGGGTGAGCGCCACGGCCTTGGTGTGCAACGCCACCGGGTTGCCCGGGTCGATCTCGAACGCCTTGTCCAGAACGCCGATCGCCTCGGCGTACAACTCATCATCCATCAGCGTCTGCGCTTGGTGCACATGCGACATCGCCCGCTGGGACGCTTCGTCCATCCGCGCCTCGGTGGTCGCCCGGCTCGCGCCGTCAAACTTCGTCCAAAGCACGCCCGACGTGATGGCGAGGCCCAAGCTCACCGCGGCGAACGCGCTGGGCGCCTTGTGTCGGCGGACAAACCGCAGGCCCCGCGTCACGGGAGAGCCACGCCGCGCCTCGATCGGCATGTCCAGCAACCACCGCCGCAGGTCATCCGCAAACGCCCCGGCGGACTCGTACCGCGTCCCCGCTTCCTTACGGATCGCCTTGAGACAAATCGTCTCGAGCTCCCGCGGCACCGTCCGCACGATCCGGTGTGGCGCCGTCGGCTCCCGCGACGCGATCTGATGCATCACCTGCCGGTCATCGGGCGCCATATACATGGGCCGGAACGCCAGCATCTCGTACAGCGTGGCGCCCAACGCGTAGATATCCGACAAGTGGCCCGCCTCGGGCGCGTCCGGATTGAGCTGCTCGGGCGCCATATACCGGCACGTCCCCAGCAGCGCCCGCGAACGCGTCAACGTATGCGCATCGGTCGGGCGAGCAAGCCCGAAGTCCGAGATCATCAGCTTGCCGTCCTCGGTCAACAGCAGGTTCGACGGCTTGATGTCGCGGTGGATCACCCCGTGCTCGTGCGCATACTGCAGCGCATCGGCGACCTCGGCGATCCACTGCGACACCCGCCGGTAGTACACCCGACCGGCGCCGGGTGAGCCCGAGGGCGAGCGAGCCGCGGACGCCGGCGCATCCGGTTCGCACGGATCCCCCACCACGCACCCCTCGGCCCCCGTCCGCTCAATCTCCGCGAGCACGTCGCCCAGCGAACGCCCACGGATGAGCTGCATCGCGTAGAACAGCGTGCCGTCGGCCTCGCCGTAGTCGTGGATCGAGATGATGTTCGTGTGGTGCAGCCCCGCGGCAAGCTCAGCCTCACGCCGGAACCGCGCCTTGGCGTCCGGCCGCACCACGCCCATCAGCGCCGGCAGCACCTTGATCGCCACCTGGCGGTTGAGCTTGGGCTGAACGCCTTGTACACGATGCCCATGCCGCCGCGCCCGATCTCGGCGATCAGCTCGTAGTCCGGTAAAATCGCGTTGAGTCGCGCCAGCGACTCGTCCACGCTCACCGATGTCCGCACGCGGACGCGCGTCACCCAATTCAGGTCGTCCTCGAGCGACGCATCACTCGTGATCGCGTCCGCCCGCTGCCGGCACGCCCTCGAGCGTGTACTTGCGGAACGCCTCCATCTTCCGCGGCGGCCACGACCCGCGCGACCTGGTCCAGGCACCACAGCAGATCCTGGATCCGCCACTCGTCCTCCCAGACCTCCTCGATCGACGGCGCCACGTCCGAGGCCGCCTCGACGAACGCCGCGTCCATGCCGGCCGTCGATCGGCGCCGCCACGCGCTCTTGATCTTGTTCTCCGCGATTGTCCGCACCCAGTTGCGGAACCGCCCGCGGTCGCGGTCATACTGAAAATCGCCGATGTGCGACGAGATCGAGACCATCGTCTGCTGCACGATGTCCTCGGCGTCATGCGTAGAGGCCTTCGGAAGAGCGTGTTTGTGCCCTCCGATCACGAATAACCGCGTGTGCCGCGTTCGGCACTCCACCGACAACGGAGAAGAGAGACCATGACACGCACCACAATGATCACCGCCTTGTTCGCCGCCGCCACCACCACCTCCGCCATGAACGCCCAGGTGTTCGAGATCGCCGTGGACCGCTACAACCTGTCCGCGTCCGACGGCGTCTTCGATACCGACGGCCCCACCACCACCAACGGCCCGACCTCCGGCGACTGGACCAACGAGACCTTCACCTCCGCCGTCATGGGCGGCAACGGCGGCAGCGCCTACGGCTACCAGGCCGCCAACGCTTCGGTCGGCGTCTACGGCGGGTTCGTGGACGCCGCTGCCAGCGCCTTCGGCGACGGCTCCGACTTCGCCTCGGGCTACGGCGACTCCAACTTCACCGTCGACTTCGACCTCGGCGCCAGTGGCGGCGACTGGACCCTCGAGGGCTTCGTCAACGCCTTCGGCGACATCAACGGCGAAATCTCCGAGGCCTACATCAACTTCATCGATCTCAACACCAACACCATCATCTGGGGCACCTTCGTCGATAACGATTTCGAGCAGTTCAACGAGGCCGGCTCGCTCGGCGCGGGCAGCTACCGTCTCGAGGCCAATGCCCTCGCCATTGTCGACCGTATCTTCGAGAACGGCTTCGGCGACTCGACCGCCACCGTCGACTTCAACTTCACCGTCACCCCCGCCCCGGGCACCGTTGCCCTGCTCTCGCTGGGCGCCCTGGGCGTGACCCTTCGCCGCCGGGCCTGATTCCCCCGCACGACGACTCGACTCTCTGTCTTCTCTTACGACAGCACCGCGGCCGCGATCCCAGATCGCCACCGCGGTGCTGTTTTATTAGGCACATCGAGCCCTGGCAAGAGCCCAACTGCTGGCCGTGTTTACGGGCACCCGCCGACGAACGCCGACACGAACGCGTCCACATCGTCCACGTTCAGGATCCCGTTCCCGTCCAGGTCCGCCGCGAGGTCAGCCCCGACGAACGCCGCGATGAACGCGTCCACATCGTCCACGTTCAGGATCCCGTTCCCGTCGAGATCCGCCAAGCACGCGACGCCGACGGTCCCCGTGAGCGTCAGCACAAGGGCCTCGTCCGCAGCCGCACCCGCCAGGGTGGGATCGTCACCAGCCAAGATCTCAACAGTCGCAGCATAACTCCCCGCCGCCGAGGTATCGAGCGTCACGGTTAGCTCCACGAACCCGCCCGCAGCGACCAACTCCCCGACCAATTCCAACGAGAAGGCCGCCGCGTCGCCGGTGACGGCCCCCGGAACGATCCACAGCGAACCCGTGAACCCGGGCGCCGCTTCGAGGTTGTGCACCGGGAAGCTGAACGTCGTGGGGAGCCCAACATCGACGGTGCCGAAGTCGTGCCCGAGCGTGTTCGTATCGGCCCCCGACTCGAACGACCCCTCGGCGTGATCGAGCACATCCACCGCGACGGAGATGATGTCGTCGAAATCCAACGCCGCCGAGCCGATTCCGTGGCCCGTCGTCACGTCAAGGTTGTCGATGTACACATCGCCCGTCTTCGCGCCAGGCGTTGCGGCCGCGGCAGGGTCGATCGAGACATCAACCGACCCGCTCTCGAATGCCGCGAGGTTAATCGGGAACACGTTGTGCCGGCCCTCGCTCGCCGAGGCCGCGTCGCCATTCACCGAGACCTCGTAGAACGTGCCGTCCGCCCCCGTCTTGTCCAGCGTCACCGCGACCGAGGGGGGCGTCGACCCGACAAACACAGGGTCCAACGCCACGGGCAGCCAGCTGAAGCCGTCGGCATCCGGGACCGCGACCGAGAGCTGTGTGTCGTTGTTCTGATCCATGTACACGGACCACACATACTCGGGGCGATCCACAAACGCGTTGCGGTTGTTCGTGAAGTAGATCGGGTTCTCGGCGTTGCTCGCGATGACGTGGTTTCGCCGGCGCTCAAAGTCGTCCGGCGGGTCCAGGTAGTGCCACGCCACCAGCGACGCGAGGTCGCCCATCTGGTTGCCCGAGGGCGTGCCGTTGACCAACGCGATGCCAAGCTCGGGCCCCCAGCGGGTGTCCGAGTACATGAGTGAGCGGGCGATGTCTCCCTTGTCGGTATCGCCCGGGAAGTAGTGCGTGCCCTGCGAGCCGTGATTGCCCGTGGTCGAGCTCCACCCGAACGGCTTGTTGCCGCGCGAGCTGTTGATACCCGGATTGCAAGGCAGCAGCGCGTGCGGGTCGCCCAGGTTCCCCGTGCTCGAGTTCGACGCGCTCCCCGGCTGACGAGACTGCGGCCACACATGCTCGCGGTTCCACGTCGCCCCCGAATCCCACCCGGCGTTCACCGACGCGCGGTTGTACGCCAGCAACACCCGACCCGGGATGTCCGGGTCCGCGTCGTGCAGCGCCGCCGACTGGCGGAAGTCGCCGTACGCACGCTGGATGTGCCCCGTGCGCATGACGTCGTACAGCTGCGTCTGCAGCGCCCCGCCCGTGCCCACAGCACTGTCGTAGTACGTCGGCGGCGGCGCCCACGGATCGGCCGCGAGGGCCAGCCCGCACACAGAGACAACCGCAATAGCGGCAAACGAACGACAAGCGGGCTGTTGACGCATCTCGAGAACTCTCCGGGCCCGCTGGAAACGCCGCAGGCTAGGGCACAGGGTACACACCGAGAGCGGCCACCGCGCCCGGCACCCTGCCGTCACAAGACTCTAGCGTATAGGCAGTTGGAGCGATAGCACCCCGGAGCCAGGTCCCCAAACACCCCCAGGCCCACACCCCAGCCCACACGAACGGCCCGCGCCGCCCGCGGAGAGCCGGACCCCCCAGCGTCGCTCAACGTCCGAGAACGCCCGCGTTCACAAGCACCCGCCTAGGGACACCACCACGAGATACTCGTCCTCCCGGGGCGACGCTTTCACTCTTCGCTGAGTTCCACGTCGAGCACGCCCCCGCACTCAGCGGCTCGCTCAGGATCGGTCGCCTCGAAGATCCCCATCGTCTCCAGGCACAGCGCCGGGCAATACGCATGAATCGAGATCGCCCTCGCCCCCGCCACACCCTGCGGCGTGCCGAGCTGATGGATCGTGCTCCCGGGAGTCTTCGTAAAATCGCCCACCCGCAGCCGGCGCGTCGCCACCGCGCGCGCCAGATCATCACCGGCGCACGCGAACCGCGTCTCCTCGAGCTCGCCCTCGATGACCCGGAACCCGCACTCGGACGCACAGTGGTCGTGAATCGGGCTCGCCGTCTCTTCCCAGAACATCGCCAGCAGCACCCACCCCGGCGCCCGCGCAATCTCGCAGCGCACCCGGTTCCCGTGGTCGAACCCCGCGCACCGCCGCACGCACGCCGCATCGATCTCCAACGCCTTCAGCGCCGCCGAAACCCCGGCCTGGTCCTCCGTCTCATCCAGAAGCCCGCCGAAGCGCGCGCCGATCGCGTCCATCGCGTCCGCGCTCAGCCCCGCGTGCATCATCAAGGCGCCGTCGGTGGCGCCGCCCGTCCCTCGCATCGTGCCGCTCCCCTCGTTACCCAACCGCCGCTTGGTCCACCGCGTTGTCTTCCGCCGGCGCCCGCTCGCCGGCCTCCCCGATATCCCGGATCATCCGCTCCACGTCCGCCTCGCCCAGCGCCGGGTCCACCGTCACCAGCCGGATCACCCGGCGCCCGTGCACGATCCCGAACCCAACCTTGAGCACGCCCGAGTCGTTCAGATCGTCGCAGATCGCCGCCGATGACTTGCCCGTGACCTCGAAGCAGACGTTGATCCACGCCGGGTCAAACGAGAGCGTCATCCGCCCGTCCGCCCGCACCAGATCAGCGGCGGCCCGGGCCAACTCCATCTGCCGCTCGACCCGTTTCGCGTACCCGTCATCGCCCAGCGCCTGCCACTGCGCCCAAAGCTTGAGCGCATCGTTCCGGCGCCCGCACTGCAACGACCGCGTCCCCGGGTTCAGCCACCCGTGCTCGCCGCCGAAGTCCTGCTGGAACAGATACGACGCCGACTCGTCGAAATGCTTCCGCGTCATCCCCGCCTTGCGCGTCAGCACGACCGAACAGATCAGCGGCACACCCATCATCTTGTGCGCGTCCCACGTCAACGAATCCGCCCGCTCGATCCCCGCCATCAGCCCCCGGTGCTCCGGGTGCATCAGTGCCGTCCCGCCGAACGCCCCGTCCACGTGCAGCCAAAGATCCTCACGCCCGGCGATGTCCGCCAGCGCATCGATCGGGTCGAACGCCCCCATCACCGTCGTCCCGCTCGTCGCGACCACCATCAGCGGCGACTCACCCGCCGCCCGGTCCCGCGCGATCGCCGCGCTGAGAGCCTCGGGGATCATCCGCCCTCCCGTGTCGGCCTCCACCGGGCGCACACCCGTGCGCCCGATCCCGATCATGTTCGCGTTCTTCGTCAACGAGTAGTGGCTCTCGGCGGACACGTACACCGTCCGCCCGCGCCCGTCGAACCCGCCCTCGCGGACGTCGCCCACCACCTCGTTCCGCCCGATGATCATCCCCGCCAGGTTCGAAAGCGACCCCCCGGGGGTGAACATCCCGTCCCCGCCGGTCATCCCCGCCTTGGCGAGCATCCGCTCAAGCACCACCCGCTCGACGAGCACCTGCGGGCCCGCGGCCTTGTAGGTGTACATCGAGTTGTTGAGCACCGCGGTGAGCATCTCCGCCGCCGTCGCGACGCGCTCCCGCCCGGCGAAGAGCTGGTTGACGAACCTGGTCCCGCCGGTCGTGGGCGTCGCCAGCGCGACCCGGCGCAGCCGCTCCAGAGCCTCCTCATCACCAACGCCCGCCTCCGACAACTCGAGCGGCAACGCGCGCAGCGCCTGCTCCACGTCAAGAGGAACGATGGGGTCGCCCGCGCCGTCACGCTCGATGATCGCATCGATCACGCGCGCCACATCGCCAGCACCAAGCGACGCCTGCGAGTGAAGTTCAGGGCAAGGCATACAGGAAATTCATCCGTGCTCGCGACGGCGCTGACGATCCAACGCACCGGAATATCGCGGCACTCAGACTATACCCGCGTGCACGCGACCCGACCGAACCGCGAAGATGCACGAAGAAAACCTCTGATTCTGGCGATCTACGGGCGAACCAGCAACGCGTGTTCTTGCGGCGCGTCCGCCGATCGCCAGATCCGCGCCCCCTCGCGCGCCAGCATCACCACACCCAGAATCACCAGGAAGACCGCGAACACGCGCTTGAACATCTTCTGATCGAGCTTCGTGCCGATCCGCTGCCCGACGATCGTGCCCGCCGCGCCGCTGATCGCGAAGATGCCCACGATCGTCGCGCTCACCTCGACGCCCGGCTCGGTCGCGAGGTACGTCACGAACCCGACGCCCGCGTTGATCGCGATGAGCATCAGGCTCGTCCCGACCGCGACCCGGTGCCCCAACGCCGCGAACACAACCAGCGCCGGCACGATCAAGAACCCACCGCCGACACCAACCAGCCCCGTGATGATCCCCACCCCAACGCCAGCGAGCCCGAGCACAAGCGGCGATCGTGCCCGGCTCTCCGACTTGCCCTCCGCAGCGTTCGCCTTCGACCCACGCAGCATCAGCACCGCGCTGACCAGCATGAGCACCGCCAGTCCGGCCAGCTGCGCAGGCCCGGGCACCCACTGCGCCCCAAACGCCCCCGCCCACGCCCCGAGCATCGTCGCCGGCGCAAACACAACCGCCACCCGCCACGCCACCTCGCCGGCCAACGCCCGGCGGACCCCGCCGAACAGCGCGATCAGCCCCACGATCGCCAGCGACTCGATGATCGCCTGCTTGTCCCCGCGCCCAACCACATACGCCAGCAGCGGCACGCACAGGATCGACCCGCCCGAGCCCAAGAGCCCCAGCGTGATCCCCACCACCGCCGCCCCCGCGATCGCGGGCAGCAGCTCGATCACGACTCCACCGGCGCATCAATCGTGCGGTACGCGTCGAACCCGCCGGCAACATTCACAGGCGTGAACCCGTTCTTCGCGAGCAACGCCGACGCCCGCGCGCTCCGGCGCCCGCCCTTGCAGATCACGTTCACCCGCGCGCCCGTCGGCAGCTCATCGAGCCGCCCCGCGAGCTGCGTGTGGCAGATGTGCACCGCCCCGGGCACGTGCCCGGCGGTGTACTCGTCCGTCCGGCGCACGTCGAGGACGACGTCCGCTTCGGCGCGCGCAGACTCGACGCCCACCTCGCCCAGCGTCGCGGACGCGCGCGAGCCGAGTTCCTCGGGCAGCGCGTACCCCTCGAACCGGTCGATCCCAACGCGCACAAGCCGGCGCACCGCATCGGCCGCCTGCTCCGGGTGGGCCACCATGTACACGTGATGGTGCGGCTCGATATAGCTACCGATCGTCGCCGTGAAGATGTTGTCAAGGTCCGCATTCAGCGACCCGGGGACGTGACCAGCACGGAACTCCCCCCACGGACGCAGATCCAGCACCACAACACCATCACGCGGCTCTGGCAACTCGCCCGCGCTGATCAGCTTGGGCTCGGGCAACGCGCCCAGCACGGGCGCACCCTCCACGTTCATCCGCTTCATCCGCGCGAAGTACCCCGGCGGGTCGGGCTGACCATCCAGGATCGCGCGCACGAACGCGTCCTCGCCCTCGATCCGCAGCGCCGCGTTGTGGCGCAGCTCGTACCCTACCGTCGACTGCGGCACCGCCCCCAGCGCCTTGCCGCACGCGCTGCCCGCCCCGTGCCCGGGCCAGACCTGCGCGTATTCGGGCAACGACCGGAACCACGAGGTTGATTTCCACAGTTCGCGCGCGCCGGGCTCACGCGTCCCTTTCACCCCCGCCGCGGACTCGAGCAGGTCCGGCCTTCCAAGGTCACCCACGAATACGAAATCGCCCGTCGCGACGCCCATCGGCTCGCCGGCGTCTGCGTCGATCACCCCGTAGCTGACATGCTCGGGCGTGTGCCCAGGCGTGTGGTGCGCAATCAGCGTGATGTTGCCGACCTTGATCTTGTCACTGTCGGCAAGCACGTGGTGGTCGTACGACCCGCCGCCGGCCTTGCTGCCGAGCCATTTGGGCGTCCAATCCGGCCCGGCGCACCCGGAGACGTACGCCTTCACGCCCAGCTCGGCCAATTCGCGCGCGCCGGACAGGAAATCCGCGTGCACATGCGTCTCGGCGGCCGCGACGATCTTCAGCCCAGCCTCGCCCGCGGCACGCAGGTACCGATCCACATCGCGCGCGGGATCGATGACGATCGCCTCGCCCGTACGTTGGCACCCGATGAGGTACGCCGCCTGCGCCAAATCGTCGTCATAGATCAGCCGGAAGTGCATGGTGGACCCTCCCGCCGATCGTAGCTCACGCCCGGGTCGGGCCGGCGCCCGCTCAGGCCTTGGGCACCGCGGGCGCAGGCGATCGGACCAACGTGCCGACCGCTTCGAGAAACGCGTCGATCTCCGCGTCGGTCGTCGCCCACCCGGGCGAGGCCCGGACCGCGCCGCCGTCGCCCGTTCCGATCAGCTGGTGCAGCAGTGGAGCGCAGTGCGTGCCGCCGCGGACGCAAATGCCGTGCTGAGCGTCCAGGATGTCGCCCACGTCACGGGCGGTCCACCCCTCGATCGAGAACAGAACCACCGGCGTGCGCCCCTCGGTGCCCGGTCTGCCGTGGACCGTGATGCCGGGCATCGCCCGCAGCTCGTCCAGGATTCGCCCGGTCAGGCGCATCTCGCGCTCGTGAGCGCCCGGGTCGCGGGCGTCCATCGCGGCGAGCAGCCCGGCGAAGCCGGCGGCGTTGGTCGTGCCCGCCTCCAGCGCGTCGGGCAGCTCGGTCGGCATGTCCAGCCCGACCGACTTCATGCCCGTCCCCCCCCGCCGCTGGCAGAAGACGCGGCTGTCGCCCGTGTCGGGGTACGCACGCTCGGAGACGTACAACCCGCCCGTGCCCGTCGGCCCGCACAAGCCCTTGTGCCCAGCGATCGCGAGCAGGTCGATGCCCATCGCCTCGACGTCGATGGGCATGTGCCCGAGCGTCTGGGCCGCGTCCACCATGAACAACGCTTCGGGCGCTGCCGCGCGCACGGCACGCGAGATTGCCGGCGCGTCCTGGATCGTCCCCACGGCATTGGACGCGTGGGCGACGCTGACCAGCACCGTCTCGGGCGTGCAGACCGCCGCGACCGCCGCCGGGTCCACCCATCCCTCGCTGTCGCAGGGGACGATGTCCATCAGAATGTGCTTGTCGTTGTGGAAGCAGTGGACGGTGCGCAGAATCGCGTTGTGCTCGATGCCCGAGACGACGACGTGCGGCTTGGGCTCGGCGCACCGCCGGATCGCCGCGCGGAGGACGCCGTGGACGGCGAGGTTCACCGAGTCCGTGCACCCGTGGGTGAGGATCATCCGCTTGGCGCACGGGGCGTGGATCTCCGCCGCCAGGCGTTCGCGGGCCTGCTCCACGAGATCGCCCGCGGCGCGCGCCAGCCGGTGCCCGCCGCGCCCCGGGTTGCCGGCCTTCTCGGCGAGGAACGACGTGATCGCCGCGCCCACCTCCGGCGGCTTGGGCCAGCTCGTGGCGGCGTTGTCGAGATAGTTCAGATCGGTCGGCATCAGGGCGGCGAGTATATGACGCTGCATCTCGGTTTCGGTTCTCTCAATCTCTCATCCACGACAACGAAAGTGCATGCATGAACCAGGCAAGCCACCCGTGCCCGGGCCCCCGGGGGCGTAGGCTTGGGGCCCGAGGGAGCCCACGCATGCACGCTTTCGACACCATTCTCGACGCGATCGGAAACACCCCGATCGTCCGCCTCAACCGCGTCGTCCCCAAGGGGGCGGCAGCCGTCTACGCCAAGTGCGAGTACATGAACCCCGCCGGGTCCATCAAGGACCGGATGGCGAACTACATCATCGAGCAGGCGGAGAAGAAGGGCATCCTCAAGCCCGGCGGCACGATCATCGAGAACACCTCGGGCAACACCGGGATGGGCGTCGCGATGGTCGCCGCGGTCAAGGGGTACCGGTGCGTGTTCACCATGCCCGACAAGATGAGCCAGGAGAAGGTGAACTCGATGAAGGCGTTCGGGGCCGAGGTGGTCATCACCCCGACCGACGTGCCCGGCGATTCGCCGGACCACTACGTGAACGTCGCCAAGCGGATCGCGTCCGAGACGCCTGGGTCGTTCTACATCGATCAGTACCACACGATCATGAACGTCGAGGCGCACTACCACTCGACGGGGCGGGAGATCTGGGAGCAGACGGGCGGAGACTTCGACGTGCTGATGGCCGCGACGGGCACGGGCGGCACCGTCTCGGGCATCTCGAAATACGTCAAAGAGCAGGACCCGTCCAAGCAGATCGTCGGCGTGGACATCCTCGGGAGCGTCCACTACCACCTCTTCCACACGGGCACCATGCCCACGCCCTACGTCTACAAGGTCGAGGGCATCGGCGAGGACATCAAGTGCGAAGCCATGATCTTCGAGCACGTCGATGACATGGTGCAGGTGAACGACAAGGACTCGTTCACCATGGCCCGGCGGCTGGTGCGCGAAGAAGGCCTGTTCTGCGGCGGGTCGTCGGGGTCAATCGTCCACGCCGCGGTCGAGAAGGCGAAGGAACTTGGCGAAGGCAAAACCATCGTGTGCGTGCTGCCCGACAACGCGGGGCGGTACATCACCAAGTACCTCTCGGACGAGTGGATGAAGGA
>BQJQ01000014.1 GCA_021604785.1 Phycisphaeraceae bacterium
CTCGGAAAAACAGGCCGCCGCGACGCTCGGGATTCAGCGGTCAACCCTCCACGAGCACGTGCTCGCGATCTACCGGCATTTCGGGGTCTCGTCCCGCCCGGAGCTGATGGCGTGGTTTATCGGACGCCAACACCCGAGAATTGACGACAGCCCACCAAACAGTGGGGTACAGATTCCGGGACCTTGGCGGACACTCTCTGTGACCACGGGGGACGGCCCCCCCGCCCCCGGCACACCCACGAACCCACCCCGGACGGAGACCACGCCATGACGACCACCACCCGCACCACGACGGCCATCGCGCTCCTCGCCTTCGCCGGCGCCGCCCTCGGTGCGCCCAAGGCGTACATCTCCAGCTCGAACGGCGGGGTGTACGCGCTCGACGCCACCTTCACGCCGGTCCTGGTCGGCCAGCACGGCGGCGTGCTCAACGGCTCGCCCGTCGCGATCAGCGCCGCCCACGACCACCTCGTCACGGTGGGCACCGTCGGCGCCGTGTCGCGCATGGACCCCGCGTCCGGCGACGTCTTCGCCCTCTACCAGATCTGGCACGGCATCGGCGGCTCCGCGATCACGACCGACGGCGACCAACTCTTCGTCTCCGACGTGCTGGGCAACATCTCCTACCTCGACGCCAACGGCGACGAGAACGAAACCTACTACGCCGGAATGCAGGTCAGCTCGATGCTCGTCAACGGCGACGACCTCGTCATCGGCTCGCCCAACACGCTCATCCTCTCGGCCCCCTTCGGCGACCCGAACTTCGAGTTCATCAGCGCCTGCGGTGGCATTGTCAACTCGCTCGCCCTGACCGATGACCACCTGTTCGCCGGTGATGCGAACGGGACCGTCTACCGCTTCGCCGCGGCGGGCGGGGCGTACGAGACCACGTTCGAGACGCTCACCGACGCCAAGGGCGTCGCGGTGCTCGGGGGCGAGTTGCTCGTCGTCGGGTCCGACGGCACGCTCGAGCGCCGCGACCCGATCTCGGGCACGCTGCTGGGCACCAGCGGCCTGGGCGTCCCCTTCACGGGAATCGTCGTGGCTGACTTCTGCTTCGCGGATCTCAACGCCGACGAAAGCCTGGACACCGATGACGTGGACGCGTTCGTCGGCGGGTTCGTCGCCAGCGACCTGAGCATGGCCGACTGCAACGGCTCGGGGAACCTGAATGTAGACGACATCGACTGCTTTGTGAGTTCGTTTCTCGCCGGGTGCCCGTGATCGAAGGGCGGCTCTCTCACCGCCTAAGATCTGGCCCCGGCTTTGAACACCGTGTTTGACCACCCCAAATCTGTTTGAAGGAGGTGACGCATGCCCTGCGCCCGCACCACGACCATCGCCGCCCTGCTGCTCGCGGCCCCCGCACTCGCCGACACGACCATGACCGCGCCGAACATCTACGAGGTTGACGAGGGCGTCGCATTCACGATGTCCAACTCCGGCGCATCCGACTTCCTGTTCACCTGGACCGACGGCTCGGGCACGTTCACGGACATCGCGGACCCGACGCTGATCCTGTCTGCGGGCCAGACGTACACGTTCGCGCGCACAACCTCGTCGCACCCCTTCGGCATCACCGACGGCACGCTGGGCGTGACGGGCACCGACGGGTCGTACGCTCGCACGAGCACGGAAATCACCGACATCGACGCGGCGATGCTCCAGCCCGCTGAGGACTTCATCGCCGACCCGGCCCCCACCGCCGACGTCATCACGTGGGCCCTGGTCGCGGGCGACGCGGGCGACTACTTCTACACCTGCCGGGTCCAGTTCCACGCGGACATGACCGGGCGGATCGAGGTCGTCGCGGCTGGGTGCAACGCCGCGGACTGCGACGCGAACGGGGTCCTGAATGTGGACGACGTGGACTGCTTCGTCACGGCGTTCCTCGGGGGCGACCTGGGGCTTGCGGATTGCGACGGGTCCGGCGTCCTGAACGTGGACGACATCGACTGCTTCGTCGCCGACTTCCTGGCGGGGTGCCCATAACCTCGCCCGTACAGGCCCAAACGAGATTCACGTCCCGGAAACATGTGGCCTTCGGGCGTCGTAGGGGTACCGTGGGGGATGGGAGGCCCGCACGTGCCCAAAGAAGAAACCGAGATTCGGTTCTCGCTTGTCGTCGCGTTCCTGGTGCTGGTGAAGTGCGCGGTCGCCTCGGCGCCCGCCCACGCCGCACCCGTGACCGTCTCGCTGGCTGACACCAAGGCCCTGCCCACCTCGGCGATCGACCAGGACGCCCTGTCGTTCCCGGTCACCGGGGCCAGCGGCGTCGCCTGGCTGGGCGGAAACGACTACGCCGTCGTCCTGGACAACTCGAACAAGATCGTCTTCCTGACGATCGTGCTCGACGCGGACGGGTCGGCGGTCTCGGTCACCAACGCCGGCGGGCTCTCGCTCGATATCACGGCTGACTACGAGGGCATCGCGGTGCTCTCGCCCTCGGTGCTGATGGTCTGCGAAGAGACCACGCCCGGGCTGGACACCTTCCTCCGCATCGACGGCGGGCACGGCGGAGCGGTCGCGATCCCCGCGGTGTACGCCAACGCGCGCGCCAACCGGGGCCTCGAATCGCTCGAGATCCTCGACGGCGTCGGGTGGACCGCCAACGAAGAAGCGCTGAGCGTGGACGGCCCGGTCGCGTCGCCCAGCGTGGGCACGACCGTCCGCCTGCTCGAGTTCGACGCGGCGACGGGCACGCCCGCGCGCCAGCTCGCGTACGACGTGACCAAGATGCACGGGCCGGCGATCCCGCTGGAGAACCCGGGGCAGAGCGGGCTGACGGACCTCGTTATTTTGCCCGATGGCCGCCTGCTGGCGCTGGAGCGTTCCTTCGCGCTGGCGAACCCGCTCTTCCTCACACGGATCTACGAGATCGACGAGACCGGGGCGACCGACGTCAGCTCGCTCGGCACGCTCGCGGGCGCGACGTACACACCCGTCGCCAAGACGCTGGCGTGGTCGGGCGATCTTGGCAACCTCGAGGGGCTCACGCTCGGGCCGGCGCTGACCGGGGGCGGGCACTCGATGATCGGCGTGGCCGACGACGGCGACCCGTTCAGCCTCAACCAGATCGTCTTCTTCCGCGTGACCGGGATCACCGGCGGGGAATGCTTCGCCGACTGCGACGGCACGGGCGTGCTCAACGTCGATGACATCGAGTGCTTCGTGACGGCGTTCCTGGGCGACGACCTGGCTGCGGACTGCGACGCGTCGGGCGTCTTGAACGTCGACGACATCGAGTGCTTTGTCGATGGGTTCCTCGGCGGGTGCCCCTGAGCAGGCCCGGAGCCGGCCCATGACCCAGCGCCTGTTTGAGCTGCACGAGTTCGACCTCCCTGCGCACGCGCCGGCGTGGCACGAAACCAACCAGATCCGGCCGGCCGTTGTCATCGCGTTTGCGCGCGCGCCGGTGATGATCCAGCACGAAGGCGGGCGGGCGATGGTCGCGGACCAGACCGCGGCGATGCTCTACAACCCCGGGCAGCGGTACCGGCGCGGGCTGCTCGACGAGCGCGGCGACAACTGCCTCTACCTCGCACTGCCCGAAGAAACCGCCCGGGAGGTCTTCGGTGCCCATGACGCGGCGGCGGTGGACCGGGCGGGCTCGCTCGCGGGCGTTCCCCGCGTGCCGACCGACGCCGGCGTCGCGCTCTCGCTGGCCCGCTTGCGCCGGGCCGAACTCGCGCGCGACCGGCTCGCGGCGGACAGCGAGGGCGAGCGCCTGATCGACGCGATCGCGCGCCTGGCCGCGGCGGTCTCGGACGCCCCCGCGCCGGCTGCGGCGCCCCGGCGGGCCTCCACTCGGGCTGCGCACGAGGACCTGGTCGAGCGCACCCGCGCGGAGATCGCCCGGACGTACACGCAGAACCGCGGGCTCGCGGACATCGCCGGCGCGGTGCACGCGTCCGCGTTTCATCTCGCCCGCGTTTTCCGCGAGCACACGGGCGAGTCAGTCTGCGCGTACCGCAACCACCTGCGCCTGCGGGCGGCCGGGATGCTGCTGGTCGAGACGCGCGAGCCGATCACCCGCATCGCGCACCGGACCGGGTTCGCGACGCACGCGCACATGACAACCGCGTTCGGGCGCCTGTTCGGGGTGACGCCCACCGAGCTCCGTTGCGGGGGCAAGCTGCCTCGCGAACGGGCACGCATCTGAAAGACACGCCCCCGGCGCGACGGCAGACTGGCGATGCGGCCTGAGGTGCCCCCGCGCGCGGGGTCCTGCCGCGCGACCCCAGACCCGGGAGGACCCATGACCACGACCCGATCGATCGCTGTTGCTGTGCTGGCGGGCGCGGCGTTGTCGCCCAGCGCGTGCGCCCAGTTCTTAGAGCCCGACGCCGCGGCGCTGTACACGCTCCAGCGGGGGGCCGGGTTCGGGTGGGCCGTCTCGGAGCTGCGTGACATCGACGGCGACGGGCTCATGGAAGGGATCGGGTCCACACCCAGCGGCTCGCAATCGCGCGGGCGCGTGGTCGTGTTCTCCGGGGCGACCGGCGACATCCTCTTCGAGTTCGACGGCCCGAACCCGGGCGACGGGCTGGGCTACTCCGTCGCCGACGCGGGCGACGTGGACAACGACGGGTTCGTGGACGTAATCGCCGGCTCGCCCGGGCGGGGCGGCATGGGCGGGGTGGTCGTGCTCTCGGGCAACCCGGCGTCGTACGGGTCGATCATCTGGAACCTGAGCGGGCCCGAAGCAGGGGCCGGGTTCGGGTACGCCGTCTCGACCCTCGATGACACCAACGGTGACGGGCACGCGGACTTCCTCGTCGGCGCGTCGGGCGTGGACGGCGGCACTCTGAACGAGGGGCGGGTGTACATCTACGACGGCGCGACGGGGATGGTGCTGCGCGAGCTTGAGGGCTCGAACACCGCGAGCGCACTGCTCGGGCAGGGCGTCGCGGGTGTGGGCGACCTGGACGGGGACGGTGTGATCGACGCCGCGGCGAGCGCGCCCGGTGAGGCGATCGCGTACGCGTGGTCCGGGGCGACGGGGGCGAAGATCCTGCCGCCCATGCCCGGGGACGCGAGCGCGACGAGCGTGTACGGGCAGTTCTTCGTCGGCCGGTGCGGTGATGTCTCGGGCGATGGCACCCCCGACATCTACGTGGGCGACTACAACGACTCGAAGGGGTACGTGTACTCGGGCGAAGACGGCTCGCGCTGGCTGACGCTCGAGGCGCCGAACACGGATGGGCTCGGGCCGGGCCGCGGGCTGATGGCCGACATCAACCAGGACGGGCACGACGACCTGACGCTCGGGTGGTACACCAACGCGGACGGGGCGCCCGGTGCGGGCAAGGTGGTGATCTATTCGGGCGCCGACGGCGCGGTGCTGCGGACCTTAACGAGCGACATCGCGGGCTTTGCGCTCGGGTTCGACTGCGTGGGCGTGGGCGACGTGACCGGCGACGGGTGGGTGGACCTGATCGCGTCGGGCTCGAGCAAGAACCGGGTCTACCTGATCCCGGGCGTGAACCCGTGCCCGGCGGACTTCACCCGAGACGCGACGCTGACCCTGGACGACGTCGAGGCGTTCGCTGCGGCGTTCCTGGGGGGCGAGACCGGGGCGGACCTGGACTACACGGGGACGCTCAACATCGACGACGTCGAGGCGTTTGTGGTTGGGTTCCTCGCCGGGTGCCCGTGATGGGCGATTGATACGCCAGAACAAGGGGTGTGTTTGTGGCTCTGGTTGTGGATTTGACGGTGCATTGCGGGTATATTCTGCTGGACGGGAATCTTTCTTGCTCAGCAGGACCAGAACGCGGCGGTGGTGGCGGCGTCGGCGTGGGCCGATCGGGTGTCTTGCGCTCATCGCGGCGTACTGGGTCGCGTCGGTCGGGGTGATCCCGGCGCCGGCGTACCTCGCGAAGGCCGCGCGCGAAGCCGGCGGCGAGCAGTACCCCTGCCAGGGCGGGCGGTGCTCGTGCTCCTCGGCGCACGAGTGCTGGACCAGTTGTCTGTGCAAGACGGGTGCTGAAAAAGTCGCGTGGGCGCACGAGCACGGGGTGGCGATCCCGAGCTACGCGGACCTGACGTTCGTCGTGTCGGGCCCCGAGCCGGCGGCGCCGGCCTGCCCGCTGTGCGCGCACGACGAGGGTGCCGACGAAGACGTTGACATGCCCGTGCGCCGGGTGGCGACGCTGTCGCCTTTGGGGTGCAAGGGGCTCGATGTGCTGAGTGCGATCGGGGTGGTGACGAGTGTGCGGGTGCGCACGGGCGTTGTCATTCCTCACACGCCGCGCGCGCTCGCGCCGGCGTCCGACGCCGGGTGGTGCGTGGTGTCCCGCCTGATCGAGATCGAGCCGCCGCCGCCCCGCGTGCGCGCCGCGTGACCGTCGATCTTCACCGCTGAACCACATCACCGCTGCGCGCCGAGGGCGCGAAGGGTTGCCATGCATACGCCGCGAGCGTTCACGCTCATCGAGCTGTTGGTTGTCGTTGCGATCATTGCCCTGCTCATCGCGTTGGTGCTGCCGGCGTTGGGGGCATCGCGCGAGAGTGCGCGCCGGGTGGCGTGCCTGGTCAATGTCCGCTCGCTCGAGACCGCCCACTGGGTCTACATGGGCCAGAACGAGGGGCGGATGTTGGGGACGGTGCACCTGGGCGCCGACGAGGGCAAGCCGTGGCACGAGGTGCTGAGCACGTTCGACCCGGCGCTCTTGCTCCGGTCGCCCACGGACAAGAGCCCGCACTTCGACGAGCCTGTGGACGGGAAGCTGCGCGTGACGAGCTACTCGCTCAACCACTGGGTGACGCCCGACTACACGCGGGGGTACCGGTCGATCGACGCCGTGCCGATGCCCGGGGCGACGGTGCACGCGGTGATGGCGGTCTTTGAGGGGCCCAAGGCGATTCTGGACCACGTGCACCCGTATTCGTGGGTATCGCCTGTTCCTGGCGCACACGACGCGACACCAGGGAAAGCATCTGAGGAGGTGCAGACCAACGCGCACGGCGGGGACGTCGCGACGTGGGAGGCGCGGGGGCCGTACGGGTTCCTCGACGGGCACGCCAAGACGATGGCGTTTTCTGATGTTTTCACCGACAACGACCGGAACAGCTTCGATCCGGCTGTCGCGCATTGACACGGTTTTCATTGACACACAACCCCGAACGCGCGCCGGCGCATGGGACATTGAACATGAACAAGCTCCTTTCAATCTCGCTCGGAGCCGCGTTGTGCGGCTCGCTCTGCTCGCACGCGTTCGCCCACGGCGGGCGGCGTCTCGAGATCCTGGTGGTGGACAACCAGCTCGCGGTGCGCGGGTACAACAGCACGGGGGTTGATGATGGCGGGGGCGTGCAGCGCCCCTACTACAACGCGCTGCACGACCACTGGGCGTTCAACCCGGCGCCGGGCGTGGTGGCGGCGTCGGCGGACCTGCCCGGTTTTGACCTGTTCACGCCGGGCGATCTGGCGGGGCACGCGGTGATTCTGACGCTCGTGGACGCGTACCGGTGGGTCGGGCCGGCGGTCTCGCCCGCGCCGGGGACGGTGCCCGCGTTCGAGGCGCTGGGCGCCGGGCAAGAGATCTTCGCGAGCTTTGGCGGGGACGTAATCTCGACGGATTCGCCCGGGACGCTGGTGCTGATCCCGAGCGTGAGCGGAGCTGGGAACACCGACCTGGACGTCGTCTACGACATCGGGGACGAGCCGATGGGGCAGATCATGGCGCTCGAGTTCGTGCTCTCGACGGACGCGCCGGGGATCGCGGACTCGGACGCGGTGCACGTGCTGTTTTCGCCGGACGGTGCGAACGCGGCGGAGAAGTTGCACCACGCGTCGCTGTTCACGGAGAAGTTCCTGGGCACGCGGGTGTGCGCGGCGGACATCACCAAGGACGGCGCGCTGAACGTGGACGACATCGACGCGTTCGTCGTTGGGTTCCTCGCGGGCGATCTGGCGACGTCGGACTGCGACGGCAACGGGGTGTGCAACGTGGATGACATCGACTGCTTTGTCGGGGCGTTCCTCGGCGGGTGCAACTGACACGCGGAGAGAAGCGGCCCGCCCGCCTGGAAGGGCGGCGGGCCGATTGGCGGGCGGGGAGGCCCGGAACCAGCGGGCGACGCGGTGCGTACCGGACCCTGTTCCGGGGGCCCGGGGGCTGCTCTGCCCTTCTCGGGCCTCTGGCGGCGGGTTTCGGACGCACCCTCGCGATGCGGGGTCGATCCGGGGGCCCGTCGGGGTCATACTGGGACCCGTGCCCCGGTCGGGGCCCGCGGCAGACTGCATTCCGCCCGCTCGGGCGTGGGGAGAGACACGATGGCGATGGAACGGATTCGGGCAGCGTTGGCCGCGACGGTGATTGGTGCGTCCGGGGCGGCGGCTCAGGAGGTCACGCTGCAGAACGACTCGTTCACGGACGGGGGCGAGTTCAACGTCTGCCCGTGCTTCGTCGCGGGCGAGGAGGCGGCGGTCTGGCTGACCAGCCCGTGCGACGGCGACATCGTCGCGATCCAGATCTTCTGGAAGTCGTTCTTGGGGGGCGACACGCAGAAGATCGAGGAGTCGATCCGGATCTACGAGGGCGACACGTTCCCGACGCCCGGGCCGCTGATCGACGAGCTGCTGGCGCCGGTGCTGACGGACGGGTTCTTGAACGAGTTTCGGTATGTGGACGAGAACCAGCTGATCCCGCTGTCGATCCCGGTGTCTGCGGGCGACACGTTTGTGGTGTCGCTGCAGTTCTTCAACGACAACGCGAACGACTTCTCTGCGGGAAGCGTGGGATCGGACGGGGACGGGTGTCAGACGGGCAAGAACGCGATCAAGCTCGCGGCGGGCCCGGACCCTTGGAAGAACATCTGCACCTACCAGGGCGGGATCTCGGGCGACTGGGTGATCCGGGCGATCATCGATTGCGGCGGGGGCGAGCCGCAGGGCGCGTGCTGCCTGCCCGATGGCGGGTGCGACGACGGGCTGACGCTCGCCGAGTGCGAGGCGCAGGACGGGTTCTGGAACGGGCCCGGGACGGTGTGCGCGAGCGTGCCTTGCTCGGGGGCGTGCTACATACCGACGACCGACGCGTGCGTGCCCGACTTTAACAAGACGACGTGCGACGCGGTGGGCGGCGAGTGGCAGGGCCCGGGAACGGACGACTGCGACTCGTGCCCGGCGGACCTGGACGGGAACGGGATGCTCAACGTCGATGACATCGACATCTTCGTGACCGGGTTCCTTGGCGGGGACCTGGGCATCGCGGACTTCGACGGCAACGGCGCGCTGAACGTGGACGACATCGACGCGTTCGTGCTGGGGTTTCTCGAAGGGTGCTCCTGATCGAATCGGACCCTCGCGGGCCCGTTGGCGGGCCCGGCGGGGCTCCGGGCGCGGGTCTGGGGCGTCGGGAGGGGTGAAGTCGCTGGCGGGGCAGGGATTCCGGTGTATTTTTGAGGCCGTGCGGGGCGGTGCTCCGGCGGTCGGTACGGGTGGGAGGAGTGCGGATGCTGGCGAGTCTGGTCGCGGGCGCGGTGATGGCGGGGACGGGGCAGGCGGGGCCCGCGGCGGTCGGCGCTGGCGCCGGGGATGCTGCGTACGTCTGCTACTACTTCGATGAAGCGCGCGAGCTGACGCTCGACACGACGCGGGTCGCGGTCTTTGGGACCGGGACGCGGAACGTGCGCGGGGCGGACCTGGGCGTGCCCGGGGCGGCGGTCGAGTATCTGGCGATCCCGAACGTGCAGTTTGTCGAGATGCCCGCGGGCGAGCGGACGCGGGACCGCGTGGAGCGGGCGCTGGACGATGCGTCGTCGCTGCGTGCGCCGAGCGTGGGGTATGTCGCGCCGGTGTTCGTCGGGCTCGACGGCGGGTACGTCGTGCCGACGCGGTCGATTTTAGTGCGATTCGCGCCCGGGACGGGCCGCGCCGAGCGCGAATCGCGGCTGGCGAAGCTGGGCACGGTGACGGACCGGGACTGGGGCGGGATCGAGGGCGCGTACCGCGTGACACCCAACGCGACGGACGGGCGGGGAGTGCTCGACGCGGCGGCGGAGCTGGCGCGGCGCGACGACACGCTGTTCGCCGAGCCGGACATGTTGTTCACGGGGTCCAACTCTCTGATCCCGGGCGACGACCGGTTCTTCGACTGCTGGGGGCTGTACAACATCGGGCAGAGCGTGGGCGGGATCGGGGTCGTGGACGTCGACATGGACGTGGAGAAGGCGTGGGACATCACGCTGGGCGACGCGGGCACGCTGACGCTGATCATCGACGTGGGCGTGGACCCGACGCACCTGGACATCGGGATGACCGGGGGGATGGACTTCACGACCGACGGGATCGCCGACGGCGGGCCCGGGAACCAATGCGACAACCACGGGACGCCGGTCGCGGGGTGCGTCTCGGGGCTGCTTAACGGCGCGGGCACGGTGGGCGTCGCGCCGGCGACACGGAGCGTTTCGGCCCGGACGTTCATCTCGAGCCTGTCGTGCGACGGCACGTGGACATCCACGGCGAGTTGGACGGTCGATGCGCTGGCGCACGGCGAGACGCTGGGGTGCCGGGTGACGAATAACTCGAATTTTTATGGATTCACATCGTCGGCGATCTCGACGAAGTACTTCACGACGCGAACGACCGGGCCCGGGATGGTCCACTTCTCGAGCGCGGGGAACTTCGGGTCTACGACGCTGACGTACCCGGCAACGCTGCCCACGGTGAACGCGATCAGCGCGATCGACAACCGGGGGACGATCGCGTCGTTCTCGAACCGGGGGCCGAGCTTGTTCATGTGCGGGCCCGGGCTCGATGTGTGGAGCACCGACCGCAAAGGCGCGCCGGGGTACGAGCTCAACAGCTATGTGCTGATCGACGGGACGTCGTTCGCGTCGCCCATGGTGGCGGGCGTGGCGGCGTTGGTGCTGTCGTACAACCCGGGGCTGACGGCGGACCAGGTCGAGGAGATCCTGCGGACGACATCCAAGGACCTGGGGACCGCGGGGTTCGACGAGCTTTTCGGGTGGGGCCTGCCCGACGCGGACGCGGCGCTGGAGGCGGCGACGACCTGCGTGGGCGACTGCGACGGGTCGGGCGAATTGAACGTGGACGACATCGACTGCTTCGTCACCGGGTTCCTCGGCGGGGACCTTGGGGTGGCGGACTGCGACCACTCGGGCGTGCTCAACGTCGACGACATCGAGTGCTTCGTCGCGGCCTTCCTGGGCGGGTGCCCCTGAGCCCCCGGCCCGAAAACACCTCCCAGAGCCCGAATCGGACCTGATCGACGGCAACCTCGGACGCTGGGCTTGGAACACGGGGGTTCGCCCGGTAGCGTGGTGTGGTGGGTGTGCGGGGCGGCCTGGCCCTGCGATGAGCGTTCGGGAGCCGCCCCTGGCGGGCGGGGAGGAATCGAGATGATCCGCAAATCAATGAGCGTGTGCGCGGCGGTTGCCGCGCTGGGGAGCGGTGCCGTTGTCTCGCACGCGGCGCCGCAGTCGGAGCGCGGCGGGCACTATGTGTACCGCACGCTCAACGCGGACGGGTCGTACACGACGCTCGCGCCGCGGTCCGAGTCGCACTCGGTGGCGCGCCAGTGGAACGAGGTCATGCTCGAGGCGATCCGGGTGGACAAGGCCCGCCCGACGGTGCACGGGCGGAACCTGTACCACGTGTCGGCGGCGATGTACGACGCGTGGGCGGCGTACCACCCGGCTGCGGACCAGGTCTTCCACCATGAGCGGTTGATGGACTTTGATGTCGAGGCGGCGCGGAATGAGGCGATCAGCTTCGCGGCGTACCGCGTGCTGGTCCACCGGTTTTACAACTCCGCCGGCGCCCCGGGCAGCCTGCAAGCGATGCACGACCTGATGGACACGCTCGGGTACGACAAGCTCAACACCTCGACGATAGGCAACACGCCCGCGGCGCTGGGCAACCGCATCGCCCAGTCGATCATCCTGATGGGCGGGAGCGACGGCGCGAACGAGGGCGACGACTACGCGAACCTGCTCTACATGCCGGTGAACGAGCCGCTGTTCCCCGATTTCCCGGGCAACCCGGACATCGCGGACGCGAACCGGTGGCAGCCGCTGGCGATCGAGTACTTCGTGGACCAGGCGGGCAACCCGATCCCGCTGGGGTCGCTGACGTTCCTGAGCCCCGAGTGGGGGTGGGTGACGGGGTTCGCCCTTGAAGAGAACGACAAGACGGTGCACGAGCGCGACGGCGCGTACTGGCCCGTGTTCCACGACCCGGGCGCCCCGCCGCTGCTCGGCGGGGTCGGGAACGACTATTACAAGTGGGGCACGGAGATGGTCGCGATCTGGTCGAGCCATCTCGACCCGAGCGACGGGGTCGAGATCGACATCTCGCCCACGAGCTTCGGCAACAGCGTCTTGCCCGCGGCGGGCGACTGGGCGGCGTACTACGACCATCTCAACGGAGGCGACTGGGGCATCGGGCGGGCCGTGAACCCGGTGACCGGGCTCGCCTACCCGGTGCAGGAGGTGCCCCGCGGCGACTACACGCGGATCCTCGCGGAGTTCTGGGCGGACGGGCCCAGCTCGGAGACACCGCCCGGGCACTGGTTCACGATCGCGAACTACGTGACGGATCACCCGCTGTTCGAGCGCCGGCTCGGCGGCGAGGGGCCGATCTTGGGCGACCTTGAGTGGGACGTGAAGCTCTACCTTGTGCTTGGCGGGGCGATGCACGACTGCGCGATCACGGCGTGGGGGTGCAAGGGGTACTACGACTACGTGCGCCCGATCTCGGCGCTGCGGCACATGTGCGACCTCGGGCAGTGCACCGACCCGCTCGCGGACAGCTACCACGCGGACGGCGTGAATCTGGTGCCGGGGGTGATCGAGTTGGTGACCACGGCCAGCACCCAACCGGGCGAGCGCCACAACCACCTGCTGGGCAGCGTGGGCAAGATCGCGATCAAGGCGTGGCGCGGGCCGGATTTCATCATCGACCCCGACACGGACGAGGCCGGCGTGGGCTGGATCCTGGCAGAGAACTGGTGGCCCTACCAGCGGCCGTCGTTCGTGACGCCCCCGTTCGCGGGGTACGTGTCCGGGCACTCGACGTTCTCGCGCGGGGCGGCGGAGCTGATGACGCTGATGACCGGCTCGGAGTACTTCCCGGGCGGCGTGGGCGAGTTCTTCTGCCCGGAGAACGAGTTCCTGGTCTTCGAGGAGGGGCCCAGCGAGGACATCACGCTGCAGTGGGCGACGTATCGAGACGCGTCGGACCAGACGTCGCTGAGCCGCATCTGGGGCGGGATCCACCCGCCGGCTGACGACCTGCCGGGACGGCACATGGGCGTCGAGGTGGGCACGGACGCGTACATGCACGCGCGGCGGCTGTTCCGCGGGTTCGTCACGTGCCCGGTGGACATCGACACCAACGGTGTGCTGAACGTCGATGACATCGAGCTGTTTGTCTTCGCCTTCCTCGGGGGAGACCTCTTCGTCGGCGACTGCGACGGAAACGGCGTTCTGAACGTGGACGACATAGAGTGCTTCGTGAGCGTGTTCCTGGGCGGGTGCCCGTAACACACGCCCCGGCGCGGCCTTGGCAAGAGAGAGAAGAGAGGATTCGTTTGATGCACACCCACGCTTCGCTGCTGTCGTTCGCGCTCGCCTGCGGGGTCGCGGGCGCGGGGATCTCCCACGATGAATCGGTGGACGGCGACCTGTCGTCGGACCCGAACGCGCCGACGGCGCTCGTGTTCATGCTCGGGGCCAACACCGTCTCGGGCACGGTCCGCCAGTCGAACAGCCCCACGGGCGACCGGGACTACCTCACGTTCACCGTCGGCGCCGGGCAGCGCCTTTCGGCGTTGAACCTGCTCGCGTACTCGCCCGACAACCCCGGGTTCGCGGCGTTCAACACGGGCGCGACGAGCTTCATCCCGGACGCGACGACCGACGCGAGTTTCTTGTCGGGGATCCTCCCCGAGGCGTCGCAGGTCGGGACGGACCTGATGCCCGCGTTCGTGAGCGACGCTGTGACGACCAACAGCCTGAGCAACGCCTGGCTCGGGGCCGGGACGTACACGTTCATGATCCAACAGACCACGAACGTGGAGCAGGCGTACGCGCTCGAGTTCGTGATCACCCCGACTCCGGGTGGTGCGGCGCTGCTGGGGATCGCCGGGATGGGCGCGATTCGGCGGCGGCGGGCCTAACAGCACGCGTCCTTCCTGGGCCAAGGGCCCCATATTAACGAGAGATCCCGGCGCAGGGCTTCGCGCACCGCGCGATGCGCTGTATCCTGACACAGTGTCGGGGTGTCATGCTCTGCGCGCATCGTGCTGGGTCTGCCGAACTTATCGCTCTGTTCTCGAAGAGGGAATCTGATGAAGTATGTGTCGTTGTCGTTCGTCGCGCTCGCGGCGGGGAGTTGTCTCGCCGCGTCCGCCGACGCCCCTGTGGGTGTGTCGGGCGTGTCGCGGGCCCCGCTGACGGTCATCTCCGACACGGAGATCTACGTGGGTGACGAGCGGTTCCACTCGTGGGCCGAGGTCGCCGACAGCGGGCACTTCCACACCGAATCGACGCGTTGCGCCAAGCCCGCGCAGTTTGCGCTCAGCGACGCGGTGCTGCGCGCGCCGTCGGACTGCTCGTTCAGCAACACGTCCATCCTGCCCGACTACGACCCCTCGGTCGATCTGTACCGCATCCCGGTTGTCGTGCACGTGATCCAGCGGACCAACGGCACGGGGTTCCTTTCTGAGTCGCGTGTCCAGTCCCAGATCGACATCCTCAACGAGGACTTCCTGGCGATCTCGGGGACGCTCGGGGCCGGCGGCACGGACTCGCAGATCGAGTTCTACCTCGCGACCGAGGACCCCTCGGGCAGCCCGACCAACGGGATCACGTACTCGTCGAACAACACGTGGTTCAACGACGGCGGGTCGTACTGGAACTCGCTGGCGTGGGACCCGGACCGGTACCTGAACATCTACACCAACGACGCGTCGGGCAACCTCGGGTACGTCCCGTTCTTGCCGCAGACGAGCCCGAGTTCGGTGGGCGGAAGCTCGGACCGCGTGGTGGTGCTGTACTCGTCGTTCGGGCGCAACGCGCCGCTGACGCCATTCCACCTGGGGCGGACGACGACGCACGAGGTCGGGCACTACCTCGGGCTGGACCACACGTTCGCGTCGGGCGGGTGCCCCAGCGCCGGCGGGTGCTCGAACAACGGCGACCTGATCTGCGACACGAACCCCGAGTCGAGCCCGACGTTCGGGTGCCCGAGCTCGCGCTCGAGCTGCGGGTTCGCCGCCCCCAAAGACAACTACATGGACTACTCCGACGACATCTGCATGACCAAGTTCACGCCCGACCAGTCGAACCGGATGCGGTGCACGCTGCTCAACTACCGCGACGAGGTCTACTCGGTCGTGTCGTCGGGCTGCATCGGCGACTGCGACGGCAACGGGTCGTTCAACGTCGACGATGTCGACTGCTTCGTCGCGGCGTTCACCGGGGGCGACCTCGCCAGCGCCGACTGCGACGGGTCCGGCGGGCTCAACATCGACGACGTGGACTGCTTCATCGACGCGTTCACGAATCAGTGCCAGTAAACCGCGCCGCGCGGGTCGCCCACGCGAGCCGCACCGCGCATCCCGGCGTGCCCGCGTCCACCGCGCGGGCACGCCTTGTTTTTACCCCAAGGAGGATCCCATGGATGTTCGCAACCCCTGGGCGCTCGCGCTGAGCGCCCTGCTGTTCTCTGGCCCGGCCTTTGCCGGCTCGATCGCCGGTTTCTCGCACACACCCTGCGGGGACGCGTGCTCGCACACGCCGGGCGTCGGGGTCGGCGTGCTGGCCGCCCCGCCGGCGATCGAAGAGTTCCCGCCCGCCCAGCGGCGCGTGCTCGAGCGCCTGGTCGCCCGCGCCCAAGCCGGCGACGAGCTGCCCATGATGTGCCTGGCGCCGGGCACGGACCCCAAGTTTGCGGACGCGTTCAACAGCTACCTCGAGAGCCTGCGGAACGAGGGGCCCGAGCGGTACGTGCTGTCGGGACGTTGGAGCACCACCGCGCTTGACGGCAACACCGGCGCGCAGGGCAACCCCGTCACCCTCACCTACTCGTTCGTGCCCGATGGCACGACGACCGACGAGGGGCCGTCTGACTTCATCGCCCGGTTCAACTTTCTCTACGGCTCGATCAATGTCTGGCAGCCGCTGTTCCAGCAGGCGCTGGACGAGTGGACCGAGGTCTCGGGGATCACGTACGTCTGGGAGCAGAACGACGACGGCGTGCAGCTGAACGGCGCTGGGGGCGTCGCGGGCGTGCGGGGCGACGTCCGCATCGGTGGCGGATTCATCGACGGCAACAGCGGCGTGCTCGCGTACAACTACTTCCCCAACAACGGCGACATGACCATCGACACGGGCGACAACTTCTACGGCGCGTTCGGGAACAACTCGATCCGCCTGCGCAACGTGGTGACCCACGAGGCCGGGCACGGGATCGGGCTCTCGCACGTCGAGTCGAACAACGCCGCGTTCCTGATGGAGCCGTTCATCAACACGAACTTCGAGGGCGCGCAGGAGGACGACCAGCGCGGGTCCGGGCGCGCCTACGGGGACCGGTTCGAGAATGACGACTCGTTCGGGGCCGCGGGCAGCCTGGCGACCATGGCCGGCACCGCGGGCGCGTTCGGGCCGGGCGATTCGGCCACGGTGTCGAACCGGTCCGTCGATGACTCGGGCGACGCGGACTACATGTGGTTCAACACGGCCGGCTCGCTCGACGCGATGATCACGCTCCAGCCGCTGGGCACGACGTACAACCAGGGCCCGCAGGGCGGGTCGCAGAGCTCCTTCAACGCGCTGACGACGAGCGACCTGTCGTTCAACGTGTACGACTCATCGTTCGGTCTCGTGGCGTCGGTGGACGCGACCGGCGCGGGGTCGGCCGAGTCCACGACCGTCTCGCTCGTGGGCACCGGGCCGCACTACATCCGCGTGAACGGGGACGCGGGCAACATCCAGCGGTACGACCTGGACGTCGCGTTCTCGGGCGGCGTCGCGTGCTTCGGCGATTGCGACGGCAACGGGTCGTTCAACGTCGACGACGTGGACTGCTTCGTGGTCGCGTTTGTCGGCGGCGACCTGTCGGGCGCGGACTGCGACGGCAACGGCACGCTCAACGTGGACGATGTGGACTGCTTCGTGGATGCGTTCGTGAACCAGTGCCAGTGAGCACCGCCGCCTGAGAGGGCGGCCCATGACCGATGAACCTCGGCGCCGGCGGGCGGCATACCCCGCCGGCGCTGTTTTTTCGGATCCGGCGGGTTGGGGAGCATTCCCCAGAAACTACTTGCCCACCCGGGCGTCGGCCCGGATAATCACCCGCCGAGGGGGGCAGGCCTGCGCACCGCGTCCAACCGCCGAGGGAGCACGATGATTCTGAACCGACTGACCGCCGCCGCGCTGGCGGCTTGCTGTGTCTCACCCGCCGTCGCTGCCGACGCGGACAACACCGTCGAATGGGACGGGCTCTCGCACCTGCTCGCGCAGGACCTCCGCCCGCTGGTGCCGCTGGCAGGCGACGCGTTCACCGTCGAGTTCCAGGCGTTCCGGGGAGACCTGACGAGCGCGCGCGTGATCCAGGACGTCGGCGGGAGCGAGACGTTCCACGCCGCGTCGGTCGTGGCGCAGCGCGGGCCGTACGACATCTGGCGGGCCTCGTTGCCCGGCACGGCGTCGGACCAGCTCTCGTTCGTCATCGAAGCGACCGACGGCACGGACACGGACTATCTGTCGTCGACCGGCGCGTCGGACACCATGCCCGCGTCCGGGTTCATGCTCGACTTCGTGACGCTGGCGCACGCGCCGTACGGCTCGACGCCCGTCGCGACGGGCGTGGTGTTCAAGGTCTACTCGCCCTCGCGCACGACCTGCCACGTCCGCGGTGAGTTCAACGGGTGGTCCACGGCGGACGCGCTGACCAAGCACGGCGACACTTTTTCGGGCGTCGTCGCGGGCGCCCAGCCCGGGCAGATGTACAAGTACTACTTCAACAACGCTGTGTGGAACACCGACCCCCGCGCGCACAGCCTGAACCCGTCGGACAACCAGAACGCCGTCATCGCCGACCCGCTCGCGTACGCGTGGCAGAACGACGACTTCACGGCGGCGCCCCTGGACGAGATGGTGATCTACCAGCTCCACGTGGGCACCTTCTCGGGTCGCAACGACCCGGCGGGGCCCGCGGGCAACCCGTCGGGGTACCGCGACGTGGGCGACCGGGCAGCGCACCTCGCCGAGCTTGGCGTGAACGCGGTGATGGTCAACCCGATCAACGAGTTCCCGGGGTCGCTCTCGGGCGGGTACAACCCGATCTCGCAGTACGCGTGGGAATGGGGGCTGGGCACGCCCGACGACCTGAAATACATGGTCGACGAGCTGCACGGCGCGGGTGTCGCGGTGCTGCTCGACGGCGTCTGGAATCACTTCTCGCCGAGCGACAACTTCCTCTGGAACTACGACGGAACGCAGCTCTACTTCGACACACCAAACCAGGACACGCCCTGGGGGGCGCAGGCGGACTACGACGAGTCGGGCGTGTTCGATTACTTCGTCGATTCGGTGGACCACGTCATGGGCGAGTTCCGCATGGACGGGTACCGCCACGACGCGGTGATGGCGATGACCGACTCCGGATGGACCGGGCAGTGGTCGGTCGGGCAGGACCTGATGCGCGAGATGAACGCGCGGGTGAACCAGCGGTACGCCGACGCCCACACGATCGCTGAGATCTATATCGACAGCCCTTGGGTGCAGACGGGCATCGATTTCGACACGCAGTATCACAACGAATTCAAGGAGGCGCTGCGGAGCGCCGTCTACGCCGCCGGGTCGGGCAACCCGAACATGCAGCGTGTCGCCAACGCGATCGACGGCACGGGCAGCGTCTCGGGCACGGACGTGCTGAACTACTTCGAGCTCCACGACGACGCGTGGCCGCTCAACGGGCACGAGCGGGCGGTCCGCGATATCGATACCACCGCGCCGCACGACGACACCTTTGCGCGCGGGCGGACGACGCTCGCGCAGGGCGTGACGCTGCTCTCGTCGGGCGTGCCCGCGATTCTGCAGGGCACCGAGTGGCTCGAGAACGACGGGTGGGAGTCGAGCAAGATCGACTGGTCGCACAAGACGACCTACGCCGGCGTGTTCGCGTACTACCAGACGCTCATCGGGATGCGCACGGGCGAGCCGGCGCTGTTTGCCAACGCCGGCGTGCAGATCACGCACGTCAATGACTCGTCCAACGTGCTCGCCTTCGAGCGGTATCAGGTCGGGGGCAAGAGCTTCCTCGTCGTCGCGAACCTCTCCAACAACACGTTCGGCGGGTACCGCGTCGGGCTGCCCCGGGCGGGGACGTGGGGCGTCGCGGTGAACAACCAGTGGGCGCAGTTCCAGGGCGACGGCAACGGGCCCTCCGGCTCGTTTGTCGCGGAGGCTACTGGCTGGGACGGGTTCGCCCAGTCTGTGCAGTTTGAACTGCCGGCGCGGGGGTTCATCGTTTTCGAGCACGAGCCCTCGCTCGCCTGCTCGCCGGCGGACTGCGATGCGAACGGCGTGCTCAACGTCGACGACATCGACTGCTTCGTGACGGCGTTCCTCGCGGGCGACCTGGCTGCGGACATGGACGCGAACGGCGTGCTTAATGTGGACGACATCGACGCGTACGTCACCGCGTTCCTGGCTGGGTGCGGGTGACGTTCGGTTGTGAAGAATCCCTGTTCTGAGGGCCTCCGGGGGATCCCGGGTGTCTTGGCTGCGAATGGTCTGGTTCCCGAGGCAGACCGATGTATGTTCTTTTCGCCCGCCCTCGCGGGCGTTTTCCAAGCGTTGAGAGAGGATCGATTGTGATGATGTGTGCCGCCCGTCGTGTCTCGCTGTCATTGTGTGCCGGGGCGGTTGCCCTGTGCTCGAGCCCTGTGGCGGCCCAGCCGTTCGAGGCTGAACTTGTCGCGTCCGGGCTTGCGCGCCCGGTCGCGGTGGTCCCGCCGCCGGACGGCTCGGGGCGGGTGTTCATCGTGGAGCAGCGGACCGGCTCGGGCAACACCGCGGTGGGGCACATCCGCGTGATGGACGCGGCGGGCACCGTGCTGCCGGCGGACTTCATCTCGATCGACGTCCGCGGCGCCAGCGAGCAGGGCCTGCTCGGGCTGACGTTCCACCCGGACTTCGCAACCAACCGGCGCTTGTTCGTGAACTACTCTCAGCGGAACACGGGCGACACGGTCGTCGCCGAGATCCTCGCGGACTCGACGGATCCGAACGTCGCGCAGGTCGGATCGCTGAACACGATCATGCTCATCGACCAGCCCGACACCAACCACAACGGCGGGTGGATCGAGTTCGGGCCCGACGGGTACCTCTACATCGCGTGCGGCGACGGCGGCTCGGGCAACGACCCCTGGGGGGCGCTGGGCAACGGGCAGAACCTGAGCACCAAGCTCGGGTCGATGCTCCGCGTCGATGTGGACGGCGACGACTTCCCGGGCGACGCGAACAACGACTACGCCGTCCCCGCGGACAACCCGTTCGTAGGCATCGCGGGCGCGGACGAGGCGATCTGGGCGTACGGCCTGCGGAACCCGTGGCGGAATGACTTCGACCCGCAGACCGGCGATCTCTACATCGCTGACGTCGGGCAGTTCAACCGCGAGGAAGTCAACCACCAGCCCGCGTCGAGCGCGGGCGGCGAGAACTACGGCTGGCGCAAGTGGGAGGGCACCCGCCTGAACTTCGCGGGTGACCCGGGCCCGGACGCTGTGGACACCACCTTCCCCGTCGATGAGTACACGCACGGCTCGCCCGAGTTCGGGTGCTCGATCACGGGCGGCGTCGTCTGCCGTACGCAGACGCTGCCCGACCTGTGGGGCGAGTTCATCTTCGCAGACTTCTGCTCGGACCGGGTGTACGCGCTCCGCAACACCGCCTCGGGGTGGGTCCGTGAGAACATCACGGCGGACATCGTGCCCGACGCCGGCTCGGTTTCGGGCATCGGCGGGTTCGGGCGTGACGCCCAGGGCCGCGTCTACGTCTGCTCGCTCTTCAGCGGCACCATCCACCGCATCACCCAGCCCGGCATCTGCGGGCTCGCGGACATCAACGAGAGCGGAAACCTGAATCTGGATGATGTGGACGCCCTGGTCGCGGCGTTCATCGCTTCGGGCGCGGATGCGGACCTGGACCAGAACGGGCTCTGGAACGTGGACGACATCGACCTCTTCGTCGCCAGCTTCCTGGCGGGGTGCCCATAACGCCCTGTCGGGCAGGCGTTTCCGGTTGTTGATCGGGGTCGGATCCCCGAGACGGGCGTTGGTCATCCTCGCCCGGGCCCATAGACTGTGAGGCTCCGCTGCGTTCGTTGGCGGGGTGCCGGACCCGGAGGAGAGACCGATGAAGACCCAGACCCTCGGCGTTGCCGCCGCCCTCGCGCTCGCGGCTGCTGCGAACGCGGACGTGCTCATCGTCGATATCACGATCGGTACCCCGTCGGGCGTCGATCTCGAGCTGTGCCAGGACCTGCCGATTGTGGGCGGGTGCGACAGCGACGCGTCGTCCATCTCGGGGACCGCGACGTTCCGGGTAGACACGACCGCAGGCACCGCGCAGATGATCGACTTTTCGGTCTCGACGGACGAGTCGCTGGACTACACGTACACCGGGCTGCTCTCGCAGGTGGACGCCTCGGCGCCCGTCGTTGATCTGTTTTACGCGGGCGTCGCCGACTCCGCCCCGGCGGCCCTTGGCGCCGGTGGTGCGTTCACATTCCCGCTCGTGCCCGTGGGCATCGCGGGGACCGCCGCGGTGACAGGGACGATTCTGGGCGCCGGCTCGGTCGACGAGTCGATTGACTTCGGGGACTTCGGCCCGTTCGAGGCCGACCTCACCGGGACGCTCACCGAGTCCGCCGGCGTCTGGACGCTCTCGGGCAGCTTCTCGTTCGACGACTCGACTGTCGGCGATGTCATGGGCATCACCGTCACGACGACCGCGACGGGCACCCTCGTCCTCGAGGGCACCGGCACGGGCACGCCCGAGTCGTGCGCCGGCGACTGCGACGGCAACGGTACCCTCAACGTTGACGACATCGACTGCTTTGTCACCGGGTTCCTCGGGGGCGACCTGGGCGTCGCGGACTGCGACGCCAACGGTACCCTGAACGTGGACGATATCGACTGCTATGTGACCGCCTTCATCGCCGGGTGCCCCTGAGCGCCAGCCCGAACCGAATCGGAGATTCATACAGATGCGCACCAAGACCGCCCGTACCGCCGCCGTGCTCGCCGCCCTGGCGTTCGCCGCCCCTGCGCTCGCGCAGAACGACGTCCTGCCCGACATCCTGGTGGACGAGAACCGCCTGTTCGACAACCACATCGATATCGACGGCGGGCAGACGTACCTCCGCCTGTCCAACGGCACCGCGAACATCGGGCCGGGCAAGTTTCATCTCTTCGGCGGGGCTGACAACGGCGACGGCACGCAGGAGGTCTGGCAGCGCGTCTTCAAGTCCGACGGCTCGCACTACGACCGGCTCGCGTCCAACTTCATCTACCACCCGACGCACGGGCACATCCACCTCGAGAACTGGGCGAGCTACCGCCTGCGTGAGGTGATCGGGGAGACCGGCGTGGGCGACATCGTCGCGCAGGGCGAGAAGACTTCGTTCTGCATCCTCGACCTGGGCGTGTACGACTCGTCGCTGCCCAACTACAACCCCAGCGGCGAGTTCTTCTCCTGCTCCAGCCAGACCCAGGGCCTCTCGGTCGGCTGGGTGGATGTCTACTCGTCCGGGCTCGCCGGGCAGGAGATCAACATCACGGGCGTTCCCGAGGGGACGTACTGGCTCGAGTCCGTGGTGGACCCGGACAACAACTTCCTCGAGGTTGACAAAGCCAACAACGTCGCGCGCATCAAGGTCACCATCGGTGACACCGACCCGGGCGAGCTTGAGCCCGACGACTTCGAGCCCAACAACTCGCAGGGCATCACCACGAGCCGCCCTGTCGGGCAGGTCAATTCGCCCAACCTGGGCCCGGCCAACCCTGAGATGACCATCGCGGGGCTGTCGATCGACGCGTCCAACGACGACGACTTCTACCGCTTCTACATGCCCGGCACCGGGACCAGCTCGGACTTCGTCCGCGTCACCTTCCAGCACGCGTTCGGCGACATCGACATGAAGCTCCGCACCGACGGCGGCTCCACCCTCGAGACCAGCCAGAGCACGTCCAACTCCGAGACGATCTCGCTCGCCGGCGAGCCCGCCGGGTGGTACGTCGTCGAGGTCTACGGCTTCCAAGGCGACACCAACCCCACGTACGACCTGACCATCAACCCCGCGGCCGCCGCGGCCCCGTCCGTGGACCTGCTCAGCCCGCCCGCGGGCGACGTGCAGCTCATCCACGGCGCCGATCAGTACATCGCGACGTGGAACGCTTCGGACCCCGGCGGGCACCCCACGTGGGTCTCGCTGTGGGCCAACACCTCGCCCGCGTTTGACGGCAACGAGATCTTCCTGCCAACGTCCATCAACACCGATGGCTCGCTGGGCATGTACGTCATCAACTCGGCGTACCTCGACGAGGACACCTACTGGATCTACGCGGGCGTCACCAACGGCGGCGCGACCGGCGGCGAGTGGTCCGACGGCACCATCACCTTCACGTCCTTCTGCGTCGCGGACTTGGACGGCAACGGCACCCTGAACATCGACGACGTGGACGCGTTCGTCGCGGCGTTCGTCGCCAACGACCTGGGCATCGCGGACTGCGACGGCAACGGCTCGCTGAACGTGGACGACGTGGACTGCTTCGTCGCCGCCTTTATCGCCGGGTGCCCGTGATCGATCCTCGAAGCTGAAACGACCATGAGCAGGGCCCGGGGATGTCCCCCGGGCCTTTTTTCTGCGCCTCTCGGACCTTGTTCCTCGACCCTCGCCCAACACCGTGAGGCGCCGAGCCCACGGACGGCGCCGTGGGGAGCGGACCACTTCTCCACGGGAGCCCGACATGCGTGCCTTTGCCCTGACGTTCCTCGCCGCCCTTGTACCCGCCGCCCTCGCCGACGACCTGCTCGTCCCGGCGGAGCACGCGACCATCCAGGACGCCATCAACGCCGCCGCGGCCGGCGATGTCGTCCTCGTCTCCCCCGGCACCTACAACGAGCCGCTGGACACGCTGGGCAAGGCGATCACGCTCGCCTCGACGGAAGGCGCCTCGACCACCATCCTCGACGGCGACGGGTTCATCGACTCGATCCTCACGATCTTCACCAACGAAGGCGCCGACACCGTCGTCACCGGGTTCACCTTCACCGGCGGCACCGGCAAGCAGATCCTCGGCCCCGCCACGCCGTGGTACACCCAGGGCGGCGGCATCTACCTCGAGAACAGCGCCCCCACCATCGCGGACTGCGTCTTCGACGACAACAGCGCTCTCTTCGGCGCCGGCATCATGTGTCAGGGCGACACCGCCCCCGTCGTCACAGACTGCGTTTTCCGCAACGGGTACGCGTTCCATGAGAACGGCGGTTCCGGCGGCGGGGTGCACCTCGTGGACGAAACCGCCGTGGGAACGTTCGAACGCTGCCTGTTCGAGGACAACTTCGGCCGACAGGGCGGCGCTGTTTGGGTCAAGGCCTCGCCCTCGACCTTTACCGACTGCGACTTCATCGGGAACGTCGCTCCTGTCGTTGCGGGCGCTGTGCAGGTCGCGGGCAACTCGAACGACCAGGGCCTACGCCCTCGCTTCGACCGATGCCGCTTCCTCCGAAACCACGCCGGCGACGGCTCCGGATTCGCCGGCAACGGCGGCGCCATCGAGTTCTTCAGCCGGGGCGCCGAGATCAACGACTCCCTGTTCGCCGGCAATACTTGCGACAGCTTTGGGCCCCACATCGCGCACCTCATCGATTCCGTGTCTGTCATCACCAACTGCACGTTTCTCGGCAACGGCACCACCACCCAGCCCATCCTCAGCTCGCAGTCCGACCTGCAGCTCGTCAACTGCATCGTGTGGGACCCGAGCCTCCCCATCTTCCTCTCGTCCACGACCGCCGCCACCTCGTGCATCATCGGGGGCATCGCCGAGACCAACGGCAACCTGCCCGGCGACCCTCTCTTCGCCGACCCGCTCGGGCCCGACGGCATCGCCGGCACCGATGACGACGACTTCACGCTCCTCCCCGGCTCGCCCGCGATCGACTCGGGCGACACCACCGCCCGCCCGGCCGGTGCGGATCTGGACCTCGTGGGCAACCCGCGCCTCTCCGACGACCCGGACACCGCCGACACGGGCGTCGGCACCGCCCCGATCGTGGACCGAGGCGCTTTCGAGGTGCAAGGCCCGGCGAGCACATGCTTCGCAGACTGCGACGCGAACGGATCGCTCAACGTGGACGACATCGACTGCTTCGTCGCGGCGTTCCTCACCGCCGACCTCGCCGGCGCCGACTGCGACGCGAACGGGTCCCTGAACGTGGATGACATCGACTGCTTCGTCGCGTCCTTTCTTGGTGGGTGCCCCTAAGCGGGCACCCCGGCCCGCCCGAGAAAAAACGCTTTCATTCTTCGCGAAAATCTGACATCATCCGGGCACGGCCCCGCCCCGCGCGGTGCCCGCCCGCCGAGCACGCCGGGCGTGTCCGAGAGATGCCGGAAAGAGAGAAAGGAAGCACATCATGAACCGCTCCATCGTCGCCGTCGCGGCCCTCGCCTGCTGCGCCCCCTTCGCCGCCGCCCAGGGCAACCTGTACCTGTCTGTTGCCGACAACATCGGCAACGAGGTCAACGGGTTCGGGCCCTTCACCGACAACGACCTTGTCAACGTGGACAACGGCGTCCCGCTCTTCTCGCTCAGCGGCGGTGACCTCGACGCGTTCCACGTCCTGGCCAACGGCAACTACATCATGTCGTCGCTTTTCAATGGCGACACCGGGACCGAGATCTTCGACGACGGCGACCTCGTCGAGTACAACCCCAACACGGGGCTGATCGTCGGCAACTACCTCGGCATCGGCAACTCCGCCTTCGCGACCACGGGCGAGGACATCACCGCTGCCACCACCGACGAGCTGGGCAACCTCTACTTCTCCACGCTCTCCGACGCGACGCTCAACCACGCCGGCGGCGCACTGAGCTTCACCGACGGCGACATCGTCAAGGTCGACGCCGCTACCGGAATCGCCAGCATTTTCGTCTCCGAGGCCGACCTCTGGGACGACGGCGACTCCGACGTCTACGGGCTCCACTGGATGGGCGACGGCACCATGCTGATCTCCTCCAACTCGGACGAGTTCGTGAACGGCGAATTCATCCTCGACGGCGACATCTTCCGCTACGACCTCGCGTCGGGCATCGCGGTCGAGACCTTCTTCTCGGAATCCAGCTTCACCGACACCGCCAACTCGCACGACGTCGATGCGATCTACTTCGCCATCCCCGCGCCGGGCTCGGTGCTCGCGTTCGGCGCCCTGGGCCTGATCGCCACCCGCCGCCGGCGCTGAACCGCGACGGATCCCCACGCGTATACACCGGCCCCGGGCCCACCGCCCGGCGCCGGCTTCCCCCAATCAGAGAGAGCAGGACCATGACACGACACGCCCCCCCGCTCGCGCTCGCGCTGGCCGCCCTCGCCGGGCCCGCCGCGGCGCAGGACCTGATGCTCATCCCGGACTCGGCGACCGACCGCGTCTGGGCGTTCTCCGCTGCGGATGGCTCGCTCGTCACCGACAGCTACATCGCCGACCCGGGCGCCCCGGGCGGCGTGGACGCCTTCAACCGCCCGATCGAGGTCATGGAGTCCGCGACCGGCACGCTGCTCGTCACCGATCAGTTCGCCGACGTCGTCTCCGAGTTCACCGCCGCGGGCGCCTTCATCCGCGTCTTCTCCCTCGGCGGCGTCAAGGACTCGGCCGTCATGGACAACATCCGAGGCGGGCACGTCCTCACTACCGGCCCCAACGCCGGCGACGTCCTGGTCTGCAACGCCGGCAACACCAACCCGCTGACCGTGTCGCAGGACAACGTCAAGTCGCTCGACCCCGCCGACGGCTCCGAGCAGGCCGACTTCGCCTTCAACCGCTACGGCGGCATCCGCGGGCCCTTCGACGCCCTCGAATACAACGGCGACGTCCTCATCTCCACCGACACCCAGAACGCCCTCGTGAAGTTCACGCCCGACGGCGCGTTCAACGAACGCTTCACCAGCAGCTTCGATTTCCCGCAGATCGACTTCCCCCAGCAGATGGCCGAGGCGCTCAACGGCAACCTCCTCGTCTGCTGCTTCTCCTCGGGCGTCATCCTCGAGTTCGCGCCCGACGCGACGCTCGTCGGGCAGTACGACCCGGGCACGCTCTCGCTGTACCGCGGCATCGCCGAGCTCGACAACGGCAACCTGCTCGTCACCACCACCACCGGCGTCCACGAGATCACCCGAACCGGGCTCGTCGTCGCGACCGAAGCCGCCGGCACGGACTTCCGGTACGTCACGCGCTTCACCCCACCCGCCCCGCCCGTGCCCGCGCGGGCTGCCGCGCCTGTCACGCCGATCGAAGAGACCCGAACCCTCGAACAAGCCATCGCCGATGAGCGCGGCACCACGGAGGCCGAGTGATGCGCACGACCACAACCCTTCTCGCTGCCCTCGCGCTGGCATCGCCCGCGCTCGCCCAGCCCACCACGGCCTACATCGTCGAGGGCTCCGCCTTCTTCGCCGCTCCGGGCGTCAACTTCGGCACCGTCGGCGAGGTGGACCTGGCCAACCCCGCCAGCGTCACCATCCTCTCGACCCCCGCCGACGACTTCCGCTTCGGCGGCGCCGACATCGACCCCAACACGGGCGGCCTGCTCGCCTTCGAGAACTCGACCAACGCCCTGCGCATCCTCGACCGCACCGCCGACCAGCAGACGCTCGTCGACTCGATCGGCTGGATGGAGTCGGGCGTCGCCGGGCTCACGTTCTCCAACGACGGCACGATCGTCTACGCCGTCACCAACGTCGGCGGGTTCAACCGCATCGTCGAGGCCGACCCGGCCACGGGGCAGGTGCTCGCGGTGCACAACATCCTGGGCAGCGCCCTCAGCTCCCTCGCCACCGTCCCGCCCGGGCACCCGACGCTGCCCGCCGGCGAGATCGTCGGGCTCGCGCTCACGGGCTTCGGCACCATGAACTTCGTCCGCCTGGACCTCGAAACGAACACGGTCATCTCCGAGGACGGGCTCACCGGCGTCGGGTTCAACCCGCAGTTCGAGACCGGGCTCGACTTCGCCGCCGACGGCACGCTCTACGCCCTCATCCAGGGCTTCCGACAGCTCGGGCCCGACACCTTCGAAGAGATCTCCAGCCACCTCTACACCGTCGATATCACCGCCGGCTCGGTCACGGATCTCGGCGTGGTGCAGGGCGACATGACGTGGGACGCCGTCTGCCTCGCGCTCAACGACGGCCCCGCCCCCTGCTTCGCCGACTGCGACGGCAACACCGTGCTCAACGTGGACGACGTGGACTGCTTCGTCAACGCCTTCGTCGGCGGCGACCTGGGCCTCGCAGACTGCGACGGCAATGGCGTGCTCAACATCGACGACGTGGACTGCTTCGTCGCTTCATTCGTCGCCGGGTGCCCGTGACGCGATTCGCGGCGCTGCTCGCCGCCCTGCTTGTGTCGCCCGCGCTCGCCGACCGGCCCGTCGCCGGCGGGCTCGGCGGGGGCGGGGCGCGCCAGACAGCTCCCTGCGTGACGCCGGAATGGCGCGCCGCCCTGCACGCGCGGCTCGAGGCGCTCGACCCCGGGCCGCACGCGCGCTCCGGGGCCGCCCCGACCTATGCCTTCTACCCCCAAGCCGGCACCCTCTACCGCGACCTCTTCCCGCTCAACTTCGTGGACCTCGACCCGGGCCCGGGCCTGCTGGATTTCGACTGCACCGAGCTCACCTACGACGGGCACATGGGCCACGACACCGACCTCCGCAGCTTCACCGAGCAGGAGATCGGTGTCCCGATCTTCGCGGTCCTCGCCGGCACCGTCGTCGATGCCGACGACGGGCACTTCGACATGTCCACCACGCTCGACCACGCCGACGAGACCAACTTCGTCACCCTCTCCCACGGCGGCGGGCTCTTCACCTACTACCTCCACATGCGCAGCGGCTCCGTCGCCGTCAACGTCGGCGACGACGTCGTCCCGGGCCAGCAGATCGGGCTCACCGCTTCCAGCGGGTACTCCACCGGCCCGCACCTCCACTTCGAGACGTTCCAGGTCGGCCAGGGCACCCTCGAGCCCTCCGCCGGCGCCTGCCGGCCCGGCCCCTCCGGGTGGGCGACCCAGACACCCATCCGCCGCGACCTCTACATCCGCGACTTCGGCTTCACCCCCGGGCTCTACTCCGACGTCGCCGACGACTGGCCACACCCTTACCCGCGCGCCAAAGCGCTCACATTCAACGACTCGGTCGTCTCATACTGGATGCAGGGGCACAACCTCCCCGCCGGCAGCACCTGGCGCATGCGCTTCTTCCGCCCCAGCGGCGCACTCCAGTATGACTCCGGCGCGTTCGCGTTCACGTGGGCCACCGAAGACCACCCCTGGTGGCTGAGTTGGTGGTGGTGGGACATCCCCGCCATGCAGGCGATCCCCGGCGCGTGGACCGTCGAGTTCCGAATCAACAACGAGGTCGTCGTCGCTGCGCCGGTCACCGTCCTCCCCGAGCCCGACCCCGGCTTCAACCGCCCGCCCGCGCCCGTGACGCTCGCGTTCGACCCGCCGTCGCCCGCGCCGGACGACGTCCTCTTCTGCCGCGTCCAGACCGACCTCGTCCACGACGACCCGGACTACGACGTCGTCTCGT
>BQJQ01000015.1 GCA_021604785.1 Phycisphaeraceae bacterium
CGACGGCGACACGGGACGCTTCACCGGGGGCTCGATGATCAAGTGGCAGCAGGCGTGCGACGCCGCGACCGGGCGGTGGAACGACGTCCGCTCCGCCCTGCTCTCGCTCGCGAACCTCGACACGACCGCCACCGAGGACGGCGCCCTGCACCTGGTGACCGACGAGGATTGGGGCAACGAGAACTTCGCCCGCGTCGAGGAGCACCTGACCTGGCTCGGGCAGAACCGGAACCGGACGACGCCGCCCTAGTCGCGGCGCCGACGTCCGCCCACCAAGAGCACCCCAAGGATCGGGGCCACACTCGCCGGCGCGGGGAGCACCACGAATTCCAGATCGTCCATCGAGTAACCCACGCTGTCGATGGAGATGTGCACGTACGCGAACGTCGCACCGCCCGTGTGACTCTGGTTGATCTCGAGGTAGTCGTGCGTGAGCCCTGTGTCGGGCGGGCTGAACGAGACCGAGCCGAGCGACGCATCGCCCGCGTCGAACGCCTCGATCGTCAGGGTGTTGCCAGCGCTGTGCCCCCGGAACCACGCCCCGAGCGAGACGAACTCATCAGTCGCTGCGTCGATGCGTGTCGGGTCGGGCCCAAACGGCGGGCCGAACGCCTCGTTTGGACCCGAGACTGCGAGCGTCGAGCCCAGCACCTGCATCGACCCGCCAAAGTCGATGCCGAGCGCGAGGAACTCATCGTCGAGGAACGTGCCCGAAGCCACGCCGTCGAAGTCGATGACGGCGGCATTCGCGGGCATCCCGAGCAAACACGCGATCACCAAGCCGTTGCGCACAAGTCGCACATGCATGTGATTCTCTCTTTCACCCGGCCACGCGATGGGGCAGGCCAACCGTCGCACCGCGTGCCGGCTTTCTCTCTTCATCTCATGCTAACAATTTGCCGCCGAACCCGGGCCCCAATTCTCCATTCACGACCACCGCCCGCACGACCAAACCTCGCCAACCAATTTCTGACAAAGAACTTAGCCCCATCGGGGCCCCGCAGAACCTCGGTCACAGCCACGCGATGCCCGTCCACGCCGCGTACCGTCCCGGATGCCCACCGACGCCCGCCCATTCGAGGTCGTCAGCCCGTTCGATCCCACCGGTGATCAGCCCGCGGCGATCGAGTCGCTGTCGCAACGCCTCGAATCGGGCGCCCGCCACGCGTGCCTCCTCGGCGCCACGGGCACCGGCAAGACGTTCACGATGGCGAACGTCATCAAACGCCTGGGCAAGCCTGCCCTCATCATCTCCCACAACAAAACCCTCGCCGCACAGCTCTACGAGGAGCTCCGCGAGTTCTTCCCCAACAACTCCGTCAACTACTTCGTCAGCTACTACGACTACTACCAGCCCGAGGCGTACATCCCCGGGCGCGACATCTACATCGAAAAAGACTCGGCCCGCAACGATGAGCTCGACCAGCTCCGTCTCGCCACCACAAGCAATCTCCTGAGTCGACGGGACTCGATCGTGGTCGCGTCCGTCTCGTGCATCTTCGGGCTCGGCTCGCCCAGCGCCTACTCCGAACGCGTTATCACGATCACCAAGGGCGCCCAGCTCGATCGGCGCGAGTTCTTCCTCGCCCTCAACGGCATGCAGTACCAGCGCTCGGACATCGAGTTCAAGCGTGCCACCTACCGCGCCCGCGGCGACGCGATCGAGGTCTGGCCCGCGTACGAGCAATTCGCACTCCGCATCGAGCTCTTCGGGGACGAGATCGACCGGCTCGAACTCATCAACCCCCTCACCGGCGAGCTGCTCGCGAGCGAACGCCAGTTCTTCCTCTTCCCTGCGGTGCATTACGTCATGCCCGAGGATCAGCTCAAGTCCGCCGTGGACGGTATCCGCACGGAACTCGATGCGCGCGTTCTGGAGCTGCGCTCCGAGGGCAAGTTGCTCGAAGCGCAGCGCCTGCTCGCTCGCACAAAGTACGACGTCGAGCTGATCGAGGAAGTCGGGTTCTGCTCCGGCATCGAGAACTACAGCCGATACATGGACGGGCGGGCGCCCGGCGAGCGCCCATTCACCCTGATGGACTACTTCGACTATGCACCCGCCGCCCCCGACGCCGAGCCCGCGGCGGACCGCACGCAACCTACGGATGCGGACGGCGTTCCCCTCCGCCCGACGCAGGACTCCCGCGGGCCGGGCAATCCGTCGGACGTCGCCGGGCGGGACGTGGAAGAGGACGCCCGCCGGTTCGGCGTCGAGCGGACGAACCTGAGCGACTGGCTCGTGATCATCGACGAATCGCACGTGACGATGCCGCAGATCCGGGCGATGTTCAACGGCGACAAGGCGCGCAAGGACGTGCTGATCGAGCACGGGTTCCGCCTGCCCAGCGCGCTGGACAACCGCCCGCTGCGGTTCGAGGAATTCGAATCGATGGTGCCGCGGGTGGTGTATGTGAGCGCCACGCCCGGGCCGTACGAGCTCGAGCAGACCGGCGGCGAGGTTTCCGAGCAGGTCATCCGCCCGACCGGGCTGCTGGACCCGATGGTCGAGGTCCGCCCGGCCCGCGGGCAGGTAATGGACCTGCTGGGCGCCTGCCGCGAACGCGTGAAGCGGGGCGACAGGGTGCTCATCACCGCCCTCACCAAGCGTCTGTGCGAGGACCTGACCAACTACCTGGACGAGCAGGGCATCCGCGTGCGCTACCTCCACTCGGAGATCGAGACGCTCGAGCGGATCGAGATCCTGACCGGGCTGCGCGAGGGCGAGTTTGACGTGCTCGTTGGCGTGAACCTGCTGCGTGAGGGGCTCGATCTGCCCGAGGTCTCGCTCGTCTGCGTGCTCGACGCGGACAAGGAGGGGTTCCTGCGCAGCGCGACGAGCCTGATCCAGACGATGGGGCGGGCCGCGCGCAACGCGGATGCGAAGGTGATCTTCTACGCCGACCAGATGACCAACGCGATGCGCACGGCGATCGAGGAGACCGAGCGCCGGCGCGAGAAGCAGGCGGCGTACAACGAGGCCCACGGCATCGTGCCCCAGACCATCCGCAAGGCGATCCGTCGGGGCATCGACACCGAGTTGAAAGCCCGTCGCGAGGCGCGCAAGGGCGTGGAGTCATCCGAGCCGGCGTACAACGCCGTCGAGCTCGTCGAGATCCTCGAGGGCGAGATGCTCGAAGCGGCCGAGGCGCTCGAGTTCGAGCGGGCCGCCCAGCTGCGCGACCAGGCGGACCACATCAAGGAAGCGCTCGACCTGCACGACGGGGCCGAGCCGCTCAAGATCTGGCGGTCCGAGCTCGAGGAGCTGATCGGCAAGGGGCGCCGCCCGGGCGGGCTCAAAGGCAAGCGGACCGGCAAGCCTCACAGCAAACGGGCGGGCTCCGGCAAGCGCGGGCGATGACCCCGCCACTGGGATTCCCGTGCCACTGACCGGTCAGTGTCCTCCCTATGTACGAGGAGCACTGACCCGAAGACGGGTCAGTGGCACGGGGCCGAGGCTCCGGCGCTAGACTGGCCCGAACCCCGCGAGAGAGCACCATGTTCCGATCCCCTGCGCCCGGGTACGGGTCCACACGCACGTTCTGGCAGAAGCTGGGCATCTACTGCGTCGGCATCGCGATCGGGCTGCTCTTCCTCGGGTGGGTGCAGATCCAGAAACGCAAGGCCGCCGCCCATCAGCAGCAGCAGCAGGAAGCCACGCCCGCGGACGCCCCCGCGCCCGCCCGGGCGGACGACCCCTCGGGCACGCCGGGCGAGGGCTGACCCTCTACCATCGCCGGCCCGGAGGATTCCACGGATGGCGAGAGGATCAGCAAGCACGGTGACGAAGAAAATCGGCAAGAAGAAGACGTCCAAGGCACACTCCGCCGCCGAGCCCAAGCCGGCGACCGACACGATCGTGCGCGCCAGGTCGCACGACGAGCGCGTCATCCGCGTCCGCGGCGCCAAGGAACACAACCTCAAGAACGTCGACCTGACGATCCCGCGCGACAAGCTCGTCGTGATGACCGGGCTCTCGGGGTCGGGCAAGAGCTCGCTCGCGTTCGACACCATCTTCGCCGAGGGGCAGCGGAAGTACATGGAGTCGCTGTCGGCGTACGCCCGCCAGTTCCTCGACCAGCTCAAGAAACCCGACGTCGAGGAGATCGAGGGCATCCCCCCCACCATCGCGATCGAGCAGCGGTCGGCTGCCCACAACCCGCGCTCGACCGTCGCGACCACGACAGAGATCTACGACTACTTGCGCTTGCTCTATGCCCGGTGCGGGGTGCCGCGGAGTTGGGCGCCGACGAAGACGAAGAAGGACGGGACGGTTCTTGAGCGCTCCGGCCGCCTGATCGAGTCGTCCAGCGCCACGCAGATCGTGGACGCGGTCCTCAAGTTCGACGAGGGGACCCGGCTCATGGTCCTCGCCCCCGTCGTCCGCGGCAAGAAGGGGTTCCACAAGGACGTCCTCGACGACTTCTTCGCGCACGGGTGGCAGCGGGCCCGCGTGAACGGCGACGTCGTGGACCTCCGCGACGTCCTCGCCAAAGGCGGCGACAACCCGCTCGACCTGCACCGGCACAAGAAGCACTCGATCGACGCCGTCGTCGATCGCGTGGTCGTCAAGCCCGACGCCCGCCAGCGGCTCGTCGAGTCGATCGAGGCGTCACTCCGCCTCAGCGATGGCGCCGTCATCATCTCCGTCCGCGACGACGACACACGCGACACGTGGACCGACCACCCGTTCAGCGAGAAGTACGCCGACCCGGAGCACCCCGAGATCTCGCTGAGCGAACTCAGCCCGCGTCTGTTCTCGTTCAACTCACCCTACGGCGCCTGCCCGACGTGCCACGGGCTCGGGGCGATCCTCGAGTTCGCCGAAGACCTGGTGGTGCCCGAGCCCGACAAGCCGCTCTCCAAGGGCGGCATCGCGCCGTGGAAGAAGAACGGCCCGGGCGGGATGATCTACCCGAAGTACCTCCGCCGCTTCTGCCGCGCGTTCGGGATCAACATCGCCACACCCGTCGGCAAGCTCGAACAACACATCTACGACATCCTCCTCCACGGCACCACCGCCGAGCAGGCCAAGGCCTTCGGCGTCAAGTGGGACGGCGTCCTCCCCATGCTCAGCGCGTGGTTCGAGAAGACCGAGTCCACCTGGGTCAAAGACCACCTCAACGGGTTCCAACGCGAGAGCGAGTGCCCAAGCTGCCGTGGAGACCGCCTCCGCCTCGAAGCGCTGCACGTCCTGCTCGAATCCAAGCACAAGGCCGAGACGGACCGCGCGTTCAGCGACGCCGTCATCGGGCGCCCGAAGAACGACGGCTCCGTCCTCAACATCGCCGAACTCAGCCGCCTGAACATCAACGACGCCATCGCGTTCGTCGAGGGGCTCAAGCTCACGAAGGAACAGCAGCAGATCGCCGAGCCCATCCTCCGCGAGGTCGGCAACCGGCTCCGCTTCCTCACGAGCGTCGGGCTCGACTACCTCTCGCTCGACCGGCGCACCGCCACCCTCTCCGGCGGCGAGGCCCAACGCATCCGACTCGCGACGCAGGTCGGCTCGGGCCTCGTCGGCGCCTGCTACGTCCTCGACGAACCCACCATCGGGCTGCACCAGCGCGACAACGACCGGCTCATCAAAACCCTCCGCCACCTCACCGACATCGGCAACACCGTCCTGGTCGTCGAGCACGACGAGGACATGATCCGCGCCGCCGACCACGTCGTGGACATCGGCCCCGGCCCGGGCGTGCACGGCGGCGAGATCGTCGCCCAGGGCACCGTCGCCGACATCATCGCGACCGAGGGCTCGCTCACGGGTGACTACCTCGCCGGGCGCCGATCGATCGACGTCCCCGACGAACGCCGCGTGGTGAGTACGCGCCAAGCGGTGACCGTCAAGGGCGCCAAGCACAACAACCTCAAGAACGTGGACGCCCTCTTCCCCGTCGGCGGGTTCGTCTGCGTCACCGGCGTCTCGGGCTCGGGCAAGTCCACACTCGTCAACGACATCCTCCTCCGCGCCGTCAAGCAGCACCTCCACGGCACCAAAGAACTCCCGGGTGCGCACAGCCGCATCACCGGGCTCAACCGCATCGACCGAATCATCGAGGTCGATCAGTCGCCCATCGGGCGCACGCCGCGGAGCAACCCCGCGACCTACACCGGCATCTTCGACGACATCCGCAAGGTCTTCACCCAGACCAAAGAATCCAAGATCCGCGGCTACAAACCCGGGCGGTTCAGCTTCAACGTCACCGCCCAGAACGGCGGCGGCCGGTGCGAGGCCTGCCAGGGCCAAGGCCTCAAAAAGATCGAGATGCACTTCCTCCCCGACGTTTTCGTCGAGTGCGAGGTCTGCGAGGGCAAACGCTACAACCGCGAGACGCTCGAGGTCACGTACCGGTCCAAGAACATCGCCGACGTGCTCGCGCTCACCGTCGAGGACGCGTGCGCGTTCTTCGAGAACCACCCGAAGATCCTCCGCTTTGCGCAGTGCCTGCGCGACGTCGGGCTCGGGTACATCACGCTCGGCCAGCCCTCCACCACCCTCTCCGGCGGCGAGGCCCAGCGCGTCAAGCTCGCGACCGAGCTCGGCAAGGGCGTCCGCCACGACGGCACGCCCGGCGTCGAGCACACCCTCTACATCCTCGACGAGCCCACCACCGGCCTCCACTTCGAGGACATCCGCAAGCTCCTCGAGGTCCTCCAACGCCTCGCCGACGCGGACAACACGCTCGTCGTCATCGAGCACAACCTCGACGTGATCAAGTGCGCCGACTGGATCATCGACCTCGGCCCCGAAGGCGGCGACGGCGGCGGCACCATCGTTGCTGCGGGCACGCCCGAGGACGTCGCCGACACGGATGCGAGCTTCACGGGGGCGTATCTGCGGGGGATGCTCTAGCTCACGCCCCCAATCTCCATCACGGGCTCTCCTTCTGACCAAACCGAAATATCACCATCAGAGCTTGCTTTAATCGCGATATTTCGCCCCGCAGAAACTGCTCTTGCGGCCTTAGTTCGACTACCTTCTATTTTTACATTCTCCGATTGATCATCATCGAAAATCTTTAATACTGCGCCGTATGCAAGAATTTTACCCTTGCTGTTAACAACGATAGCGCCGTCGAGCCCGGCAAGGTCCGCAAGGACACTCCTGGGTATGTTTTCTACATTGCCATACGCCTTAATTGCTTCGTCAAGTTGAATTTCTGCCGGATCTCTCGATAGATTTCCGATTCTGTCGCGCGCTCGCACAAACTTGATCTGCTCCCTATTTCTTAGTATGACAAATAGTCCACCTGACCTTCTGAAGGCAACATCCAAGGCACTCTCGTAAAGTTGCTTTGCTACGGGCTCTGACGCAGTCCCTACCCGCTGCACGCGACTCTCGATATGAATTACATGTCTAATGTGTTCATGATTCCAGAATTGCCACTGACCAAATCGATAAGCCAATAGCAAACCATCTTTATTAAGAACTACAATGTCTCCATTCTTTGTCAATGCAATTGCAATCGTGGACTGATTGGTGCATTGTGCAACAAGGTTTCTCGCCCACATAGGATAATGAGCCTTGCCCAGATGACGCGGCGACCCGTAGACTCGAATATCCTTAAAACCGAGAAGACAGCCATCTGACGAAATTACATACGCGGTACTGAAGCCGTCCGAGAGTGCACGATGCGACTTCGTATCCCCCAGAAATTCTGGAAACACACGATCCCGCAGCAAGCCCTTTTTCGCAGTATCGATGATGCATCCGAACGAAAGTGATTTGTTTTCGTACGTCTGCTCTGCGAGCTTACGGAGTTCGGCAATAGTGCTGAGTAAATCAAATCCGATTTCATATTTTTCTTTGAGCCAAGCAGACACAACCTGCTCGTCCACAAGTGAGCCAATCGCACTGAGAGATTGCTCCTCCAGAGGATCATCTGTCTTAGGCCTCAAGGACTTTGCAATTCGTGACGCAACAATATCTAATATGAGCAACTCCCCCGTATCCAGAGGGCTCGGCTCATCAATAGATCTGCCTGTAAGATGGCGAGAAACAGTAGCGCATACGGCACACCCGACTCGGGGCATACGGATCAATAGATCTGATGCCTGGTGATCGCCTTCGTTAACCGAATAAGTCGACTCTTCATCCGAGAAGCCAATGTGAATTACCTTATGCCGAACCGTTGTGTGTGGCAATAACCTTTGAATTGCACCTAAAGCGTTGGCTAAAAACAGCACTCCCCCGTCGCCGAGTACCTGATGGGTATAGTAATCTACGTAGTCATCCAGCGACTGTCCGTCCAACACCTGATCGCATTCCCAGTCGTTCATGCTGGAGATTGTACAGGATTTTGGGATGACCTCCCCCATCACCACCCGCGTCGCCGCCCTCCGCTCGGGCGAGGACCCGCTGCTCATCGCCCGGGTGCCCTCCGGGTGGGCGGTGCTCAACGAGCGGCAGCCGGACGCGATCGCGCCGTGCTGCGTCCTGCTGCCCGACCCGGTCGTGCCCGCCCTCAACGACCTCGACGCGCCCACTCGGGCCGCGTTCATGGCGGACCTCGCGCGCCTGGGCGATTCGATCCTGGCGGTGACGGACGCTGAGCGGGTGAACTACCTGATCCTGTGTAACCAGGCGCCCGAGCTGCACGCGCACGCGATCGGGCGGTACGCCAGCGAAGACCCCGCCAAGCGCCGGCTCGGCCCGTTCGAGGCGTACGACTTCGGCGCCGCACGCCCCGCGGACCCCGCCGGGCATGACGCCGACATGCTCGTCCGCCTGCGCGCCGAACTGGCGTGATGCCTGTGCCACTGACCCGTCTTCGGGTCAGTGCGTTTTCTTGCGAGAGCACACTGACCCGCGGACGGGTCAGTGGCACGGAGATCCGCGCGCGAACAGGCCCGCCGATCCTCGCAGAGATCGGCGGGCCCGCGTCCGCACTGAGGAAGTGGAGAGAGTCAGAACCGGATCAGCGGCGCCGGCGGCCCGCGACGAGCCCGCCCAGCGCCAGCACCACCGCCGAGGCGGGCGCGGGCACCGAGTTGATCGTCAGGTTGTCCATGATGATCCGCGGCCCGGAGTAGTCCGCCCCGAACGTCGCGTAGAGCTGCAGCGAATCGAACTCCGCGCCGCCGACGCTGAGCGTTGCCAGCGCGATGTTGTCTCGCCCGCCGAGGTCGGAGATGGAGAACGAGTCGGAGGCAACGACCGAGCCGCCGAGCAGGGCGTCGAGGTGGTAGACGATGCCGCCCCAGGGCCCGTTCTCGAAGTAGGCCATCTCGAGCGAGGCCGAGTCGGCATTCTGGTCGAGGTCCATGGTCACGGTCGAGATCGCGCCTAGAGAGAGGTTGTCGCCGGTGATAAAGGCGCTGCCGAAGGTCAACGCGTTGTTGGCACTGCCCCAAGCGGGGAAGTCGTTGTAGAAGAGCGTGGCGTTCTCGACGATGACCTGATCGCCGAGCCCGTCGACGCCGCCGCCGGGCCCGAAGGTGTCGCCGCTGGGGAAGACGCCCGAGACGTTGTTCACCTCGTTGTAGGTGACGCCGTTGTAGTGGAACGAGGTGCCGTAGAACGCCTCGGAGAGGTCGTCGTACGTGCTGACCGAGACCGTCGCCATCGCGGTCGTGCTCACCAGCAGCGCACCCGCCGTCGCCATCAGAATCTTCGCTTTCATCGTCATTCTCCTTCGGTACAAATTGCCCGCGTGAGCGGGCGACCATCACGCGCCCGGTTCGGGCTCAAGCAGATCGTGCCGCACCATCACGGTGGTGGGCATCGGGGGATAGGCCATGCGGATTCGGTACAACTCGTAGTCCGCGGGGTCGCGCCCGATCGCGCCGAACACCGACGCCGCCAGGTCGGCGTACCCCGGCACGTCGGGCGTCTGCGCGAGCGAGACGCCTCGGCCGAGCCGGGCGATCCCCTCGGGCACGGGCAGCGCGTCCGCCTCGTCGAAAGCGACCGGGCTCGCGATATCGCTGAAGACCCGCAACTCGCGTTCCACGTCGCCGAACATGCCCGCCCGCACGAACATGTCGTAGTGCAGCATCTCGGCGGGGATCCGCACCGCCGTCCCGAAGTGCGCGACCTTGTCGTGCTCGGTCGCGTGCACTGCTCCGATGTTGTGCACCATCTCGCCCGTGATCAGCGTCCGCTCGCCCGTCTGCCCCACGGGCCCCGAGACGAATTCGTCGTTGACCATGCCGTCCGCCCCGACGCGCCGCGTGAGTTCGGGCACTGGGTCCGAGCAGAAGGCGGGCATCACCGGCACGCCGTCGCGCCCGACCGCGGCGCGTGGGTCCAGCGCGGTGCGGACGAGCCCGGTCGTCTGCCGCGCCTCGTCGTCGAGCACGACCGACTGGTTCACCAGCCATCGCACGCCGGGACGCGTCTGGCGATACCCGATCAGCCCGCGGACCTGCACGATGCTGAAGAATCGCTCCCGGTCTTCGCTGGGCGTGAGGACGCTCATCGCGAGCAGCACACGGCAGTGGGCGCCCCACGTGTAACTATTGCCCACGAACGACTGCTGCCGCCACTTCGCGTCCGCGTCGACGTCTCGCGACGCCCCGCAGGATTCGAGGAGCATGTCGAGTTCGACGCGGCTGCTCGCGTGGGCTAAGGCAATCTGTTCGAACCGCTCACCGGCGAGTCGGGCGGCGTCGATCAGCGAGGCGGGCACGCCCACCGCCCTCGCCGCCTCGAGCCACGCCGACAGACTCTTGTCGCTGGGCATGTGCCGTGCCGCGGCGAACGGGTCCTCGGTGTACGCCACCTTGGAGACCTGCCACGCGAGCTTGCGATGGATCCCGAATGCGTCGCACAGCCCGGTGACCGCTTTGGGCCCGGGGCACTTGAGCTCGATGATCCGGGCGAAGGCGTCGCGCACCGCGGCGATGGCATCCACCGCCTCGGCTTCGAACGTGCCGGCACCGGTGGAGGGTTGTGCGGAGGTTCTCGCCACGGACCCACTGTATGGGAAACGTCAACGATTTCAAGACGTGTTTCAGAAACGGTGCAAGAAACTTGCCCGCCCTCCACGCCCCTACTCAGGGGAGTTTCTTCACCGGGGAATGCGACCAAACCGACCCGACAGCCCGCTTCGCTCAGCGCGCGACCCGTTCGTCGAGACCCGGCACCCATCGGCGGACGCTCGCCGCGTCGAACCGCGCGGGCAGCTTCTCACGCCCGAGGGCATCGCCGGCGGCCCGCACGACCGCCGCGATCACGCGCTCGGGCGGGGCGGTCCCGCCGGACCAGTGGTCGTGGTCGTGCCAGCTCAGCGAGACGTCGTGGTCCGACTCGGCGTCGTCCATCCAGACCACCCGCACGCGGTACGACCACCCGCGGGCCGTCTCGGTCTCGGCGCCGACTTCGACCGCCGCGACACGACGGGAACCATCTACCGGCTGGCGGGTCCGGCGCTCCATGGCTCTTGCTACAACACCGGAACTCGCGAAACCGTCACGGCCCGCCCGCGGCGGACATCCCGATCCCCATTGCGATCAGCACTCCCACGATGACGATTGTAATCAGGATGAAGAACGCGTACATCACGCCCGCGACGCCGGCGGACTGACCCGTGGTGTACCCGCAGTACTTCTGGATCATGAACATGTACGCGAAGAACCCGCCCACGAAGATCGCAAGGGACGCGAGCATTGAAATCATCGGCGCGTTGGCGAACGCCAACCCGACGATCAAGTTGAGGACAAACACAATGAGCCCAGCGACAAAGCACGCTTTGTAACCATCGCCGAATGCAGGAACATCCTTCACGACGATTTTCGCCGCGAGCAACAGGATGAGGGTCGCGATCAATGCTCCAATCGCAACGCCGACGATACCACCGAGCAGAGTGAAGATCATGGCTTAGGTCCCCTTTCAGAGTCCTAAGCCTATCAAATCACGCACACCACCGCCCCGCTCATCACTCGCCCAGCAGGTCCGCCACCTCATCGTCCACGGGGTTGGCGATCCGGTCGTCCTTCTTGCCTTTGGACTTCTTGTCCTTCTTGGGCTTGGGCTCGGCGTTGGTGTCCGTGTCGGTGTCGTCATCCCCGACCTCGGCGTTCTGGGCCGCGATCTGAGCCTCGAGCTCTTCGAGGTTCTCCTCGTGCTCCTTGCCCTCCGCCGCGAGCTTGCGCTTGTACGCCTCGATCTTCGGCTTGTCCGGCGCCAGCACGATGCTCGCCTGGCGCCCCGTCCACCGCGGCGACATCTCGACCTTCGCCACGTCGGCCAGATCGATGCAGATCTGGTGCAGGCGTTCGATCCCGAGCTCCTTGTGCGCCATCTCGCGCCCGCGGAACCGCTGGGTCAGCTGCACCTTGTGCCCGGCGATCAGGAACCGGCGGGACTGGTCCACGCGGATGCCCACGTCGTGCGGGTCGATCTTGATCGACCGCCCGAGCCGGATCTCCTTGAGCTCGGCCTGCTTGGCGCCCTTGTTCTCGCGCTTCGACAGCTCGTACTTGTACTTGCCGTAATCCATGATCTTGCACACGGGCGGGCGGATGTCGGGCGAGATCTCCACGAGATCAAGCCCGGCCTCCTGGGCCATCCGCTGCGCTTCGGCCGTCTCGACGACGCCGACCTGCTCGCCCTCCGCGTCGATCAGACGGATGGGCGTGATCCGGATCATGTGATTGATCCGCGTGCGCTGCACGGGACCCTGGAATCGGTAGAAGCGTCTGCGAGAAATGGTCGTTACTCCTGAAAGGTGTGGGCCGGGCCGACGCGCCACCGGCGCGCGCTCGGCGAACGCAAAACCCCGCGCGAGACCGTCTCACGCCGGGCCAAGTTCGGGCTGGTTGGATCGGGAACGCTCATGAGCGCGCAGCACGGCACGGACGCGTCGCTCGGGCAACAGTCGGCGTGTCGTTCACTCGCAAGCGGCCTCTCCGCCCCGGGGATCGGGCTCCGATCCGGGGTCCGCGGCGTGCCTCCGGGCACCCCGCAGCCCGGAATCTACCCCCCCCGACCGCGCCAGGCAAGCCCCGACCGCCCAACCACCCCTCGCCGCCCCAACAACCGGGGCGGTCGTTTACGAGGCCCACGAGACCACATTCCACGCCAAAGAAAGCAGCAAGAGCACCACGAGCACCACAAACGGGGGCCACGTCAACCGCTCGGCGACGGTCCGGGTGTCCTTCTGGGACGAATCCTCGGGGATCGTGGTCTCGACGCTCGCCTCGGCGGCTGCCAGCGACGCCAGCGCGTCGGCCGGCAGCACGTCCTGGTGGGCCAGCGGCGGGGACTCGCCCGCCTTGACCGCCCTCAGGTCCAGCAGCACGTCCTTGCACGTCTGGTACCGGTCCTTGACCCGCTTGGCCATCATCATCTCGACGACCTCGGAGATGCCGGCACTCAGCTTCGGGTTCACGTGGTCCGGGGGCACCAGCTCGCTCTTGAGGTGCTTGCGCATCACCTCGGACGGGCTCTTGGCCTCGAACGGGACCGACCCGGTGACCATGTGGTAGAGCGTCGCCCCGAGGGCGTAGATGTCCGCGGGGGGCCCGATCTCAAGCTCCCCCCGGATCTGCTCGGGCGAGATGTAGTACGGCGTTCCGAACGCCTTGCCCGCCTCGGCCTCGGCGGCTTCCTTGTCACTCATCGCCCGGGCCAGGCCCATGTCGGCGAGCTTCACCACGCCTTCCTTGGTGATGATGATGTTCTTGGGCTTCACGTCGCGGTGGATGAGCCCCCGCTCGTGCGCGTGGTCCAGCGCCTCGGCGACCTGCATGATGACGTTCAGCGCTTCGGCCTCGTCGTACCGCTTGTGCTTGACGATGTCGTCGTGGACGGTCCGCCCCTCGACGAACTCCATGACGAAGAAGTAGATCTCACCCTCGTTGCCGACGTCGAACGCCTGCACGATGTTCGGGTGGTTCAGCTGGGCCGCCGCCCGCCCCTCGGCGAAGAACCGCTCGATGAACTGCGGGTTCTGGCTGAACTTCTCGGGCAGCTTCTTGATCGCGACCACGCGGTCGAGCGAGATCTGCTTCGCTTTGTAGACCGTCGCCATCGCGCCCGCGCCGACCTTGCCCAGGATGCGGTAGCCCGGGATCTTCTGCCCGCCGCGCTCGGCTTCGAGCACCTCGCGCAGGCGCGCCAGCTGGCGGCTGGTCACAAACTCGCGATCCACAAGAATCTGCGTCAGCGACTTCTCGGCTTCGGGCTCCTCCGTCCGCGAGAGCGTCAGCGCGTACTTCACCTCGTCGGGCGTCGCCAGCCCCTGCTCGACGACGAGCCTTCCGATCAGAGAGTCGAGGTTCGTCCCGCTCTTGGACCCGCCCGCGGCGTCCTGGATCGCCTTCTCGGTCTCCAACGCTGTGGGCGGTGGGTCGCCCGTGGACGACGGCGTCTCCGCGAAGGGCGCGGTATCGTCCGACCCGGCGACGGGCGACGGGTGCGTCGGGTCTTGGTCGCGGGGTGTATCGCTCATGGTCCGTTCTGAGAAAAGCCGGGCACGGTACGGTCGCCCTGCACACACGTCAACGCGGCACCCAGCCCGGGCCCCGCACCCAACCCCCACAGTGTGCCCATGTTGGGGCCTAGAACGCAACCCGGGAAAACACCCCCCGGAACCAACGCCTCGCTCCGGCCCACTCCATACGCGAGGGACCCCGGTGCGGGTCCGTATACTCGCCGCTCACCCCTGAGTGCCCACCGCCCATGCTCGTCACCGACAGCCGCCCGCGCACCCTCAAGTGGATCCACGCCGGCCCGCTCCTCTACGGCGACTGGGGGACGTCGCGCCTCTACGTCCTCGGGCTCGCCTTCCTCTACACGGGCCACGCCTCGGTCGTCTACCTTGCCGCCATCGGCATCCTGATGGTCGCGGTCTCCTGGGCCTACACCCACATCTGCCGGTGCTTCCCCGACGGCGGGGGCGTCTACACCGCCGCCCGCCAGCTCTCCCCCACCCTTTCGGTCGTCGGGGCGACCCTCTTGCTCTCGGGTTACATCATGACCGCCGCGATCTCCGTGATCGAGGCGTTCCACTATTTCCACACCCCCCACGGGTGGACGCTCCCGCTCGCCGTCGTCGCGATCATCCTCATCGGGGGCGTCAACTGGCTGGGGGCCAAGTCCGCCGGGCAGTTCGCCCTCCTCGTCGCGTTCGGCGCCCTGGCCGTCTCGGCCGTCATGGCCATCCTCTGCGTGCCCTACTTCCTCGATGGCGTCAAAACCATCTCCTTCGACTACTTCCGCGAGACGCCCCCCTTTGACGCCTGGGTCAGCTTCACCAAGATCTGTCTCGCGCTGGCCGGGGTCGAGGCCGTCGCCAACATGACCGGGCTCATGAAGCAGCCCGTGGAGAAGCAGGCCAAACGGACCATCTGGCCCGTCACCGTCGAGGTCGTCGGGCTCAACATGGTCTTCGGCATCGCGCTGGCCGGGCTCGCGGTCCTCGTGGGCGGCGTCGCGATGTCCCAGATCCACCAGCCCGACGAGCTCCGCCTCCTCGAACGCCGCGAAGCGCTCGTCGAGATGCTCCCGGCGGAGATGGGCGACTTCCGGAGCGACCGCTCCTTCGTGCTCACCGACGAGCAGGTCCGCAACCTCCCTCGGGTTACCCTCAACGCGTACAACGAGCTGATCGAGCACGAGCACGACGTCGAGTCGTACACCAACGCCTCCATGCGCATCATCGCCGAGGAGAGCGGCAAGAACTTCCTCGGCCCCACCGGGGGCAAGGTCCTGGGCACCGCCGCGGGCGTCGTCTTCGGGCTCCTCCTCCTCAGCGCCACCAACACCGCCGTCATGGCCATGGTCTCGGTCCTCTTCGCGATGGCCCAGGACCGCGAGCTGCCCCGCCCGCTGACCAAGCTCAATTACTCGGGCGTGCCCTGGGTCGCGCTGATCGTCTCGGTCGTCATCCCGATCGGCGTCATCCTCATCGAGCACGATGTCACCGTCCTCGCCAAGCTCTACGTCCTGGGCGTCTGCGGCGCCATCACCGTCACTATCGGGTCGAGCGTCCTCAACCGCGAGCTGGAGATCGGCAAGCTTGCCCGCATCGCGATGACCGCCCTCGCGCTCTTCCTGCTCGCCGTCACGGTGACCATCGGGCTGACGCAGTGGATCTCGACCGCCTTCAGCGGCGGGCTCATCGCGGCGGTCCTCACCTCGCGGTACTTGCTCGCACGCCGGGCAAAGGCCGCCACCGAGTCGCCCATCCCCGAGCCCATCACCGGGTGGTTGTCGGAAGTCCGCGACACGAAGATCCAGATCGACCCGGGCAAGCCCAAGGTCATGCTCGCCGCGCGTGGCCGCTACCAGTCCGAGTTCGCCGTGGACCTCGCCCGCCGGCGCAACGCGACGCTCTTCGCGATCTTCGTGCGCACGCTGCGGGTCATGGACCTCCAGCCGGGTCGCGCCCCGCGCATCGAGGACGACCACGACGCCCAGCAGGCCCTGGGCACCACCGCCATCCTGGCCAAGCAGGCCGGCGTCCCGTTCGTGCCCATCTACGTCACCAGCTCGGACATCGCCGACGAGATCCTCGACCACACCGTCACCTACGGGTGCGACACGCTCATCATGGGCAAGTCGCGCCGCTCGGTCGTCTCCCGCAAGCTCGAGGGCGATGTGGTCTCGCAGATCGCCGCGACCCTGCCCGAAGGCATCGCCCTGATCGCCCGCGCCGCCGACACCCCCCACCACGGGCATACCGCCCCGGACGTCGCCGAGTCCTGAACCGACGCCCTCCCGGTTCCTACGCTCAGACACCATGGATGGACCCCACGCAGTCGCGCCGGAGGCGCCCCGAGTGACCGAGCCCGCTTCAGACAACACGCACCCGCTGCTCCAGGGGCTCACGCCCCCGCAGCGCGAGGCGGTTCTTCACACGGGCGGGCCGATGCTCGTCCTCGCCGCCGCCGGCTCGGGCAAGACCCGCGTCATCTCGCGCCGCATCGCCTGGCTCGTCCACAAGGGCGCCGCGCCGTGGTCGATCCTCGCACTGACGTTCACCAACAAAGCCGCCGGCGAGATGCGCGAGCGCGTGACGGACCTGCTCCTGGGCCCCCCGCCCCCGGACATGCCCGCCGACGCCCCGCCCCGTGCCGTGCGAGGCCTGACCGTCACGACCTTCCACGCCCTGTGCGCGCGCCTCATGCGCCGCTACGCCGAGCAGGCCAACCTGCCGGGCGTGAAGGCGGACTTCACAATCTTCCCCACCGCCGACCAGCTCGCGCTGCTCAAGCGCGCCGTCAAGGACGCGGACCTGAGCACGACCAACTGGCCGCCGCGGTCGGTCTTGTCTGCGATCTCGAACGCCAAGAACGAGATGCTGACCGCCGACCAGTACGCCGCGCGGGCCAACGACTTTTATCACACCACGATTGCGCGCCTCTACAAGGCGTACGAGCACGGGCTGCACCGCGCGGGAGCCGTGGACTTCGACGACCTGCTCCTGCTCGTCGCGACCATGCTCCGCGACAACGCCGAGATCCGCGGCGCCTGCCAGGACCGGTGGCGTCACCTGCTGGTCGATGAGTACCAGGACACCAACAAGGTCCAGTTCGAGATCGCCCGCCTGCTCGCCGGCGAAGGACGCCCCGCCGACGCACTGGCAGGCATGCCCGGCATCGAGCCCGACACCGCCAAGACCGTCGGACCCGACATCTGCGTCGTCGGCGACCCGGACCAGGCAATCTACGGCTGGCGCGGCGCGGACATTTCAAACATCCTTGACTTCGAGACCCACTTCCCCGGCGCCCGCACCGTAAAGCTGGGCCAGAACTTCCGTTCCACCGCGCCCATCCTCGGGGCTGCCGACACGCTCATCAAGAAGAACACCCGGCGCAAGGACAAGCCCCTCTTCACCGACAAAGCCGGCGGCGAGCGCGTCTCGGTCGTCCTCTGCCGCGACGAGCACCACGAAGCGACGCTCATCGCCGACTGGTTCACCCGCCTGCACGAGGGCAGCACCGTCCCCTGGCGCGAGATGGCGGTCTTCTACCGCACCAACGCCCTGTCCCGCGTTATGGAAGAGGCCTTCCGCCAAGCGCGCATCCCGTACGTCATCGCCCGCGGCACCGCGTTCTACGAGCGCGAGGAGGTCCGCGACGCGCTGTCCTACCTCCGCGTCGTCGCGAACCAGGCCGACGATATCTCGCTCGCGCGGATCGTCAACAAGCCGACACGCGGGCTGGGCAAGACCTCGCTCGACCGGATCGCCCTGCTCGCCGAGCGCGAGGACATGCCTGTCTTCGAGGCCCTCCGGCGGGCGCCCGAGACCGGCGCCGCACCCGGTGCCGTCAAATCCGCCGCCCGGTTCGTCGAGATGATCGACGGGCTGACCGGGTCCGGCTCGTTCATGGGCGCGACGGTCTCGGGCACGCTGGCCGAGCTGGTCGCCCGGGTCATCGACGAGTCCTCGCTCGCGTCGCACTACCGCAAGGTCGCCAACGCGTCGGGGTCCGAATCCGACGAGGAACGCCTGGACAACCTCGACGAGTTGGTCAGCTCCGCCCGCGACTTCGAGGCCGAGTTCGACCCGCTGTCCGACCCGATCGCCGAAGACGCGGACCCCCTGGACATGGACACCCCATTCGACCCCGACGCCGATGCACCGGCGGTGCCCGTGCCCCACCTGCTCGCGATGCTCCGGGCGTTCCTCGAGTCGGTTGCCCTGGTCGCAGACGCGGACACGGTCGACCCCGAGCAGGGCGCGGTGACCCTCATGACCCTGCACGCCGCCAAGGGCTTGGAGTTCGACGCCGCCGCGATGATCGGGCTGGAAGAAGGCCTCCTCCCCCACTCGCGTGCTTTCGAATCCGAGCCTGAGCTTGAGGAAGAACGCCGGCTCGCCTTCGTCGGCATCACCCGCGCGCGCAAGCTGCTGCACATCACCAGCGCCCGCTACCGCACCGTCCGCGGCGCCACCGAGCGGACCATCCCCTCGCGCTTCCTCACCGAGGTGGGCACCGAGCACGCGCACGTCTCGGATCAGTCCGACGCGTACGACGACGTGGACCAGACACCCCGCGAGCGGGAGTTCGACCGCGGCGCCGCCGTGCGGGGTGATCTGGAGCGCGTCCGCGAGCAGCGTCGGTCCGGTGCCGCCAGCGCCGCGGACCGCGCCCACGAGGAGTACCCCGAGGGGTGCACCGTCCGCCACCCGCAGTTCGGCGAGGGCCGCGTCATGCGCGTCATGGGCGGGCAGCACGCCCGGGCCGTGGTGAAGTTCGGCTCGGTCGGCGAGAAGACCCTCGTCCTCGAGTACGCCCGCCTGCGGCGCGTCCTCTGAGCCCGGTCCGAGAGCCCGAGAACCGGGGACAATCCCGCGAGATGGATCCCCAACAACCCGATGAACCCCCGGGGGATCTCTCTATGCCGATGTCCAACACCGCCAAACGCCTCGCCAACCACCCGACGCTGACCGGGCGGGGGGTGCTCGCGCTCGTCGCCGCCGGCTGGGGCGCGGTCGAGTTCCTCACCGTCCCGGGCGGGCCCGAGACCTCGTGGACGGCCTACCTGCACGCCGGCGCGCTCACCGCCCTGCTCGCCGGGCTCGCGGTCTGCGCATGGATCTGGAACAAGTGGTCCGGCGCCGCGGCGGTCGCGGCCGCTGTCGTCGGCGCGTGGCTCTTCAACGACGCCCCGCACCTGGCGCTCATGGCCGCCCCGCTCGCGCTGGGTGGTGTCCTCCTGCTCTGGCACGGCGGCAAAGGCAAGAGCAAGAGCTCGGCACCCGCAGCCGCGCCCGTCGCGTCGCTGGATGACGACGACATCTGAGCCGCGCCCTCACGCCGGGCGGATGCCCCGGTAGAGCTGCTGCACCCGCTCGGACTCGGCCCGGCGCACCTGCTCAAGCACCAGCTTGGGGATCCGCCACGCCTGCTCGTCGCCCGTCACGTTCGAGCAGTGCTCGCTCAGGCACCGATACAAGAACTTGAACGCGTCCCGCGGCTGGTGCATCTGGTCCAGCGCATCGACCACGTCCTGCCGCGACACGTCCTCGGCGAACACATCCACCAACGCCACCGGCTCGGCGTGGTCCGGGCGGCACGCCGTCAGCCGCGACGAGCACAGGTCATAGAGCATCGCCCCGGTCCAGCTGAGCCGCTCGACCATGTTCTGCTTGTCCAGCCGCGCCTCCTGGAAGAACGCGCTCGACTCCTTGAACAGCGCGTGACGAAGCTCCACCGGGAGCAGCAGCTTGATGCCGATGCCCTCCTGCTGCAGAAATTTGTTGTTGAACAGGGGCCAGACGATCGACTTCATCCGGTCCGGGTCGCCGTTCACCAGCGTCGGCTCGTCCACCCGGTCCATGATGACCAGCACGCCCGTGATGCCGAAGTGCGCGAGGACGCGCTTCAGGCGCGCCAGCATCGCGTACCGGTGCTCATCGGACTTGGTCAGCGGCAGCACGTGCGACGATCGCATCGGCACCGGCACCCAACGCAGGCTCGCGGCGATCGCATCGGCCGGGCGGGCCAGGAACCGCTGCTGACGGGCGATCTTGCCGCCCAGCCGCCCGAGCACCAGTCGGTCGAGGATGAAAACCTTCGCCAGCACCCCCGCCCACGCCAGCGCGAACACGCCCAGCAGCACCTGCACGATCATCGCCGGCACACCCGTGACCATCTCGGCCGCGAACACCAGCACGCCCGCCGCCAGCGACGCGGGGATCCACCCGGCCCACGCCAGCGCGAGCCACCCGAGCCGCCCCTCGGGCGTGCCGAGCTTCAGCCGCGAGCGGAGCTTGGCCGTCCTCCGCCCGTCCACGTCCGACCGGTCGTACACCGCCTGCAGCAGCACGAGATCGTTCTTATGCGACGAGGTCATCTGGCGCGCGCGCCGAACGGGGTCGGGCCCAAGGTCCCCGCCGTCCGAGCCCGAGCCGAGCACGCTTTCGAGCACCCGCGAGACACCCAGCGCCAGCACCGCGTCGATGTGATCGACCAGTCGCACTTTCTTGAAGCTCTCGGCGGGGTCGGCGTCGGCGTGCCCGCGCGACACCCGCGCGTGGATCTCGTCGAGGAACCCATTGAGCTCGTCGTACGAGATCGCCAGCACGCGGGCGCCCGGGTTCTGCTCGTTGTGACGCCGGACCCGGTCGCCGATCTGCATGCGGATCGCGGTCTTGCCCGAGCCCTTCTCGCCGAACACGACCGAGGTGGACGGCCGCGACAGGTCGCCCAGGATTTTCTCGAAGTCCGGGTGCGACGACGCGTGCCGCCCGCCAACCGGCGCCATCGCGACGCGCGCAAAGACCGCGTCGTGACGGGCCTCCTCGCCCCGGAACGGGTTCTCGTTGATCTGCCAGTGCTCGAAGAACTGAGAAATGTTCATCGTGCCCCCAAGCGCCGGGCGTCGTGCCGGGCGGTTACTGCTCGTCCTGCCCCGTCAGTATCGGCGAAATCTCCGCGAGCAACGCGTCAAGTTTCTCTTGATCCTTCGCCTCGGCGTTGAGACGCAGGAACGGCTCGGTGTTCGACTTGCGGATGTTCGCCCACCACCCTTCCGAGTCGAACGCGTCGATGGTCACGCCGTCGAGGTGGTCGATCTCGCCCCGCAGCGCGAACTCCTCCTCGATCGCCTCGATCGCCTCGTCCTTCTCCTCGACCTCGAAGTTGAGCTCGCCGGACTGCCGGTATCGGGCGATCGGCTTGATCAGCTTGCTCATCGGATCGCCGGTCTTGGAAAGGATGCTCAGGAAAACGCACATCGCGATGGCACCAGAGTCCGCGAAGAAGTTATCGCGGAAGTAGAAGTGCCCGGACAGCTCGCCGCCGAACGGGGCGCTCTGTTCCCGGAGCAGCTGCTTCATGAAAACGTGCCCGACGCGCCCCCGCATCGGCACGCCCCCGTGCTTGGCGATTTCCTCGGGCACCGCCTTGGTCGAGCGCAGGTCGTACGCGATCGCGCCCCCCGGATCTTCCTTGAGGAAGTGCGGCGCCACCAGCGCCGTCATGAAGTCGCACGGGATGATGTTGCCCTTCTCATCCACCGCGGCGCACCGGTCGGCGTCGCCGTCGAAGCACAGCCCAAGGTCCGCGCCCTTGTCCACCACCGCGACGCGGAGCTGGTCCAGGTTCTCGGCGACCAGCGGATTCGGCTCGTGCACGAACTCGCCCGACGAGTTGTCGAAGTTCATCGGCACGATCTCGAGCCCGTCGATCACCTGCCCCTTGCGCCCGAACAGCTTGGGGACCATCGTGCCGGCCATGCCGTTGGACGCATCAACGACAACCTTCAGCGGGCGGTCGCCCAAGTCCATGAACGCCATGACGTGCTCGGAGTACGCGTCCCACAGGTCCCGGTGGTCGACCTCGGGGTCCTCGACCTTCTTCACGCCCTTGTCGACCATCGCCGCGTGCTTGCGCACCGTCGCGAGCCCGGTCGCCTCGCCCACGGGCCGCCCCTTGCGTTCGCAGACCTTGAACCCGTTGTACTTGGGCGGGTTGTGCGACGCCGTCACCATGATCCCACCGGCGCAGTCGAGGTGGTTCACCGCGAAGGTCACCATGGGCGTGTCCACAAGCCCGACGTCGATGATGCCCGCGCCGAACGACTTGATCCCGCTGACCAGCTTGTCGCGCAGCGTGGGCGAAGACAGCCGCATGTCGCGACCCACCACGACGTTGCGCATCATGGGCGTGGTCTCGCCGGCAGCCGCAGCACTCTCGAGCAGGAACCGCGCGGTGCCGTACCCGATCTGCCACGCCATCTGGTCGGTCAGCAGGTCTGGGTAGGTGCCGCGGATGTCGTAAGCCTTGAAGACGCGTCCGAGCATGATCGATAGGTCTCCGTTCGGGAATCTCGCCCGTGCAAACCGGGCCTGTACGGTAGCAGCACCGACCGCCGAGGCCGAATCGGGCAATCGCCAACCACCTCAGGCCCAAACGAAACCTACACGCAGCGACCGCAACCGCACCGCCTCGCGTGCGGAACGGGCAGGGTCCGGGAACTGAGAGACCCGGCGAGAGAAAGAGAGGGCCCCCATGACCCACGCCAGTATCGGCGCCGGCTGCGCGGCGCTTGTCGCGATGACGCTCGCCACCCACGCCCACGCCGGCGACGTGCAATTCTACTTCGCCGCCGGCGGCTCGGGCACGCCCGTGTTCTACACCGGCTCGCTCTCCGACGGCATCGCACACGCCGTCGGGCCGACCACGCTCACCGGGAACACCACCGGCGGCATGGACTTCCGCGGCGACGGCCGGCTCTTCGCTACGGACATCAACGTCTTCCCCGGCACGGTCCACGAGGTCGACCCCCTCACCGGCCAGTCCACCCAACTCTTCGCCGTCACCCACCCGGGCCTCTTCTACGTCGAGGGCATCACCTTCGGGCTCGCAGACGAGGCGTATATCTGGGCCGACACCGCGCCGTCCTTTGACGTGCTGCTCACCTACGACCTCGAGACCGGCAATGTCCTCAACCAGGTGGAAGTTACCTATCTGAACCCCGCCCTCATCGACTTCGCCGCCGCGGCCACGACCGTGCGCGACGACGGCATGGTGATAATGATCTCGAACACCGGCGCGCTCATCGAAGTCGATCCCTTCACCGGCAACGCGCTCATCATCGACAACCTCAACGTCGGCTCGCTTGTCCGCGGCGCCGCCTCGCTCGACGGCGTCACCTACGTCCTCGACGACGACGGAACCGTCTATACCGTCAACCTCTACACCGGGCATTCCCCAGTGCTGACCACGCTGACCAACTTCCCCTCGGGCAACGTGTTCAACTTCGCCGTCATCCCGGCGCCCGCGGGCACGGGCGTCCTCGCCGTGTTCGGACTGCTCGCCTCGCGCCGCCGACGCTGACCGCGGCTCAACCGCCCAGCAGCACCGGATCCACCCCCGCCGGCAGTGACTCGATGAATTTCCGCCCGTACGACTTGGTCACGATCCGCGGGTCGAGCACCACCACCCGCCCCGTGTCGGTGTGACTCCGCACCAGCCGCCCGAACCCCTGCTTGAACCGAATCACCGCGCGCGGGATCGAGTCCTCGCGGAACGGGTCGCCGCCGCGCTCCTTGATCCGCTCAAGCCGCGCCTCGGTCAAAGGCCTGCCCGGCGGGTCGAACGGCAACCGCGTGATGATCACGCTCCGCAGCGCCTCGCCGCGCACGTCCACGCCCTGCCAGAAGCTCGCCGCCCCGAACAGCACGCTCCGCGGGTCCGCCCGAAAATCGTCGAGCAGGCGCGTCCGCGACACCCCCGCCCGCTGCACCAGCGCCGGGTGCCCGAGCGATTCAAGCGGTCCCTCCAGCCGAGCCGCGACCAGGTCGAGCGTCCGCAGACTCGTGAAGAGCACGAACGCCCCGCCGTCGGTCGCGGCGACGTGGTCCATGATCCGCAATGCCAACGCGTCCTCGAACGACTCGCCGCTTGTGCGCCCGCCGTATGTCGGCGCCGGCATCGACCGGTCCACGAACAGCTCCACCTGCTTGCCGAACTCGAACGGGCTCCCCAGTTGCAGCGTCTCGGCCCCCTCGCACCCGAGCCGGTCGAGCACGTGCGCGAACGCCGTCTCGGCCCGCTCGGCCGGCTCGTCGGGCTCGATCGTCCGCGTCGCCAGCGTCGCGCTGGTCAGGATCACCGAGTGCTCCTTGCCGAACAAATGCTCCTCGAGCAGCGGCCCCACCTCGATCGGCGAGCACGCGAGCGTCACGTTCGTGCGCCGCCGCGAACGCTCGTCGCCCGATCCCCCCGCCTCGATCCAGTAGCAGCACCCCTCGACCGTCTGATCGACCAGCACCTCGGCAGCGTTCGCGATCGCCGTCGCACGCTCGGCGTACGCGTTGAGCTCGAACCGGTCCGCGTCGTTCTGCACCTCGTCCCGCAGCGACCGCAGCCGGATCACCAGGTCGTTCATCGCCGGCGTCAGCGGGTTGTCCACCGCCCCGGCCCGGCGCACCCGCCCGCCCTGCGCTTCGTCCGTCTGGCTCAGCACCAGCACCTCGTCGAAGAAGTCCCGGGCCGCCGCGTCCGCGATGCGCACCAGCGAGATCGCCCGCTCCACCGCGCCCATGTCCCCCGACCCGATCACCAGCTGCGGCAAGAATCCCTTGTTCCCCCGCCCTGAGACCAGCGACGACAACAGATGAAACACCCGCCCCTCGGTCACCCGCACCCCGAAGTGGTCCGCCGCGACGTCCTCCACGCCGTGCGCCTCGTCGAGGATCACGTGCTGATACACCGGCAGCATGCCCGACCCGCGCGCCCGAAGCGCGAGATCCGCGAAGAACAACGCGTGGTTGCACACCAGCAGATTCGCCTGCTCCATCTCGCGGCGCGCCTGCTGATAGAAGCACTCTTGGTAGTGCGGGCACCGCCGCCCCATGCAGTTGCCCGAGTCCGACTGCACCTTGTCCCACACACCGGGCCGCTCGATCGGGGGCAGCGTCGCCAGCGAACCGTCCTCGGTGTCGTACGCCCAGTCCTCGATCACGTGCAGCGACCGCTTCGCCCCCGCGTCCGCGAACAGCTTGTCCTGCCTCCCGCTCGCGAGCTTAAGCCGACGGATCGACACGTAGTTGCCCCGCCCCTTCACAAGCACGGGTTTGAGCCGCCCGGACCAACCGGGGTCGGCATTCGGGTCGTCCGGGTCCTCGTTAATGGTGGACGCGAGCAGCGGGATGTCCCGGTGCACCAGCTGCTCCTGCAGCGCGATCGTGTTCGTCGCGACGACCACCTTCTCCCCGTTCGCCAGGCACCGGCGGATCGCCGGCACGAGGTACGCGAAGCTCTTGCCCACGCCCGTGCCCGCCTCGACCAGCAGGTGCGACTTGTCGGCCATCGCCCCGGCGACCCGCTCGGCCATCTCCAACTGCTGCGGGCGCGGCTCATACCCCTCGCCGAGCGCGCGGGCGATCGGGCCATCAGAGCCGAGCAAGTTCGTGATCGATGTCGTCATCGCGTGCTTTGCTCGCATTCATCACTCTGTCCGAATTGGTTAACAGCAACATCTATGAGGATGCCGACTGGGAACAACAGAGCAAAGACACTCACCACCATGAATGACATCGACCAACACATTCCGACTGCACGCATAGGCCCTATCTCGCCAGCCTGCGAAGATCCGTCCGGAATTCCCCAGATGCCGATAGCAAACATGACCAACGCCGGGATCGCGAGCCTGATCACGGTGATTTTCCAACCCCAAGCACGCATACACACACCGAAAGAACGCCCAGCAGTCGCCCATGCATGAGATCGGCATCCGATCACGACGGCCGCTGCGATGGCGGGCAAGAACACCGACATAATCACGACGAGCCTTGTGAACTCATGCCAAGGGCTGTTGCCTGTAATACTCTCGCGTATTGCGACGAGTGCCAGCGTGCTTCCAATCGCGAGGGCAATCGTAAGCCAAGCTCTTCGGAAGATCATGTGATGGAAGAACGGCATGTCTTCGCGAAGACTGCTCACGCCTTTCCCTTCTCCACCCCCAGCGGCGCCCGCTTCGGCTCCCCGTCCCGCCGCGGGTACATCTTGGGCGTGTCCCGCAGTTTTTCGAGCACCACCACCCGCCCCGTCGGCGTCTCCACCGTCCCCGCGTGGGCCGTGTGCAGCATGTGCAGCGCCTTCTTCGCCTCGGCCAGCTCCTCCTCCGCCCGCGCGCCCTTCACCAGCACGCACAGCCCGCCCACCTTGGCCAGCGGCACCGTCAACTCGCTCAGCACCGCCAGCCGCCCCACCGCGCGCGCGATCACCGCGTCGTACGCCGCCCTGTGCTCGCTGCCAAGCTGCCCGATCGTCTCGGCACGCCCCGTGAGCACGTCCACGTTGGTCAGCCCGAGCGCCGCCGCCGCGCGCGCCAGGAACGCCGTCTTCTTCGCCGTCGCGTCGAGCAGCGTGAACCGCACTTGGCCCATCACGCACGCCAGCGGCAGCCCCGGCACGCCGCCGCCCGTCCCCACGTCGATCACCCGCGCCCCCTCGGGCAGCTCGGCCAGCACGCCCACCAGCGTCATCGAGTCGAGAACGTGCTTCTCCCACGCTTCGTCGGTGTCGCGGATCGCCGTCAGGTTCTGGCGGGTGTTCTCGTCGAGCAGGATCGCCAGGAAGAGCCCGAGCCGGTCCACCTCGCCGGGCCCGAAGGTCACGCCCAGGGCGGTGCACCGCTCGGCGAACCACGCCGGCGCGGGCAGGGGAGCCGTCGGCAGGGGTGCCTCAGCGTGTGACGGCCCGCCCGGCGAGCCCGACGGCGCGGAACCCGCCCGGGATGCGTTCGTGTGATCCATTGCCATCAGCGTATTCAAAGCTGTCGCGGAAAGGCGGGCGGGTCCGGTGCAATCCCACACTCGCCACCAATCCCGCCATGATCCAGCACGTCAGCATGCTCGACCCGCCGTAGGAGACGTACGGGAGGGTGATCCCGATGATCGGGAGCACCCCGACGTTCATCCCGACGTTGATGACCATCTGGGCCGCCACAAACGCCGCCAGCCCGACGCAGATCAGCCTGCCCGCCGGGTCCCGGCACGAGCTCGCCGTCATGAGCGCCCCCACCACCCAGAGCAGGTAAAGCACCAGCACCCCCACCCCGCCCAGCAGCCCGAACCGGGTGACCACCACCGCGTAGACCATGTCGTTGTGCGATTCGGGCAGGTGGTTGTACCGGATCAGCGCCCGCGCGTCCGCCTCGCTCGTCCCGGCAATGCCCCCCGCCCCGATCAGCCGCTGAGCCGTCGCGGACTGGTAGTTCATGTCGTCGCTCGCGGACTCATCCCCCTTGAGCTGCATGACCATGCCCACCAGCCGCTGCTTCTGGTGCGGGCGGAGGAATGGGTACGCCAC
>BQJQ01000016.1 GCA_021604785.1 Phycisphaeraceae bacterium
CTCGCCCCCGAACCAGACCGGCGCCGACAACCCGTCCGCGCGGATCCACGGCTCGGGCCCCGTCGAGAGCGTCACCTCCCCGACCGACCGCCCGACATCGACCCGCTCGAGCCCGGTGCCCCACGACGCGCGCTCGACGCCGCCCACACCGATCTCGGCGAACATCGCCCCGCCCACATGCCCCTCGAAATGCGCCGACGCATCGACGATCCCCTCGGGGTCATTCCGCGCGCGCCAATCCGCCGTCCGCTCGCCCCACTCGGGGCTGAAGACCGCGACGGCGTGCTCCAGCGGCGTCGAAAGATCCAGGCCGTCCGCCTCGATCAACACATCGATCGAAGGCCCCGGCGCCGGCGGGCCCTCGTCCACCAACCCCGTCTCCTCCTCGGGCGTGAACCCGGGGCGGTTGCGCTGGTACCCGATCTGCGCCGCGAGTCGCACCGGCGCGGGGCTCGCCGAGTTGCCCTCTTCGAAGACCAGCCCGCCGCGCACATCGAGCGTGACGAGCTTCTCGGTCACCTCGATCGTCCCCTCGACGCCCGTCAGCTCCAAGGGCGCCGGCTCAGCGCCCGGCTCGGGCATGTCCCAAGGCACGGGACGCGAGACCAGGTCCTCCACCGCCGCCCGCACCTCGTACCCGAGCGACCCGTCCGCGCGCGCGCCGATCAGCGCCTCGCAATCGGCGATTCCCTCAAGCCCGAGCCGGTCGAGCATGTCGCGCAGCGTCCCCCGCTCGCCGGGCTCGGACGACCCGTACCCCGGGATCGCCGCGCGCAGGCGCGGGTCCACCGGGATATCGCGCGCCCGGATGTGGACCTCGGGGATCGGATCGCGGATCGGCTCGCCGTGCTCGTCCGACAGCGAGACGTGCGCCTCGATCTCGGCCGTCCCGCCCGAGACGCCGCGGTAGATCCCGCCCGAGAGCAGCGCGTCGCGCTCGTCGATCACGATCGACACGTCCTCAGCAACCATCGGCAGCGGGAAGTGGTCCGCCACCAGCCCGGCCCGCGGGACGTGCACGTTGATCGTCCGCGACCAGATCGAGACCTTGCCCTGCTCGCGCCGGATCGCGACGTCCACGTCCGCGCGCCCGCCGAACGCGAACTCGGGCGCCTCGCCCATCGTGCCCGGGTCCCGCACCAGCCCGGCGTCGAGCAGCGACGCGTGCCGGCGCTGGCTGAACAGCGCGTCCACCATCTGCCGCCGCCCGGGCGACAGGGCCGCGCGCAGCTCGTCGTCGATCGGCACGTCTTCTACGCGAACATTCAGCTCCACCGCCGACTCGGGCCCGAGCGGCGAGAACGTGCCCGTCGCGCTGAGCACCGACCCGTTCGGGTGCGTCCCCCGGAGCGCGTCGATCGAGAGCGTCGTGTCGTCGAACCGCGCCACGCCCTCGAGGTTCTCGAACCGATAGGGGAAGTTCGCGTACGCCGCCGAGCCGTTCGAGAACCGCAGCTCGCCGGCCTTGCGGATGTCGCCGGTTGTGCCGTCGTCGCCCGCGACGCGTTCGAGCCGGACGACCGCCTCGACGTCCGCCTCGGGGTCGATGAACAGATCCAGCGGGTGGCGGACCGCCCGGGGCGCCGCGAAGAGCAGGCGCATGTCCTCGCTCAGGCGCGTGTTTGTGGTCAGCACGCACCGGAACGGGCTCGTCGGCTCGACGCCGTCCGAGTCAAGCGTGACGTTGTACGACAGCTCGTCGAGCAGCCCGGAGAGGTTCGCGTGCACGCCGTCGGCCGAGACCTCGATCGTCCCGGTCGTGTTCTCCATCCGCACCGCGGCTTCGGGGTCGGGCACGGCGCCCGAGAGATCGAACGGCAGCGTCACGCCCACGCCCTCGAGCGCCATCGTCGCGCTGGGCTTGCCCGAGGGCGACACCCGCAGCGTCGTCTCCCCGATCGCCCCTGACAACGCCAGACGTTCATACAACGCCCGCACCCGCGAGGGCACCACCTCCGACGACCAATCGCTGAGCACGAACTCCTCGAGCGTGATCGCCAGCCCGTTCGCGTCGTAGCGCCCGGAGATGTCGATCGCGGGTCGCCCGCCGACGCCCGGTTCGGCGACCTGGCGCAGACGGAACCCGAAGGTCTGCCCGCCCGGCAAGGCCATGGGGACCAGCTCGCCGTCCACCGGGATGCGCTTGAGCGCGGTGTACCCGTCGGCGGTGTGCTCGCCGATCTCGATGATGCCCCCGGTCGTCTGCAGCAGCGGCAGGTGGAAGTCTTCAGAGACATCCCCAAGCCCGGCGTCCTGCATAAGAAAGGAGAGCCCGGCGATGTTCAGCCGCCCGGTCTCGGTCGAGTGGCTCAGGCGGAAGAGCGGCTTGTTCAGGTCGATCGTCGAGACCACGGGCATCCCGCCCGACGCGACCGAGCCCCAGTCGAGCCAGACGACCGCCTTGTCCACCTCGAAGAACCGCGCCTCGGGCCCGGGCTCCTCGGTCGGGCGCGACATCCCGGGCACGAAGAACCGGGCGTTCTCGAGCACGATCCGCCCGTCGATCCCGATCCAGGCCCGGTCGGCCTCGATGGGCGTGCTGGTCATGTCCGAGAGGCGGGGCACGATCAGCCGCGTCGCGAGGGGCGAGCGGGTCAGGATCGCGACCACCCCGATCAGCCCGAGCAGCAACCCCAGCGCGCCGTACCCCAGCTGGCGCGTGCGGCGTCGGCGCTTCCGCCGGCGCGGGCACGCCCGGCGCTCATTCAAGAGCTCCGCACGCTCGTCCGGCCGGGCGGGGGTCCGGAGCTCGGTTGATGTTGCCTTCCCTGACATAGTGCGCGATTGATCCCTCATCGTGCCAGCCGGTGCGCAGGCTTGATGCTACGACCCGCCAGTCTGCGGAATGTCCGACCCCGAGCCCACAAGCACAGCAACGGGGGTACCACTTTCGGAGGCTGATGGGGGCACGTTGGGCAACGCGAGGTCCGATCCTCGAACCCGATGGCCAACGGTCCTGGCCGGGCTCGCGTCGAGGCCCCCTCTGTTCGTGGGGGGGCAGCGCCCGGGGCGGCAGCGTGGGTGGACCCCCCGGTCCGGCCGCCCGTCCACAACCATACGCCTCGGACGCGGGCGGGTTGCCGTCCAAACCGGGCGTCACACTGGGGGGTTCACCACTCCTCACCAACGTCAATCACGAACGTCACGAGCAGCCAGACCACCAGCGCGATGCCGCCAAACACGCTCGCTCCGACGAACCCGAGCACGGGGATGAGCATGAGGATGATCACCGCCCCGATCGCGAAGAGCACGTACGAGATCCGCCGATCTCGCTTGAGGCTGTCGTGCATGATCCGGTCGAGGTGGCGCCCCGTGATGTCGGGCACCGTCAGGTTCGCGTGCCCGCACTCGGGGCAGCGGACCGCGCCGAACTGATCGGGCAGCCCCGACAGCCCGTACCCGCACGACTCGCAATCACGCCCGTGCGCTGGCCCATGCTCGAACTTGGTGGAGAGATGCGACATGGCAGAGAATGACCGTGCTGCCCGGTCGTGCGATGTTAGAACCCGCAAGGGTACGCCTAGCCCGGGCGAAACAGCGCCAAGAGCAACAGCACCGCCGGGACCAGGGGCAGCAGCGCGAACGCGGGGTATGGGGTCCACAGCACGCACGCGCCCGCGATCGCCAACAGCACCACCACCGCTGCAAGAAACCCGACGCGGACCCGGCGCCATTCATCCCGCACCGTGCGCCGGCGGAGGTGGTCGATCCACGCGGGATTCTCCCAGTCTCGCACGGGCGTGGTGGTGCCGCACTCGGGGCAGATCGTGCTCTTGCGCCCGCGGGCGATGCTCTCGATCTCGTACCCGCATGCCGCGCACGTAAGCGGCTCGGGGACCCTCACGCCGGGCCCCCGCCTCCGAGCCACGCCGGCAGCTCGCGCGGGCGCCCGTCGCGGCCGACGCACGCGAGCTCGGTCACCCCGATCGCGGTCACCCCGTCGTGGGGCACCGCAGGGTCGGTCGGGTCGGGCGACGCGCCGGCGCGCTCGATCAGCGCGATGTCATAGTCGTGCCGCACGCGCACCCGCGAGCCGGTGCCCACGCGGGTGCGGATCTCGAGCACGTCGTCGTACCGGATCGGGCGCCGATACTTGATCTCCAAACGCGTCACGACGAGGAAGACGCCCTCGCGCTCCATCGCTTCGTACGTGCGCCCGCCGTCGCGGAGCAGCTCGGTTCGGGCCATCTCGAGCCACGGGGCGTAGCTCGCGTGGTGGGCGACGCCCATCGGGTCGCACTCGCTGTAGCGCACGCGGACGCGGACAGCCCCCTGGGTCGGGGGCGGATCGCCCGGGGCGGGCTCGGAAACGGGCGCGGGCGTGGGCACGGGCAACGGTAGGGAACCGGGGGATGCGTGCCGGCGTCCCGCCCGATCGAGGGGGCGGCCGGGCTCAACCGGCCCGCGGATCAGACCGAGAGCACCCGGGAGCCCATCCCGAGAACGCCATGAACGAGCCGATTGTCATCCGAACGCTCCTGCCCGCCGACCCGCCGCACGCGGCGGCCGAAATCTACGAGCGCGCCGGCGAGGGCCTTGTCTTCGGCGCGCCCGGCCCGGACGATCTCACCCGCCTTGCGGGAAACGACACCACCCGCGTGCTCGTCGCCGAGTATTCCAAGACGATCATCGGGGCCGCCATTGTCGGGTTCCCGGCGGACGACGAACTGCTCCGCGCGGTGCCCTGGTTCGGGCGCGACGACATGGGCGTGATGAGCCGCATCGCCGTCGAGCCGGCGCTGCGGGGCATGGGCGTCGCGTCGGCGCTGATCGCCCGGTGCGAGCTTGACGCCCGCGATCGCGGCGCGGCGAACCTCGGGTGCGCCCTCTCGCCCGACCACGCCAAGCTCATTCCGCTCTTCGAGCGGCGCGGGTACACGCCCGTGGCACGCGTCGAACGCGGGTTCGAGCATCTCACGATCATGAGCAAGATGCTCGCGGGCAACGCGGCGCTCGCGGCTTGATGCGTCAAACACCCTGATACATCAAACCCGGGGCGGTGGCGGCGGTGTGCCGCCTGTGTGCGCATAGGCCGCGGGAGGCGGGGGCGCCGAGCGTCGCGACACAAACACCGCGGCGATCAACAACCCCAGAAACCCCGCGTGCAGCATGCCCGTGCCGATTCTCAACGCGGCCATCACGCCCTCGATTTCCTCGAAGTAGACCTCGCCCGTGTAGACCCGCCGCATCATCAACTCGCGGGCGATGACCCCCGCGATCCCCACGACAAGCATCCCGACCAATGCGATGATCGCAAAGACCGCCGGGCGGGTGTGCCGGACGATGAACACGCACGCGATGACGATGCCCGCGATGAGCACCAGAAAATTGGGCCACATCCCGACCAGGTTCGCCATGATCATCTGTACGGTGTTGGCCGGGTCTTCCGGGTACATACGGGCCCCTTTCGGCAAGGCCAGCACAGGCTACCACACCCTTCGCTCCCTCGGCAGCCCAGCATGCCCGGGCTTGGCGGGCGAAACACCACGCCGTACCGTGACACCGTGGCCGATCCGTTCACCATCCGCCCGCTCGCGCCCGAAGACGACCTGCACGCGCTGACCCGGCTGCTCCACCGCGCGTACGCGCCCCTCGCCGCGGCGGGCATGAACTACCTCGCGAGCCACCAGAGCACGGAGGTCACACGCGAGCGGGCGTGCGCCGAGGGCGTGACGTGCCTGATCGCGGTTGACGCCGCGGGCGCGCCCGTCGGCACCGTCAGCATCGCGGGCCCGCCCGAGCCGGGCGATGCCCCGAATGGCTCCCCCGCGTGGTACGCGCGCCCGGAGGTCGCCGTCTTCGGGCAGTACGCCGTCGATCCGGCGTGGCAGGGGCGGGGCGTCGGGTCGGGCCTGCTCGACGCGTCGATCGTCGCCGCGCGCGGGCGGGGGTTCCGCGAACTCGCCTGCGACACGAGCGAGCACGCCGAGGCGCTCATCGCGCTGTACACCCGGCGCGGGTTCCGCCCCGTCGGGCACGCGGACTGGGACGTCACCAACTACCGCAGCGTCGTCCTGAGCCTCGCGCTCGCCTGAGCCGGCGTCACCCCTTCGGGTGCAGGAACCCGAGGTGATGCTCGGCGTGGCGCAGCTGCACCTGCATCGCAAAGTCGTGCGTGCACGGTCCGAACATCGGGTTCTCGTGAGCCAGGTCGAGCGTCCCGAGCACATCAAGCTTGTGGCGATAGCGGGCCACCCCGTCCTCGAACGAGGCTTCGGGCTCGGGCTGGGGCTTGTTGCCCGGGCCCGACAGCCCGGCCGGGAACCCCTTGGTGACGATCTTGTTTTTCATCATCTTCCCGATGACGCGCACGAACCACGGCGGCGTCGGCCCGAACTCCCGCGTCTCGTAGATCTCGATCCAGTTCGCGAGGTGGTTGAAGTTCTGCCCGGGCGAGTAGTTGCCCGTGTGCCGAACGCCTTCGGCTTTGTGCGCCGTTTCGAGCCGATCCAACTCCACCCGGATGTCGTCGATCGATTCGAACCGGAGGGGCCGCCGCTCGGACTTCTTCGTGTTCACGCTCATGCGCGGATGGTACCTGCCGCGGGCAGGCCGAAGGCCCCGAGCGATCCCGAGCGCGGGCAAACCCGCACACGCGGTCAGGGCGGGGCGGCCAGGGCATCGGACCGCCCCCGCCCAGTTCTCGGACCCGAAACGCCTCGCGCGGGCTCCCCCGTCCGGGTGCCATCAAGCGCCTCGCACGCCGGGCCGATGATCCCGCGATGCGCCGCGGGTTCTCCATGATCGAGCTGGTAGTGGTCGTCGCGATCCTGACCGTGATCACGGGGATCGCGATCGCCCGGACCGGCTCGTTCGCCCGCCGGGCCCGGATCTCCGCGGGGTACGAGGAGTACCGCAGGATCGCGACCGCCTTCGAGATCTACCACGCGACCTACGGCGACTGGCCCGAGGACGACTTCGCCGGCAACGTTCCCGAGGGCATGGACGAGTTCCTCCGCCCGAAGGAGTTCAAGAACATCACCTCCTTCGGCGGCACCTACGACTGGTCCACCGACTACGGCGTCCCCGTCGGGCTGGGCATCTACCGCCCCACCTCCAGCATCGCGGTCTTCGACGAGATGGACGCGCGCTACGACGACGGCGTCCGCACGACCGGGCACCTGCAGTTCCGCCTCGGCGAGTGGTTCTACGTGCTCCGCGAGTAGATGCCCCGAACCCCCCGCTGTTTCCGTCACGCCAAAAGAACACACGCCCCGCGCCGGGCGATGGTCGCCGGGCGCGGGGCGTGCGGGGAGTGTTCCGCGGGGAGCGATCAGGCCGAGCGTCGGCGACGGACCGCGACGAGCCCGCCGAGCCCGAGCATCGCCGCGGTGCCCGGCGCGGGCACCGCGGTGCTGAGGCTGACGAACGAGAAGTCGGCGTACTTCGCCTTGCGCCCGGGGTTGCCCGATTCGAGCGTGAGCGAGGAGATCGCCCCGCCGAAGATGTCATCGCCCGAGACGCGCCACGCCCCGCCGCCGGCCTCGGTCGCGATCGAGATGTTCTCGACCAGGCCCAGCCCGGCCCAGACGGCGGTGGTCGGGCCGGTCACGCTGAGGGTGTACGCGTCGCCGTCCACAACCACGCGGGCGATCTCGGCGGGCTGATCGCCGAACTGCCCGTCGTCGTAGAGGAACGCGATGGTCAAGCCGTCAACGACGACGGGGGCGTCGAAGCTGAAGTTCATGGACTCGTACTTGTCGATCTCGCCGTTGACGTTGCCGCCCTTGATCCCCATGCCGGTGACGCCGTTGACGGTCTTGCGCTGCAGGCGTTTGGGCGTGCTGGAGACGGTGGTCGAGACGCCGTCCACGTCGATGACCTGATTGGAGACCTCGGCGAGGTCGGCCTGCGAGATGACGCCGGCGTTGGCCGAAGAAGCGAAGGCGATGCCCGCAAGCACCGCGAGGGGGCCGCACGTGGTGGAGGTCTTCATTTGTGTGCTCTCTCTTTGGGTGTGTCCTGCCGCACGCCGCGTCAGCGGGGTGCTACGAGACTGTGCCACGGCACCGCAACCCCGCCCCCCCGTTGCGTGCCACGCCTGCCGCGGAGCGCCCGATCATGCGGGTCGTGCCGGCGGCGCACGCTGAAAACCCGGTTCTCGGCCTCAACGCCGGGCGTGCAACCCCCCGCCTGCGTCGTGGGTAGTGCCACGCGGACGCATTCGAGGGGGACACAGCATGATCTGGACCGCGTTGCTCACGCTTCTCGCAGGGTTCATGGGTCAGCCGGCCGGGCCCGGGCAGGGGGGGCCGGGGCGGCGTTCGGGCCCGCTGCCCGCCTGGGCGATCCAGTCGTGGATGATGCGGGCGCAGCTCGAGCCGCCTGTTTTGCTCGCAGGCGGGACCGTCGTGGACGTCCGCCACGGCGTGCTGATCCCGGACACGGATGTGCTCATCATCGGTGACACGATCCGGGAAATCGGCGCCGTCGAGGCTCCGCCCAATGCAAACGTCATTGACGTCACCGGCTCGTACATCATCCCCGGGCTGATCGACCTCCACGCCCACGCCCAGCCGATCCGCGGCAACGGCACCGCGAACGACCCGCTCGCCGAGCAGGTCATGCACGCGCTGGTCTCGCACGGCGTGACCACCATCCGCCTGCTGCCCTACAGCTCGGAGTTCGGCGCCAGCGCCGCCGGCCGGGCCGCGACGGACACCCGCGCCTGGCCCGGGGTCGTGCCCGCGAGCAGCATCTTCGAGCAGACGCCGCAGCGCACGTCGCTTGGGTTCGGCGACGCGGGCATGGCCCGCGCGTGGACCGACCGGGAGGCCGCGCTCGGCACACGCTGGATCAAGGTTTACAACGCGATGGATGAGCCCTCGCTCGGCGCGATCATCGAAGCCGCCGAATCGCACGGCATGCGCGTCTGCGGGCACGCCGAGGGCGTCCCCGCAGACCGCGCCGCAGCGCTTGGCATGCACTGCGTCGAGCACATCACCTCGATCCCCCCCGCACTCGTCCCCGAGGACGCGGTACCGCCCGCGTTCGCCACCCTGGCCGCGCGCATCGCCTGGGGGTGGGCCCACGCCGACGACGCGGATCTGGACGCACTCATGGGCACATTCCGCGAGCACGGCATGGCGTGGGTGCCCACACTCGTCGTCACACACCAGATGGCCGAGCATGAGCCGCGCCCGGGTTTGCCAGCGATGACCGACGCCGAACGCGCCTCGCTCAGGGATGCCGTGCGTCGCGCCGCGGAACTCGCGGTCGAGCACCACCGCGCGGGCGGGCTGGTCGGGCTGGGCACAGACTTTCCCGTCGGCGGGCTCAAGCCGGGCGCCTCGGCGCAGGAAGAGGTCCGTCTGCTCGTCGAACTCGGCGGCGCCACTCCCGCCGAGGCGCTCGCGATTGCGACCGTCGAGTCCGCCCGCGTGCTCGGGCTCGACGCGACGCTGGGCACCGCCGAACCGGGCAAACTCGCGGACCTCGTGATCCTCGACCGCAACCCGCTCGAAGATGCCAGCGCCCTCCAAGCGGTCCGCATGGTCATACGGCTCGGGCGCGTCGTCGTGGACGAACAGCCATGAAGGCGCCTCACCCGCCCTTCGCATCGCCCCGCGCGAAGATGCTCGCGACGTAGTTCAGCACGTCCGTCGCGCTCACCTCGTTGTACCCGAACTGGCGGATCAGCCGCTGCTTGACCACGTCGATCTTCTGCTGCGTTTCGTCGTCCACGACGCTGCTCACCAGGTTCTTGAGCTTGATCGTGTCGCGGCTGTCCTCGAAGAGCTTGAGCTCGAGCGCCTTGTACAGGCGCGCGTTCGTGTTGTATTCAAACTTCTTCCCGTCCAGCGACAACGCCCCGATGTAGTTCATGATCTCCTGGCGGAAATCGTCCTTGCGGCTCTCGGGGATGTCGATCTTGTCTTCGATCGACCGCATCAGTCGCTCGTCGGGCTCCTCGTCCTTGCCGGTGTACTTGTTGACGACACGCTCCTTCTGCGTGTACGCCCGGACGTTCTCGATGTAGTTGGTGCACAGGCGCATGATCGCCTCTTCGTCGGCGGAAATCGCCCGCTGCACCTCGGCCTTGATGATGTCCTCGTACTCGTCCTTCACCACGCTCAGCAGCTCGCGGTACGTCTTCTTCGTCTCCTCGTCCGTGATCAGCGAGTGGTGCCCCATCCCGCCCTCGAGCTCGTTGAGCACCATGAACGGGTTGATCGTCCGCTCCTCGATCGCCTGCCGGCTCACCAGCGCGTTGGACACCTTGTCCTGGATGTACCGCGGCGAGATGCCGTCCATCCCCTCCCGCGGCGCCTCCTCCTTGAGCTCGCGGACCGAGTCCTCGGTGAACCCCGCGATCGACTTGCCGTTGTACAGCTTCAACTTCTGCACCAGCGTGAGCCCCGCCTTCTTGGGCTCTTCGAGGCGCGTGAGCACGGCCCACATCGCCGCCATCTCCAGCGTGTGCGGCGCGATGTGCACGTTGCGAATCCGCTCGGGCCCGAAGTCCTTCTGGTAGATCTTGATCTCATCATCCAGCCGGATGTTGTACGGCACGTCGATCTTGATCGTCCGATCCCTGAACGCCTCCATCATCTCGTTCGACTGCAAGCGCTTGTACTCCGGCTCGTTCGTGTGCCCCAGGATCACCTCGTCGATCGACGTCTGCGCGAACTTCTTGGGCTTGATTGAGTGCTCCTGAGACGCCCCGAGCAGGTCGTACAGGAACGCGACATCCAGCTTGAGCACCTCGATGAACTCGCAGATGCCCCGGTTGGCGATGTTCAACTCGCCGTCGAAGTTGAACGCCCGCGGGTCCGAGTCGCTGCCGAACTGCGCAATCTTGCGGTAGTTGATGTCGCCGGTCAGCTCGGTCGAGTCCTGGTTCTTCTCGTCCTTGGGCTGGAAGGTGCCGATGCCCACGCGGTCCTTCTCACTCAGCACGATGCGGCGGACGCGGACGTGGTCCATCACCTTCTTCCAGTCGCCCTCGTAGAACTGCATGAGGTCAGCGTAGATCTTGCGGGAAAACGGGTCGGGGTCGCCCTCGACGCGCAGCTTCCCGCCGTGATGCTCGGCGGACCACCCCTCGTTGAACCGGTCCAGCAGCGCCCGGCGCGCCTCGCGTGGCACCAGCGTCAGCGGCTCCTCGTGCATCGGGCTCGGGTACTCGTGCGCTTTCACCGCCTCGTGCGCCGACCCCTCCATCGGGCTCACCCCGCACCGGTCGTCCAGCAGCCACGAGTATGAATAGAGCGCCCCCTCGGGCGTCCGCGAGTAGTGCTCGATCCCCTTCTTGAGCAACCGCGCGATCGTGGACTTGGAGCTGCCAACCGGCCCGTGCAGCAGCAGGATCCGCTTGTCCGTGCCGTACCCCTCGGCGGCGGACCGGAGGAAATCCACCAGCTTCATCAGCGCGAAGTCGAGCCCGAAGATCCCGTCCTTGCCGTCGTCGAACGGGTCGGAGAAGAAGTGGTACCGCACGCAGTCGCGCTTGAAGAGCTTGTAGTGCTCGCTGCCGCGCGCCAAGACGGCGTCATAGAGCCGCTGGTACGCGTTGCGGAGCACGCTCGGGTTCTGCTCGCACCGGGCGAGGTACTCCCAGAATGTCCCGGTCCAGTGGTGATCCTGGAACTCCTCGCGGTTGAGCCGGGACTCGATGAGCCCGATCAGGTCGCTCGCGTTCGGCCCGTTCCTGTCCAAATCTGTCATGCCGTGGCCCTCCTGGCGGTCGGCGGTGTCTTCCCCCCTCGCTATCGGCTGTCCGGGCCCGCCCGCCGTCACTTCCCGCCGGGCACCCCAATCGACGGCCACCCTCCCTGTACGGACCCGCCCCCCGGCGGTTCAGACCCCAGAGGACTCAATCATTCCTGTATTGATGCAAAATGAGAATATAACGCAACTCCCGCCCCCCAAGGCACGTACCCCCAATGACCAGGCCGGGCACGCACGCCCGCCGGCACCGCACACCCAACCAGGGGGAGGCTCGCATGAAGATGGGGCTCATTGGTCTCGCGCTCGCACTGGGCTCTCCCGTTGCGATGGCTGAGGTTCCCGACGACGTGTTGCTCATCGTCTGGGGAGCCGCCAACCCGCCCCACGCCTCGGCGAGCAGCGTCGGAATGTTCTCGCCCGTAGACGGCTCGTACCTGGGCGACCTCGTCCCCCCGGACAACGAGCGCATCACCTACCCGAACTCCATCGTCGTCGGTCCCGACCGCCTCCTCTACATCTCCGACTCCGTCTACGACTCCGTCTTCCGCTACCGGCTCGACGGCACGTTCTTCGATGTCTTCAAGGGCTCCGACGACGGGCTCGACAACGTCCGCGGGCTCCACTTCCTCGGGCGCGAGCTGCTCGTCGCGAACAACCCCCTCCCCAGCACCCCCAGCGGCGAACTCGACTACACGCACACCGCCGTCCTCCGGTTCGACCTCGACGGCAACGAGCTCGAGCCCTTCATCCCCCCGGGCACGGAGATCTCCGCCTGGGACATCCACCCGATGGGCGACCTGCTGCTCATCAACGACGTACAGGGCTTTACCCCCACCTCGCTGCGCGCGTACGACCACGATGCCAACCTCGTCATCCCCAGCATCCTCGGTGAGGCCTTCCCCACGCAGATCACCGAGTCGCACACACCTGGCAACCTCTACCAGTTCTCGTTCAGCGGCCGCATCAAGGAGTTCAATGCGGGCGGACGACTCCGCACGATCAACCTCCCCGGGCTCACGTTCATGGCCCAGGGGCTCGCCGCCCTCGAGGACGGTAACTTCCTCGTCTCCAACTTCAACGCCGGCGTCTACCGCTACAACGCCGCCGGCGCGCCCATGGGTCCCGTCCGCGAGGGCTTCGGCATCTACTCCACCATCACCCGCGTCCGGTTCTGCGACGGCGACATCTGGTTCGACGGTGTGCTCAATGTGGACGACATCGAGCGGTTCGTCGAGACCTACCTCGCCAACGACCCCATCGCCGACCTTGCCGAGCCCGCGGGCGTGTGGAATGTCGACGACATCGACGCGTTCGTGGACGCCTTCCTCGCCGGGTGCGGCTGAGCCACCCCCGGGCGTAGCATCGCCCATGTCGCTCGGACTCGGACACGGCAAGCCCCTCGACCCCGCCGAGGGGACCGTGGGCGTGGCGCCCGACGCCCTCCCGCCCCTGCCCGATGACCTGCTGACCAACCCCGACGGCGCCCGGCTCGACCCCCGCGACTGGTTCGAGCACCCCGACCGCCCCCTCGAGATCGAGATCGGCCCGGGCAAGGGCTCGTTCCTGCTCGCCCACGGCGCCGAGCACCCCGAGGTGAACATCCTGGGCATCGAGTGGATGGGCGAGGTGTATCGGTACACCGCCGATCGAGTCCGCCGCCAGCGCGAAGCGAACGGCACGCTGACCAACGCCCGCCTGCTCCGCGCCGACGCGACGGCGTTCGTGAAGTGGCGCGTCCCCGACGCGATCGTCACCACCATCCATCTCTACTACTCCGACCCGTGGCCCAAGCGCAAGCACCACAAGAACCGCGTCGTCCAGCACGCCTTCCTCCGCGACGCGTGGCGCATCCTCACCCCCGGCGGCCAGCTCCGCGTCGTCACCGACCACGACCAGCTCTGGGTGTGGGACCGCGCGCATTTCGACGCTTGGACCCACCCCGCGTCGCCCGAGAGCCCCGCCGAGCGCGCGGGCCTGCCCGACCCGCCCTTCGCCGAGCAGCCCTTCGACCGCCCCGCGTGGGCAACCGAGGGCACGCTGCTGGGAACGAATTACGAGCGCAAGTTCACCGGCGACCACCATCAGCCGCACGCGACGGTGCTCGTCAAACGCTGATCCGGGCCCGCCAACGCGGATCTCGGGGGATTTCGCCCGGGCGTGGCACCCCCCGGGCACGGAACCCGCTCTCTCCTCTGACGCCCCTCCGGGCTGTACACAGGAGACTCGCAATGGCTGACACGACCACATCGGGATGCCCGCTGCACAAACTCGCCAAGCCCCGCACCGAGGGCGGGCCCGGGGCCGCCGGGTTCGGCGTCTTCTTCTACGGCCTGCTCGCGTACGCCGCCTTCTTCGCCACCATCTGCTACGCGATCGGGTTCGTCGGCAACTGGCTCGTCCCCAAGAGCATCGACGCGGGCACGCCGACCAACCTGCTCACCTCCCTCGCGATCAACGCGGCGCTGCTGAGCGTCTTCGTGGTCCAGCACACGATCATGGCCCGCCCCGCCTTCAAACGCTGGTGGAACACCATCGTCCCCGAGGGCGCCGAGCGTGCGACGTTCGTGCTGCTCGCGAGCCTGTCGCTGCTGCTCGTGTTCTGGCAATGGCGCCCGCTGCCCGAGGTGCTGTGGTCGGTCGAGGGCCCGCTCGCGTGGGCGCTGATCGCCGTGTCGCTCTTGGGCTGGGGCATCGTCTTCGGGTCGTCGTTCATGATCAACCACTTCGACCTCTTCGGCGTCCGCCAGGCGTGGCTCCGCCTGCTGGGGGTCTCCTACTTCCCCGTCGGGTTCCGGCTCGTCGGGCTGTACAAGCTCGTCCGCCACCCGCTGATGCTGGGGTTCCTGCTCGCGTTCTGGGCGACGCCCACGATGACCGTCGGGCACCTGTTCTTCGCGGTGATGACCTCGGGGTACATCGCGTTCGGCGTGTGGATGGAAGAGCGGGACCTGATCGCCGAGCACGGCGAGGACTACCTCTCCTACAAGCGGCAAGTCCGCGGCGTGATCCCGCTGCCCCGGTTTGGGACGGGCCAACCGCCGGTCAACGCCGCCGCCGCAGGCGCCGGGCAGATCTAGCAGCTCAGCTCGAGTACGACTGACACTGAGGACCGACCGGCTCTGCCCGGTCGGTCTTCGGCTTCACCAGGCTCAGACGCTCGCGCTGGTGGGCGATCTCTTTGAGCATGCGCGCGGGCTTGATGCACTCGCCGCTCTTAAGCCGGCTGGTGAGCATCTCGCGCTTGATCGCGGTGACCTCCGCCTCGGTCGGGTCCAGCGGCGCCAGCGCCGCGGCGACCCACCGGCGCACCCGCGTCCGCGGGCACCGCGACCGGATCCAGACCAACGCCCCGATCGAGATCGCCACGCCCGCGCAAGCCCCCCCCACCAGCAGCCACCTGTTCCCGGTCGCGAGCCACGCCCACGCGCCGCCGCCCATGAGCGCCGCGACGACGACCGTCAGCGTGAACCGCGTCATCGGGTGGACCCGCTCGATCGGGCGCTCGTCGTACAGGCGCGCGAACGAGAGCATCGCCGTCCGAATCATCTCCTCGCGTTCGTCGGGGTGGAGCTTGTCGGCCCGGCGCCGCGTCTCCATGTCCGCCCAGTCCGCGATGCGCTGGCGGACCAGCGGGAGCACCTCGGGCTCGGCGAGCGGCGAGTTCGCCGCGGCGCTGGTCATGGTCACCGGGCGCTCCTCGACCGCCCGCTCCATGATCGCGCCGCACGATTCGCACGTCAGCTCGTGGTGCGGATGTGCGATCGGGCCGCGGTCGAACACAAGGGCGTACCGATGGGCCTGCGCTTCCGCGAATCGGAAGGAACGCTCTCGCCGACAGACCGGACAAAAATCGATGGTCGTGCCGACGGGCCGGACCCGCAGGGTCGTCGCCGTAAGGGATGCCATGGTGCCTCATTGTACTGGATCGGACGCCCGGCGTTTCACACGCCATTCAAACTTCGTGCACGCAACCGCTTGCCCCAGCACGGGATCGGGAGATCTATGCCCCGAGATTGCTACCCTCGTGCGTGACCCCCGACCCCGCCGACACCCCCTCCCTGCCCATCTCCGAGACCTTCGTCTCGGTCCAGGGCGAGGGCAAGCTCACCGGCGTCGCCAGCTGGTTCTGCCGCGTCGCGGGGTGCAACCTCCGCTGCGGCTGGTGCGACACCCCCTACGCCAGCTGGGACCCCGTCGGCGAGAAACGCCCCGTCGCTGACCTCGTCGCCGAGGCGCGCGACGCGGGCGTCGGGCACGCCGTCCTCACTGGGGGCGAGCCGATGATCTTCGCCCCCCTCGCCCAGCTCTCGCGTGGGCTCGCCGACGCGGGCATCCACGTCACCATCGAAACCGCCGGCACCGCCTGGCTCGACGGGCTCGTCTGCGACCTCATGTCCACCAGCCCCAAGCTCGCCAACTCGACGCCGACCGACGACCCCCGCGACCCCACCGGGGCGTGGGCCAAGCGCCACGAGCAGCGCCGCCTCCAGCCCGAGACCCTCTCGCGTCTGCTCGCCTCCTTCCCCGACCGCCAGCTCAAGTTTGTCGTCACGTCGCCCGCCGACCTGCCCGAGATCGACGCCCTACTGGCGACCATCACCGGCTGGTCCGCCGACGACGTCATCCTCATGCCCGAGGGCGTGACGGTGCCCGATCCCGAATCCATCGCCTGGGTCGTCGAGGCCTGCCAATCCCGCGGCTGGCGCTACGGGCATCGCCTGCACATCCAGCTCTTCGGCAACACCCGAGGCACCTGAACGACCCGCCCAGGGCGCTCGTACGATGGCATTCCGAGATTTGTGTGGGGGCCGCATGGTGTATCGCGTCTGCAAGATGTTCGAGGTCGAGTCCGGGCACATGCTCTCCAAGCACCCCGGGCGGTGCCGGTTCCCGCACGGGCACTCGCGGAAGATCGAGCTGGTGCTCTCGTCCGAGTCGCTCGATGAGCACGACATGGTCTGCGACTTCAAAGCGGTCAAGCTCGCCGTCGCCGATTTCCTGGACACCTTCGACCACGCGATGGCCGTCAACTCCGACGACCCGAGCCTGCCCGCCCTGCGTGAGGCGGACCAGCGCGTCGTCGTCTTCGAGGGCATCGACCCCACGACGGAAGTGATGGCGAAGCGCATCTTCGATTTCCTGGAATCCCAGATCGCCGCCGGCGGTACCTACCACGACGACGCCGGGCACGAGTTCGCCCTGCGTCGCGGCGTCACGCTCGAGCGGGTCCGCGTCTCCGAGACCAGCTCGAGCTGGGCCGAGTACGGACGCTGACCCACCCACGACGGAGAGACCACGCATGCACGCACGTTCCGTGTTGTTCGCCCTCGCGCTCGCCGCCCCGGTTGTCTCGGGCCCGGCGCGAGCCGCGACCGAATCGCAGCCCGAGCCCCGGATCGAGACCATCCGACCCGAGCGCCCGGGCCCGGTCGATGCGGACCTGGACTTCGCCCGGCGCCTATCCAACGCCTTCGCGCACGCCGCCGACCGGATCGAGCCCGCCGTGGTGCACATCACCTCGGCCGAACGCACCCGCCAGCTCCGGCGCGACCGGTTCGGGCGTGTGCTGCGCGGCCCAGAGGTCGAGCAGCAGACCGGGCTCGGCTCGGGCGTCATCATCGACGACCTCGGGCACATCGTCACCAACGCGCACGTCGTCACCTACGACCCACGCACCGGCAACCTCGCCGACCGCCTGGTCGTGCGCCTCGCCGACGGCCGCGAGTACGACGCCCAGCTCATCGGCTCCGACCCCGCGTCGGACCTCGCCGTCGTCCGCGTGGAAGCCGAAGGCCTGACCGCGGCGAGCTGGGGCGACTCCGAGGGCGCCAGCGTCGGGCAGTGGGTGCTCGCGGTCGGATCGCCCTTCGGGTTCGACCAGACGGTGACCGCCGGGATCATCTCTTCCAAGGCGCGCCCGCCGCTGAGCGGCAACGACCGATTCAACACCGACGACATGCGCTTCCAGGAGTTCATCCAGACCGACGCCGCGATCAACCCGGGCAACTCGGGCGGCCCGCTCGTCGATCTCGAAGGGCGCATCGTCGGCATCAACACCGCGATCGCCTCGCGCTCCGGGGGCAACAACGGGCTCGGGTTCGCGATCCCCGCCGACATCGCCCGCGCCGTGACCGACCGCATCATCGAAACCGGCCGCGTCGACCGAGGGTACATCGGCGTCGGATGGAACATCGAGCACCCCGAGATCGACCCCGAGCTGGCGCGCACCCTCGCCATCCCCGGCGGCGTCCGCCTGGACCGCGTCATCGAGGGCGGCCCGGGCGACGAAGCCGGGCTCGAGACCGGCGACATCATCGTCCGCTTCGGCGGCCGCTCCACCGAGAACGCCAACCGCCTGCGCAACGCCATCGCCATCGCCCTGCCCGGCGCCGAGGTCGACGTCGAGTACTTCCGCGACGGCCGGCGCCGCGACACGACGCTCCGCGTCATCGACCGCGAGACCGGGCTGATGATCGCCGCCCAGGCACGCGAGATCCCGGCGCTCGGCGTATACGCGGGCAACCGGGCGCTCGAGATGACCCGCAACGGGCGCGTCATCGACACGATCCGCGGGGCCGAGGTCCTCCGCGTCACGCCCGGCGGCGCCGCCGAGCGCTACGGCATCGAGCCGGGCGACGTCATCCTCGAGATCGACAGCCGCTCCATCGACGGCGCCGAAGACCTCGCCCGCTCCATCGACGAGCGCGACATCGAACGCGGCGTCACCGTCGACCTCTTCCGCCCCTCCGGCAACGGCCGCGCGGGAATCCGGGGCACCGTCGAGATCCGCGCCGAGGACTAACCCTCTCTTGGCGGGGGCGGTTCTGAACCGGCCGCGTCAGCCCACCCTCTTGGTGGGGCCGGTTTTCAACCGGCCGCGTCAACCCGCCGCGTCCAACGCCGCCAGCTCGTCGTCGCGCACCCGCGGGTTCTTGTGCGCGATCCGCGGATCACCCGTCCAAAGCACCCGCAACGCGTGCACAATGTCGTCCAGGATCTGCAGCAGGCACGGCAGCACCACCAGGATCACCAGCGTCGCGCTCATCAAGCCGCACGCGATCGTGATCGCCATCGGGATCAGGAACTTCGCCTGGAAGCTCTGCTCGAGCATCAAGGGCAGCAACCCGAAGACCGTGGTCACCGTCGTCAGGATGATCGCCCGCACGCGCGCCCGCCCGGCGCGATACGCCGCCTCGGGCACCGCGAGCCCCTTCGCCCGTTCCTCGTTGAAGAACTCCATGAAGATCAACGAGTCGTTCACCACGATGCCCGACAACGCCACGAACCCGATCAGCGACAGAAACGTCAGCGAATACCCCAGCAGGAAGTGCCCCCAGATCATCCCGACCGTCGCGAACGGGATCGCCGCCATCACCACCAGCGGCTGCGTGAAGCTCCCGAACAGCCACGCGAGCACGATGTAGATCAGCCCCGCCGCGACCATCATCCCGATCGGCAGCGTCCGCATCGAGTCCGCGAAATCCTGCTGGCGCCCGCGCTCGACGACGCGCACCCCCGGAATCTCCCGCTCAAGACCCGCCAGGAACGGCTTGATCTCACGCTGGGCCAATTCGTCCGCGTTGGGCATCCCCGGGCCCACCACGACGTCCGCGGTCACCGCGACCGCCCGCTCGCCGTCGAGCCGGCGGATCGTCGCGTTCGTGCGCGCCTCGACCAGCCTCGCCACTTCACTGAGCGGCACCGGCGTGCCGTCGGGCGCGAACACGTTCATCTGCTCCAGCGCGTGCAGGTTCCGCCGGACCGACTCGGGCATCATCACCCGCACGTCCACGTCCTCCCGGTCGCCCGCGAAGGTGAACGCCTCGAGCCCGAAGACCGCGCCCTGCACCTGCCGCCCAACCGACGCCTGCGTGAACCCGAGCTCGCTCGCCCCGTCGCGCAGCTCGATCCGCAGCTCCCGCTGCCCCCTGTCCGCGTCGTCGGCGATGCTGTGAATCGCCGGGTAGTTGTCCATGAACGCCTTGAGCCGCTCGACCGCCTCGTCCAGGCGCGCCGGGTCGGTGCCGACGAACGTGAACGAGAGCGCCGGCCCCTCCGGCCCGCCGCTGATGCCCTGCATCCGCAGCGATTTCACCCCCGCGATCTCGCCCACCTCGTCGCGGATCGACTGGATCACCACGTCGCTCTTGCGCTCGCGCGACTCGGCGGGCGTCAGCTCCAGGACCACCTGCCCGACGTGCCCGGCGCTGCTCCCGATTGTCGTGCCGTCCATCGACGCGACGGCGCCCGTCTGCGCGAACGCGCTGGCGACCTCCGGCTGGTTCATCGCCGCGGTCTCGATCCGACGCATCACCTCGTCCGTGCGCTCCGCGGGCGTCCCCACGGACATCGCAAGCGTGATGTTCACCGTCTCGGCATCATCCGACTCCATCAGGATGAACCGGACTTTGTCGCCCGCGACGAGCCCGACCGAGACGATGACCGCCCCGATGGCGACGGCCGCCGCGACGTACCGGTACTCGATCGCCTTGGCCAGCAGCCGCAGATACCACGGGATGATCCACCCGTTGAAAACCCGGTCGCGCCCCGCGTCGAACCGGGCCTCAACGCGTTCGATCGCGCGCATGATGCCCCCCCGCCCTGGCTTCACCGCGTCGTCGTGCGCCCGCAGCGAGTGCGCCATGTGGCTCGGCAGGATGAACAGCGTCTCGACCAGCGACACCAGCAGCGCGCACGCCACCACCACCGGGATCCAGAACAGAAAATCGCCCAGGCTCCCCTCAATCAATGCCAGCGGCAGGAACGCGCAGATCGTCGTCAGCACCGTCGCGACCACCGGCCACGCGACCTTGTCGGTCCCCCGGACCGCCGCGACCTTGGGTGACTCGCCCATTTCGTGTCGCGCCTGGATGTTCTCGGCGACCACGATCGCGTCGTCCACCAAAATCCCGATCACCACGATCAGCCCGAACATCGTCAGCAGGTTCAGCGTCACCCCCGCGAAGTGCATGAACGCGAGCGTCCCCAGCAGCGACACGATCAGCCCCGCCGCGACCCAGAAAGACACCCGCCAGCTCAGCAGCAGCACCAGGATCACAAAGACCAGCGCCCCGCCCCACAGCGCGTTCCGCGTCAGCAGGTCCAGCCGCCCCTTGACGAACCGGGCCAGGTCCGTCGTCGTCACCAGAGTGCCCGGAGGCGGGCCCTCGAGCCAGCGCGTGTACCCCAGCTCCCACGCCGCGGTCCGGTGCGATACGGGCGACGTGTCGTCCGGCGGGCGCATGAACCCCGCGATCTCCTCGCCCAGCTTCAGCTCGATCGCCTCCCCGTTGCGCCCGGCGACGTACGCCTTCACCAGCTCGGACATCTCGATGATGTCGTCCTTGCCCACCTTGAACACCGTCAGGTTCACCGTCGGCTCGCCGTTGAGACGCACTCGCAGGTCCGTGTCCACGAACCCCTCGCTCACCTCCGCGACTTCGCCCACGCGGACGACCGTGCCGTCGCCCTCGGCCTTGACCACGATCCGGCGCACCGTCTCGGCGGTCTCGTCGAGCCCCACCGTCCGGATCGCGATCGTGCTCGTCGAGCCCCGCACCGAGCCCGCGGGCAATTCGGTCATCGCGGCGCGGATCCGCTCGGACACGTCCGTCACGCTCAGCCCGTGCTCGAGGAGCGCCCCCGGGCGCACCTCGACGGCGATCTCGTCGGTCCGCACGCCGCCCGGGGCGATATCGCCCATGCCCGGGATCGTCTCCAGGTCATCGCGGACGCCCTGCATAAAGAGCTTGCGGGTCCGCTCGTCCGCGTCGCCGTAGAGCGAGAGCGAGATCGCGGGCAGGTTCGGCTCGAGCATGTCCACCGTGATGCGCTCGGCAGCGTCGGGCAGGTCTTGCAGCGCATCGACCTCGCGCTTCACGTCCGCGAGCGCCCGGTCGATATTGGTCCCGCTCTTGAACTCGACCATCACCGTCGCGAAGCCCTCGGCGGCGGTCGTGGAGATCTCCTTCACGCCGTCGATGTCCGTCAGCGTGTCCTCGATCTTGACGGCCAGCGCGTCCTCGATCTCCTCGGGCGCCGCCCCGGGGTAGGGCGCGCTCACGACGATGAACGTCGGGTTCACCGCCGGGAAGAACTCGCGCCGCAGCGAGACGCCGAACATCAGGCCCGCGCCGATGAGCGCGAACATCACCAGGTTCGCGACGACCGGGTGCCTGACGCCGAACCGCGCCAGGCTCACCCCTCACCCCCGCCGCCGAACGCTTCGTCTTCGGGCGCGCCCAGATCGCGCGGCTCGACCACCATCCCCGCGCGCAGCTGCTCGAGGTTCGACACGATCACGCTCTCGCCGGGCTGCAGATCGCTGCCCGGACCGAGCACGGCCCACTCGGTCTCGGCCGGATCGATCGCGGGAAAACGCCCCTCGACGTAGTACAGCACCCGCACCCCCGCGGCCCGCACGGACGCCGCCCCGGGCTCGGCCGACGCGTCGGCGACCAACACCCGGTCGCTCTCGACCGCGCGCCGGGGCACAACCACCCGCGCCCCGTTGTCGCGCCCGGAAACCCGCCCGACCACGAACTGCCCGGGCAGCAGGATGCCGCCCGCGTCCGGGTCTTGGGAGACCTCGACGAAGACCGTCACGGTGCGCGCCCGCGCGTCGGCTTCGGGAGCGATCCGCGCGATCCGCCCGGACCACGCCGCCGACTCGGGCCCGTCGGACGCAAGCTCGACCTCGGCACCTACGGACACCGACCGGAACGCCGACACGGGCAGCCGCACGGGGACCTCCACCCTCGACAGGTCCACCACCCGGGCGACCATCGCGCCGATGTTCACCCGCTCGCCCACCTCGGGCCCCACGGACTGGAGCACACCCGAGATCGGGCTCGTTACCGTCGCACGCGCCAGGTCCTCCTGGGCTACGCGCAAGTTCGCACGCTCGCCGGCGAGGCGCGCCCGCACGCCCGCGCGGCGCGATGGGATCAGGTCCAGCTGCTGCTCGAGCGTGCTCAGCACGCGGTCCGACGCCCGCAGGGCGCTCAGGTACCGGTCCACCTCGCTCTGCGAGCCGGCCCCGCGTTCGACGGCTTCGCGTACGCGGTCGTAGTCCCGCTGCGCCGCGTCGCGCTCGCCGCGCGCCAGCGACACCTGCTCGCGGAGACGTGTTTCCTCGACCTCGAGCCCGCCGAGCTCGGCTTCGAGCGCCGCGGCTGCCTGCTCGGCTGCGGCGGCCCGCTGGGCGAAATCCACCGGGTCGATCTCGACCAGCACGTCGCCCGCCGCGATCGACGCTCCCGCCTCGATCGCGTCCGGGCGGGCGACGACGCGCCCCGCGACCTCGGCCGACACATCGGCGACGTTCATCGACCGGGCCGTGCCGTAGCCCTCCCACGCGCGCGCGACCTGGCGCTCGCGGGCGGTGACGGACGTCACAATCGGGTGGGCCACCGCGGTGTCGTCGTGCTCGATCTCACGCCGCGACATGAACAGGAGCACGAAGATCCCGATCGCGACCCCCAGCGCCGCGACCACCAGCCCCGTGCGGAAGAGGATCGACATCAAGACCATCCCGCCCGGGCGGTCGTCCTGTGGCTCCGCCTCCTCGGGGCGTGTCGTCGGTGGCGTTGGAGGATTTGCATCCCCCGCGCCGCCCGCATCGCCCGTCTCATGCGAATCCGCCCGCGATGAACCGTGTTCCGTGCCCACACCCACCTCCTGCGGCGGATCCTAGATCGCCCCGGGAAGGTCGGGCGCACCGTCCGCGCGGTTCACCCACGTTCGCTCGAATGTTCGCAAACCCGGCCGGAACCGATGCGGTCTTGGGGGCCGAATATTGGAGCCCGTCCTCGAGATCAGTCCTCGGGGACGTGGTCTGACGTCACGATCTCACGGAACCGTGCCCGCAGCTTCGCGGTGATCGGGCCCTGCCCGTCCGAGATGCGGTGCGTGCCGGTGTGCTTCCCGCCCTCGTGGGTCAGAATCTCGCGGACCGCGATCATCTCGGCTGCCGACCCGGTCAGGAACGCCTCGTCCGCGTCGTGCAGCTCGTCGATCGTGAAATACCGCTCCTCGACCTCGACGCCGCAGTCCGGGCAGAGGGTGTCCATCACGAACCGGCGGGTGATCCCCTCGAGGATGCCCGCGTCCGAGGGCGGCGTCACGAGCTTCCCATCCTTGATGAAGAAGATGTTGTCGCCCGAACCCTCCGCCACCTTGCCCTCGGTGTTGAGCATGATGACCTCGAGGAGCTGGTCCTCGGGCTTTTCGATGCCCATGGCCCGCCCGAGGTGGATCGCCTCGCACTTGGCGAGGATGTTGTTCAGGTAGTTCAGGCTCTTGACGCGCGGGTCCAGGCACGCGATGGGCGTCTTGGGGCGCTCGGCCAGCACCACCCGCATGCCCTTCTCGTACATCTCGGGCGCGAACAGCGCGATGGTGTCGGCGATGCAGACGATCCCGGGCGTCGGGCACAGGTAGGGGTTGAGCCCCAGCGTCCCCTCGCCGCGCGACACCACCAGGCGGATGTACCCGTCGGTGATCCCGTTCGCCTCGATGCACTGGCGCTGGATCGCGACCATCTCTTCCTTGGAGATGGGGATGTCCAGGAAGATCTTCTCGGCGCAGTGGTACAGGCGGTCCATGTGCTGGGCGGATTTGAAGATCTTGCCGTTGTAGACGCGGATGCCCTCGAAGACGCCGTCGCCGTAGAGGAGGCCGTGGTCGTATACGGAGACCATCGCCTGAGACTTGGGCACGAGCTGCCCGTTGACCCAGATGAGCGGACGGTCCGAGTCGGCGGGCTTGGCGAACTGGGAGTTGTACGGCTGCGCGCTCGCGCCGCCCGACACCCCTGAACCGCCCGTCGTCTGGCTGACCGTCTGACTCATGCTGTGCTCCTTCACTGGTTCCCCCGCGCATCCATTCTAGGCGATCCGGGCCCGGCGCCCGGAAATGCACGCTTGCGCACACCTCTTGACACACGCGGAAGGATTCATACGCCGGCGCCCGTGCCCGTGTGCGTACCGCCTTGCGAACAACCGGTTTCGCGGCGCCCAAAGCCCCAAACGCCATTCTTCTCGGCGGCCCGCGAACCCGCTAGACGCGGATCTCAGAGCTCAATTCGCGCTTGGCGGCTTCGGAGAACCGCTCGATCTGCGGATCGACCTCCTCGCGCCGCATCGTGCGCTCGGGATCGCGGAAGAACAGCCGCACCGTCACGCTCTTGCGCCCGCTGCCCACGTTCTTCCCACGGTACACCCCCACCATGTCGTGCCCGACGAGCCGCTCGAGCCCGAGCGACGCGACCACGCCCGACACGCTCGCCCACGTCGCGCCCTCGTCGAGGATCAGCGACAGATCCCGGTCGATCCCCGGGAACCGGGGGAGCTCGTGCGCCAGCGCCTTGGGCGGGTAAGCCGCGGTCAGCGGGGCGACGCCCAGCTCGCACCCGACGCACGGGTGGTCGATCCCGAACTCGGCAAGTGCCGCCGGCGCGAGCACGCCGAAGTAGCCCAAGGGCGCGTGGTTGCTCCCGACGATCAGCTGCACGCGCGCGAACGCGCCGGGCTCGAACGCCGGCGCGTGCGGCTCGGCCGGGGTCACCTCGACCCGCGCCGTCGACCCGCCGCAGGCGCGCACAACGCTGTCGATCGCGCCGCGCATCACCCGCGCCGCGTTCTGCATGTCCTCAGCCGTCCGCGTGCGCCCGGACCCGGTCACATCGATCAGCATCCCCACCTTGCGAGGCTCGACCGATTTGCCGTCGGTTTCACCAAAGACGGACGCGACCTCGAACAGGCGCACGCCCCCGGGCACCTCGACGCCCGCGTCCTGGTTCGCCCGCCGGCACCCGAGCAGCCCGGTCATCAGGCTCGGGCGGAGCGTCGGCTCGGCCTTGCGCCGCTCGGCGTCCACCGCCACCAGCCCCAGCTCGCGCGGGCGGAACAGCTCGCCCCGCTCGGGCGAGGTGAAGCTGAACGTCACCGTCTCGTACATCCCCAGCCCGGTCAGCACGTTCGCGATCAGGCGCTCGGCCAGCTCGTCAGGCTGCGGGCGGGCGGCGCGGATCTCGAGCGTTTCCTTCATCGGGACAGCGTCGAGCGAGCGCGCCCGGGCGATCTCCTCGATCAGGTCCGCCTCACGCGACACGTCGCTCGACCGGTGCGGGGGCACCTCGCAGCGCACCGCGTCGTCGTGCACCTGGCACACGAACCCGAGCGGGGTCAGCAGGTCCGCGATCTCGCCCGGCGGGGTGTAGACGCCCAGCAGGTCCGACGCCTTGCCCGCGCGCACGTCGAGGACCCGCGGCTCGGGCATCGCCGGGCCCGCGTCGAGGACGCCGTCCGCCAGCTCACCCCCGGTCAGCTCGCAGATCAACGCGACCGCGCGCCGGGCCGCGAAGTCGATCGTCCGCGGGTCGATGCGGCGCTCGAACCGGAAGGCCGCGTCGGTGCGGATGTTCATGCGGCGGCTCATTGCGCGCACTATCGCGGGCGTCCACGTCGCCATCTCGAAGACCACCGTCGTCGTGCCAGCGTCCACCTGCGAGTCGTGCCCGCCGATGACGCCCGCGAGCGACTGCGGGCGCTCGGAATCAGCAACGACGACGTCCTCAGCCTTCAGCTCGTGCTCACCTTCGTAGAGCGTCTTGATCTTCTCGCCCGCCTTGGCGTTGCGGACGATCAGCGCCCCGCCGGCCAGCTTGGCGTGGTCGAAGACGTGGCACGGGTTGCCCAGCTCGAAGGTGACAAAATTCGTCACGTCCACGACGTTGTTGATCGAGCGAGAGCCGAGGGACTCGAGGGCCGTGACGAGCCATTCCGGGCTCGGGCCGACCTTCACGTTGCGGATGAGCCGGGCGGTGAATCGCGGGCAGGCGTCGTGGGCGCGGTTGTCGAGCGTGAGGTCGGTGCCGATCGGGGCCCCCGGTTTGGGGTCGGTGAACTCGGGGAGGACGAGCGAGCGGGCGACGCCCCGGTGCCCGGCAGCCGCGATCTCGCGCGCGCACCCGACGTGGCTCAAGCAGTCGCCCCGGTTGCTGGTGACCTCGACGTCGAGCAGCACGTCGCCGCCGGGCAGCTCTTTGCGCCCCTCGATCGGGAAGCCGGCGTCGGTGAGCAGCGCGTCGGCTTCGTCCGCGCTGACGCCCGCGGGGTCGAGGTACCTATTGAGCCATGCCAGGGAGATGTCCATCGGACCGCAAGGGTAGGGCCCCGGTAGACTGCGCTCATGCCACCCCTCTCTGACCGGTCTCGACGCCCGATGCTCGCGTGTTTGATGGCGCTGGGCGTCGCCCTGCTCGGCGCGTGCACGGCGCCGATGACGCTGACCGATCCGCCGGCGGACCCGCCGGGCGACTTCGGGCTCGCGGTGGCGTTCGTGCCCGGGGCGCGGGTGGGGACGCCCGCGTCGGACCGGGCCTCGGCGGCGCGGTACATCCTCGAGCCCGACGGGTCGCTGCGGGCGGCGACGGGCGGCGGGGCGAGCCCGCAGCTGCTCCCGCCGATCGTCCGGCGTGTGGACGCGCCCACCCGGGCCGGGCTGTGGCGCCGGGCCCTGGCGACCGGGGTGCACGACCCGGACCCCGAGGTCCGCGTCTCGGCGCCCGATCTGTATGACTCGCTGGGAAAGCCGGTGGTGCTGGTGACCATCGCGTGGGGCGACGGGCGCTCATCGGCGGCGTTCGACACGGCGGACCCACAGGCGCGGGCCCTGCTCGATGAGCTGGCCCGGCTGGCGTGGGTGGCGCCGTAGCGGGCTGACCCGCTTCGACGTGCCTCGGTCCTCTTCCTTCTCCTGCCTGGAGTGCGATGACCCCATCGGCGCACGCCCGTGGGGACCCCTCACCCCAACCCTCTCCCCGGCTGGGCGAGGGAGGAAGACACAACCCCTCACCCCGGCCCTCTCCCCCAAGGGGAGAGGGA
>BQJQ01000017.1 GCA_021604785.1 Phycisphaeraceae bacterium
CGCGGGACGGCGATCAAGACGCTGTACCTGGTGATCATCGCGATCGTCATGGCCGCGGCGAGCTGGAACTACTTTGTGAACAACCCGGGCGCGATCCTGTGGGCGAGCCTCGGGGCGATCGGCATCTCGCTGGTCGCGGGATTTGTGATCCTGAAGGCGGCGAAGTTCGCCGGGTACATCGTGCCGATCTTCGCCCTGGGCGAGGGCGTGTTCCTCGCGGCGATCTCGGTCGCGGTGGTCAAGTACTCGTCGCTGGCGAGCAAGTTCGGAGATAACGAAGTCGCGGCGATGCAAACTATCGGCCAAGCCGTTGGCCTGACGCTCGCGATCGCGGCGGCGATGCTCGTGGGGTACGCCTCGGGGCTGATCCGGCTGCGCGGCGTCGCGGGCAAGGTCGTCATGGTGATGACCGCGGGGATCGGGCTGTACTACGTCGGCGCGTTCCTGATCAACCTGATGTTCGGGAACGTCGTGCCCCGGCTGGGGTGGGACGCGGGCCCGATCGGGATCGGGTTCAGCCTGTTCGTGGTGGCGCTGGCGTCGCTGAACCTGGTGCTGGACTTCCAGTTCGTCGAAGACGGCGCGAAGCGCGAGCTTCCCAAGCACATGGAGTGGGTCGGCGCCTTCGGGCTGCTGACGACGCTGGTCTGGCTGTACATCGAGGTGCTGCGTTTGCTGGCGAAGCTGCGGCGGTAATCCTGCCGAGCGGGTCAGACGTTGAAGAGGAAGTGGCAGACGTCCGCGTCCTGCATCGTGTAGTCCTTGCCCTCGACGCGCATCTTGCCGGCTTCCTTGATCGCCTTCTCGGTCTTGTGCTGCTCGAGATCCGAGACCGAGTAGCACTCGACGCGGATGAACCCGCGCTCAAAGTCCGTATGAATCGTGCCCGCGGCCTGGGGGGCCTTGGTGCCCTGGTGGATCGTCCAGGCCCGGATTTCTTTGGGCCCGGCGGTGTAGAAGGACTGCAAGCCCAGGTGGTGGTACGCGGCGCGGGCGAGCTTGCCCAGCGCCGGCTCATCCATGCCCATGTCGGCGAGCATCTCGGCCTTGTCGTCGGGGTCGAGCTCGGAGAGCTCGGACTCGATGCGGGCGCAGACGGGGACCATCTCCGACCCCACCGACGCCGCGTGCTCGCGGACGCGCTGGGCGAGCGGGCCCTCGCCGTTGACGTCGGTCTCGTCGACGTTCGCGACGTAGAGGACGGGCTTGAGCGTGACGAGCCCGAGCATGCCAAGCCCGCGCTTCGCCTCGGCGTCCGTGATCGTTGCGGAGCGTGCGGGCTTCTCGGCTTCGAGGGTTGGCTGCACCGCGTCAATCGCGGCCAGGCGGGCGATCGCGTCGCGGTCCTTGCCCCGCGCGGCCCGCTCGGCCTTGGGGCGGGCGGTCTCGAGCGTCTGCAGGTCCGACAGGATCAGCTCGGTCTCGATGGTGCGGATGTCGCGGACGGGGTCGATCGAGCCGTCGACGTGGGTGATGTCCTCGCCGCCCGGGGCCTTCTCGAAGCACCGGACGACCTGGACGATCGCGTCGACGTCGCGGATGTGCCCGAGGAAGGCGTTGCCCTTGCCCTCGCCTTTGGAGGCGCCGCGGACGAGCCCGGCGATATCGACCAGGCGCAGCATCGCGGGGACGATCTTCTGCGACTCGATGTTGCGCCGGATGATTTCGAGTCGCGGGTCGGGGATGGGGACCACGCCGACGTTGGGCTCGATGGTCGCGAAGGGGTAGTTGGCGGCCAGCGCCCCCGCCGCGGTGAGGGCGTTGAAGAGGGTGCTCTTGCCGACGTTGGGCAGTCCGACGATGCCGGCTTCCATGGGAGGCTCCTGTGGGGCGGCAACTCTAGACGGGCGGAGATTCGGGATCCCACGCTTGGGGCGGGCGCAGGCTTGCGGTAGGATCGGGCCCTGTGGGGGCCAGGAGGGATCTGATGCCGATGTTCATTCCAATCGGGGTTGCCGCCGTCGCGTTGTCGCGGGGGGTGTTCGACGCGGGCCCGCCTTGCGTCGCCGACGGGATGTTCGATGAGTGGTACGGGCGGGCGCCGGTCGCGGTGGATCCGTTCGGGGACGCGACCGGGGCGTTCGACGTCACGGCGGTGTTCGCGGAGGTGCGGGGGTCCGAGCTGTACCTCGCGTGGGACACGAACGCGCCGGTGAACCTGCAGGCCGGAAGCGGCGCGGACGGGACGATCCGGATCGAGCTGGCGTTCTCCAGCGGCGGCGCCCTGACCGTCGATCTGCGGGGACGGACAGCGTATTGGAATCACAACCCGGGGCTCGAGGTGTCGTGGCCCTCTATCGGATACGAGACGGCGCCGACGGTCGCGGCGGACCGGTACGAGACGCGGCTGGACCTGTCGCTGTTCCTCACCGGGCCGGGCGACGTGTTCACGGTGGACTTCTCGGGGTCGGACGCGCTGGCGGGCGGGCCCTTGGCGTTGCGGGCCAATCGGCGGGCGCAGAACCCTCCGGCGCGGTCGCCCGCGCGGTGGCTGGGTACGGACGTGCGGGTCGCGAGCCTGAACACGCTGCGCGACGGACTGACCGACGCGAACCAGCGCGACGCGGTCGGGCGGCTGCTCGACTCGATGGACGCGGAGATCATCTGCCTGCAGGAGGAGTACAACGACTCGGCGGCGACGATCAAGGCACGCCTCGAGGCGATCGACCCGCTCGGGGACGGCGCCGCGTGGAACGTGTGGAAGTGGAACGACGACGCGGTCGCGTCGCCCTACCCGATCACGCCGTACTTCGGGGGCGACGGGTGGGCGGCGGCGGTCGTCGAAACGCCGGCGGGAGCCGTCTTCGTCGCGAGCGTGCACCCCAAGTGCTGCGGGTACGTCGGCAACTCGGACGACGATCGGCGGGTGATGCAGATGCTGGACCTGGCCGACACGATCGAGGACCTGCGGGCGGGGACGCTGCAGGCGGACCTGATCCCGTTCGCGGCGGTGCCCGTGGTGGTCGTGGGCGACTGGAACCTCGTGGGGTCGAGCGTGCCGCTGGACGTGATGCTTGACCCGGCCGGGCCCGGGCTCGACGAGCTGGTGATGCGCCGGCTCGGCTCGGGGCGGACGACCACGTGGGAAGCCCCGAGCGGATTCGACTTCTCCCCGGGGCGGCTGGACCTGCTGGTCTACGACGCGCCGGGGCTGACGGTGCGCAACCGGTTCGTGCTCGATACGAGCGAGCTCGGCGGGGCGACGCTCGGCGCGCTGGGGTTGCAGGCGATGGATTCGCGTGCGTCGGACCACCTAATGCTGGTCGCGGACTTCGCGTTCGCGCCCTGAGCGATCCTGCTCCGAAGAACCATCCACTAATGAAAACGGGGCGCCCCGGTGGGGCGCCCCGCGCTTGAATCAACGAACCGGGCTCGGCTTACGGGCAGCCAGCGATGAACGAGGCGACGAAGCAGTCCACGTCGTCCACGTTGAGCACGCCGTTGCCGTCGCAGTCGCCCGCGACGAGATCGCTGCCGAGGAAAGCGGCGACGAAGCAATCGATGTCGTCCACGTTGAGCACGCCGTTCGCGTCGCAGTCGGCGAACGTGCACCCCGACGCACCGCAGACCAAGTCGAGCACGCGGAACGCGTCGATCGCGGCCTCGGTCACCGAGTCGTTCGGGTTGTCGCTGCAGCTGAACCGCGCCCGGAACTGGGACGTCAGCGCGACGTGGTCCGCCACCGTGATGGACTGCTCGACCCACCCCGTCGAGGCGAGCCCGACGACCGAATCGACGGTGGTCCACGACGAGCCGCCGTTGTCGGAGAACTCGATGGTGAGGTTGTCCGCGTCGGCGAGGTTGCTGTCGAACCAGCGGGCGTAGAGGACCGTGGGGTCGGTCGCGCCCGAGAGGTCGATAACGTTGGTGAGCAGGCGGGTGGGCCCGCCGTCCACGTCCTCGGAGAGCCCGTTGCCGGTGACCCAGCACTGGCCCGAGCCGTCGAAGTCGCTGAGCGGGTCGCCGCGCCCTTCGGCGCGGGGGACGGCCCGGTCCCACGAGCCCGTGCTCAGCGCGGTGTCCTGCACCGTCCACGCCGGGTCGGTCTCGAAGTCAAAGTCGGCGTACGACGTGAACGAGTCGGCGACGAAAGCACCGAACGCGGCGGCCGCACCGGCCCCGGGCTCGGTGTGTTCGGTGCCGGTCGTGTCCATGGCGCTGATGTAGTACGCGACGGTGGTGCCGCAGTCGCCCGCGGGGAAGGCGCCCTCGAACGTGCTCCCGCCGGTCGCGCCCATCGGCACGCCAACAAAGCCCGAGCCCGAGTCCACAAAGAGCGTGACGGTGCCCGCGTCAAGCACGACGCCCGCATCGGCGGATACGTCGACGCCGATGGTCGTCGAGCCATCGGTCGCGACGACCGTGGGTCGCTCGAGCAGGAACGAGAAGTCGAGCCCCACATCGCACACACCCAGCGGGTTGGCGAGGGCGGCCTGGAAAGCGGCGTGCTGCACGGCGGTGCCGTTGTTCGCCCCACCACCCACGTCACACCCGGCGTGGGTGTGGATGCCGATCGTGAGCCCGGTGGATTCGTCCTCGACCCCCGAGCCCGAGTTGCCCCCGGTGGTGTCGGTGGCGTACTGGATGTTCGTGCCGCTCACGCCCGCGTACGGGCCGGCGTGGGTCTTCTGGGCGAGGTACCACGTCGGGCTGACGGGCGACGAGGTCGTGCCGAACCCGGTGATCCGGATCGACTGGCCCGACCCGCCCGGTGCCGTGGCGGCGAGCGTGTAGGACTGTCCGCCCGCGGCGGCCAGCGGGCTCAGGCCCGTGTTGGTGTTATCGAACACGCCGAACGTGGCCCAGTCGTCACCGACGCCCGAGCCGCCGTTGTTCGTCTGGATCGAGACCGGGTCGACGGCGTACTGGTCCTGCGGGCCCGGGTGCTGGGGCGTGCCGCCGGCGCTTGAGAGGGGCACGTTGAACTGGATGATGTCCGTGCCCAGCGGGCCGCAGTGCCCGGCGGTGTTCATGCAGTTGGTCCGCCCGTCGAAGAGCCACGCCGTGCACCCGATGGGCCAGACGCGGCCGGCACGGGGGTCGGTCGAGAGGGCGCGGTCGTCCACGGTGCCGCAGATCGAGCGCGGGTTCTGGCTGGGCATCTCGGCGATGACCTCCGAGACCGCGACCTGCGACGCGCCGGCGCCGGGCGCCGAATAGATCTCGACGCTGACGGCGTCCCCGTTGAAGTACGCCGAGGTGTACTTCCACTGCTTCAGATGCTCGGCAGCCAGGATCTGGTGGTGCCCGTCCTGCAGCGACGTGATCAGCAGGTACGTGTCGGACCCGGAGACGTCGCCCAGGTCCGCTGTGTCGAAGACCAGGCGGATCGCCGCGGCGCCGGGCACCTCGACCTCGCCCTGATACACCGCCTGATGCCCGGCGTACCGGGCCAGCCCCACGGCGGGCGCCGAGACGAGGCCCGAGTCCAACGACACGGGAACGGTGATCTGCTCGACATGGGGCAGCAGGATCCGGCCGGCCTCGCCGTCTTCTGCCGCGAGCGCCGGGGCGACGCAGAGCAGAACGGGGGCCACGAAACGCAGGGTTCGGGACATCGGGGAACACTCCTCGGAATGTGCTTGGTAGACGGGGGGGACGCGGACGACGGGACGCCGCCCAAGGGAGACCACGGTCACCGACAGCACAGAGCACCCCGCTACACTCAGGGGAGATCGCTCCATGCCCGGCGGCCCGGGCAGTCTACCCGCCGGGGCGGGGCGTTCCCAGACTCGATTGGCGCTCGTAGCTCAGCCGGATAGAGCAGCGGTTTCCTAAATCGCAGGTCGGAGGTTCGAGTCCTCCCGGGCGCGTTTGGGGGAAGATCGGGCCCCCTGAAGCCCGCAGCCAACGCCCGAGAACCCCTCAGAGCCCCCCAAACGCGTGGTATCGTCCCAGAACCCGTGGTACCATTGTGCCAGTCGGGCAACATGGCGTTGCCTTGACGCATCGACGGGCCCTCGGCACCCCGCTGGGGGTGTCGAAAACGCGGGTTGTGTCGTCTGGCACGGGAGCTGTATCAGTCGTTCCGATGATGATGAACACACCGAACGGACAGACTGTGCAGCGTGCCTCCTCGCGGGCGGCCCGTGCCCTCGTGGTTCTCGGACTTGTGGGCGCCTCGCTGCTCGCGGCGTCCGGGTGCCGATCGACCGCACCCAAGCGCACGACCGGGCCCGCGTACACCACCGATGTCGCGGCTCCGAGCATCGACCTCGGCGGGCTCGACGGCGGCAACCAGGGCGGCGCCTCGGATGTCGTCTTCTCGAACCCCACGGTCCAGAGCTACTACATCGCGATCAAGCCCGAGGTGCTCGAAGAGCTCCGCCGGCGTGACCGCGAGCTGGCGATCTACGACCCGGCCCCGCTCACCGCCCTCGAGAGCGAGTGGCCCACCGCCGCCCGCCCGTCGCTCGACGAGCAGCGCCTCATCCGCACGCGGACCGCGTCCGACCGGACGTTCATCTACTACGGCGTGGACGACCGGCGCTGAGCAGCGGGCGCCGCGATCGGCGCCCCCACTCCCCACATCATCAGTCGTGCAGGCCCGAGCTCGGCGGCAGGTCCGACTTGCGCAGACGCAGCGTCGTCTCGATGCGGAAGTTCGAGTCCCGGAACCGGCGTTCGGCGTGGAAGATGTCCAGGCGGTAGTTCTCGCCCGCGACAAGCCAGTCGAGGCGGGAGATGTCCACCGTCTGCTCGCGCTTCGAGTGCAACCCGCCCAGATCGAGCACGAGCCGCCCGTCCACGAACACCCAGACGTCGTCGTCACCGGTGAAGCTAAACACCTGCTCGTCGGCGGGCGTGTGCGTGAACTCTGTCGCGATGTGGGTGGTGAAGTGGTAGTTGTGGGCCTCGCCGTCGCGGAGCTGGTGGTAGTCGCCGTACAGCGCGCCGTCGATCGGGAAGAACCCGCCGCGGGCGGCGTACGGCGTGTCGATGTCCGAGTCGAACACGTACCGGTCCGTGCCCGGCTCACGCGTGAGCACGAGGTCCACCTGCGTCGAGGCGTTGATCCCCGGGATGTCACGGTACCACTGCGAGAACGAGACGGCAGAAGTCAGGCCGTTCGAGCTCGGCCCCGTCTCAAGCACGCCGATCGTGTCGCCGAACGTTGCGTCGTAGAGCGCCGGGTTGATGGGGCGACCGTCGGCGTCCGTGTAGTTGGTCACGATCTTCTGCCCGCGGAGGTCCGCCGCGACCGGGCGCCCATCCGCGTCAAGCATCGGTTCGACCAGCCCGACCGTCGTGTCACCCGAGAATGACTGGAAGTCCGCGTGCCCGTTCGCCTCATCGGCACCGCGGAAATCTCGGATGATCGCCTGGAGTGCTCGCTTCTCGGGCAGATGCGCGAACGCATCGGACCCAGACTCCTCCTCGCTCATCCCCGCGCTGGCGCCCTGCGGCTGAAACAGGTACGACGCGCCGATGAACATGCCGCCCGCCGCCAGCACCGCGGCCAACGCCAGCGGGCTCGTCCGGTGCAGCACCGCGTTGTCGTTCTGCGGGATCGCGCCAGGCGCAAGCAGGGCGTTGTTCTTCTCGGCGTCGTGGTTCGTGCTCATCGCTGGCTCCGGTTTGGTCGCGTGGTTCGGCGTTGTGTGCATCGGCTGTGAGAAACGCAAGATTCACGGGCGCCTCGCACCCGGGGCGTTATCGGGGGTGAAGACGGCGCGGATCTGGCGCCTACATCCCCGCGGCGTTGACGAGCGTGAACGCGATCGCCCCCGCCCCGGCGATCACCGCCGCGATGAACAACGCGTTGATAAGGCGTGACCCGTGGGCGTCCGCTGCGGGCGCGCCGGCCGTCGATCCGTTCTGCTGTGCCATGTGTAACCCCTCTCGGTGTGTCCCTGCGGTCGTCCCTCTGACCGGACCCGAACATCCGATCCCCCGATGACGGGTGCCACCGATCCAGGCGGACGGATCTCGCCCGGGTTGGGCGTGGACGGGTCAGGAAGGGCGTGCCGGGCGTGCGGATCGCGGGCCTTGCCCGGGTCGTGCGATCGGCGGGCCCGGGGGCGGTACGATCCGCCCCACGGAGGGCAACGCATGGACGTGTTTCGGATCGAGGGCGGTGCCCGGCTCGCGGGGACGCTGCGGGTGAACGGGTCGAAGAACGCGGCGCTGCCCCAGCTGGCCGCGTGCCTGCTGACGGACACGCCCGTCACCCTCCGCGACGTGCCCGAGCTGAGCGACATCGGGAGCATGTACCGCCTGCTCGCGACCTTGGGCGTGGACCTCGACCGCGACGCCGACACGCGGACCGTCACACTCCGCTCGGCCGACGAGGGCAAGAGCCACGCCACCTACGACATCATGCGGACCATGCGGGCGGGCATCTGCACGCTCGGGCCGATGCTTGCGCGGCGCGGCAGCGCCCGCGTCTCGCTCCCCGGCGGGTGCGCGATCGGCGACCGACCCGTCAACCTCCACCTCAAGGGCATGCGCGCCTTGGGCGCCCAGATCGACCTCGACCAGGGCGACATCGTCGCGACCGCGCCCGGCGGGCGACTCCGCGGGGCGCGGGTCTTCCTGGGCGGGTCGTTCGGCTCGACCGTCCTGGGCACGGCCAACGTCATGAGCGCCGCGACGCTCGCCGAGGGGACGACGATCATCGAGTCCGCCGCGTGCGAGCCCGAGATCGTGGACCTGGCGGACCTGCTCACCGCGATGGGCGCGCGCATCGCCGGCGCCGGCTCTCCGCGCATCACCATCGAGGGCGTGAACGAATTGGGCGGGACGGACCACCGCGTGATCGCCGACCGGATCGAGGCGGGCACGTTCATGGTCGCCGCGGCGATCACGGGCGGAAGCCTCCGCCTTAAGAACTGCCCGCTCGACTGCATGATGGCTGCGACCGAGCTGCTGCGTGATTCAGGCGTCATCATCCGCGAGGAACCGGGCGCCGACCCGCTCCGCGCGACGTGCACCGTCGAGGCGGGCGACAAGCTGATGCCGGCAGAGCTGACCACGCAGCCGCACCCGGGATTCCCGACGGACCTGCAAGCACAGTTCATGGCGCTCTTGTGCCTGGCGGACGGCAACTCGGTCGTCACCGAGAAGATCTTCCCCGAGCGGTTCATGCACGTCGCCGAGCTGAGCCGCATGGGCGCGAGCCTGCACCGCCAGGGCGCGACGGTCGTGGTCAGCGGCGTGCGCGGGCTGACCGGCGCCCCCGTCATGGCGTCAGACCTCCGCGCCAGCGCCGGGCTCGTCCTCGCGGGGCTCGCCGCGAAGGGTCAGACGGTCATCAACCGCGTCTACCACCTCGACCGCGGGTATGAGCACCTCGAGACGCGGCTCGCCGAGGTCGGCGCCAAAATCACACGGTGCGACGACACCGTCGCCGCCCGCGTGCCCAAGACGACCGACCTGCCCGAGGTCACGGTCGTACGGCGTCGCCCCGTGGCCGGCCCGGCTTCGTAGACCCCGGCGTCATTCCTCGTCGAACCCACGCTCGACCAGCGCCTGCAGCGCCTCCAGGCACGCCTTCGCGTCCTCACCGACCGCCTCGACATCGATCTCGGTGCCCTTGGTCGCCGCGAGCATCATGAGTTCCATGATCGACTTGCCGTCGAAGGTCTCGTCGCCCTTGCGCACCGTGACGGCGGACGCATGAGCGTTGGCGACGTCGGCGAACGCCGTCGCCGGGCGCGCGTGCAGCCCCAGCTTGTTGCGGATCGTCAGCTTGACCGCGTGGCGATCGGGCACGCGCGTCTCCCGTTGGGTGGCTTGCGGCGCGGGGTCTCTCACCCGCCGATGCGATGCTCGTCCGCGTCGGTCAGCAGCTCGGCGACCGCCTCGACCGTGTCCGACTGGCGCAAGAAACGCCGGAACGTGTCCTTCGACAGGTTCTTGAAGATCACCTCCATCGCCTGCAGGTGCTCCTCGGGCTTGTCGTCCGGGCTGAGCAGCAGGAACACCGTGTAGACCGGCTGGCGGTCGTACGCGTTGAAGTCCACACCCTCGGCGCTGAGCCCGATCGCGGCCGACATCTTCGGGATCGACCCGTGCTTCACGTGCGGCACCGCGACGCCCTTGCCGAACCCCGTCGAGCCTTTCGACTCGCGGTCGAGGAACCGCTTGACCAGGGCCTCCTTGGCCGATTCCTCGGCCACGCCAGCGCTGATCAGCGCGCTGACCAGTTCGTTGATCACGCCGTCGCGATCCACCGCGTGCAGCCTGGGGACGATCGCCTGTTCGACCACGATTTCTCTGAGATTCATGCGATCGGGTCCTCCGGGCTCACCGTTTGTTGAGCTTGAGCCGCTCTTTGAAGTCCGTGAGCTGACGCGCGGCCTTGTCCGTCACCGAGTCGAGCAACGCGTACATGTCGTGCCCCGTGTCGTGCGACACGAAGTTCGCGTGGTGCTCCACATCCACCACAAGCTCGGCCTTGAAGACCTCCTTCGCGGCGCTCTCCTTCTCGATCGTGTACGTGATTTGCTGGACCATGTCCAGGTACCGCTCGAGCTTCTCGCAACGCTTCTCCGCGTACTCGCGGATCGGGTCCGTCACGTCGATATTCCGCCCCACGACTTCGATGCGCATACAGCCTCCCGTCGGTTACGCCCGGAATCCATGCCGGTCGCCCCGGACATGTCCGGACAGGGCAGTCTAAGCGGTTTCCCGCCGGTTCTCACGCCCGGGCCCGGAGTCGGGCCCCGAATCGGTTTCGGACCCCTCAGACGGGCCGCCCTCGGGCAGGGGCCCGGGTGCTCCGCCCTCCGTCCGCGGCAGGTGCGCCGGCGATGCCGCCCCGGGCGTCAGCACGCCCGCCGTAATCACGAACCGCAGCGCCTCCTCGACCGACATATCCAGCTGGCGGATCTTCGTCTTGGGCACGTTGATCGTGAACCCCGTGAACGGCGTCGGGCTCGTCGGGATGAAGACGCTCTGGACCCGCTCGCCCGCCGAGTCGTCGATCGACCGGATCGACTCGCCCGTCAGGAACCCGATCGTCCAGATGTCCTTGGATGGGTACTCGACGAGCACCACCTCCGAGAACGCCATCTTCTTGTCGCCCAGGATCAGGTCCACCAGCTGCTTGACGTGCGGGTAGACCTGCTTGAACCCGGGGATGCGGGCGATGAGCTTCTCGACACGCGTGTAGACCTGCCGCCCGACGAAGTTCGAGAGCAGCAGCCCCGCGAGGTAAATCAGCAGGATCGCGATGAACAGCCCGGCGCCCTCGAGGTACCAGTGCCCCTCCCAGAAGGTCTTGAACTGCTCGCGCCGCAGCCGGTGCTCGATCTCGGCGGGCTCGAGCACGGGCTGCGACTGCCCGGCGCGCAACGCCGCCCGCGCCGTGACCTGCTCGGCCGTGACGTCGTACCACCCGGGCCGCTGCGGCTCGGGCACGAACTCGACCACCTCGATTACCGTCAGGCGGATCACCCGGTTGATGGGCAGCGCGACGTTCGTAAAGACGAACGCGAACGCCTGCCACAGCAGCCAGAGCGTCACGATCGAGGGCAGCAGGATTGCCAACCCGCGGCCAAAGAAACGCTTGAAGTCGGATGTGAATGTCCGTTGGGGCATGCTCGCCTTGGAGGGTGGGTGCTCGGATCACGGACGCCGGGGGCGGCCGGGCCAACTCTAGGATCGGGCACCGCGGGCACCCGACGCCACCGCGAGGGGCAATCCGGCCCCCGACACACGCAGCGACCCCACCGGTTCGGATCACGGCACGCCCCGTTTCGCCGGCACCGCCCGAGCGAGCACCCCAAGGCCGACCCCAGAGACCCGGGATCGCCCCTCCTTCAGCGTTTTCGCGAAGCTTTTGTCAACTGGTGAGCGACCGGGAGGCCGCGTGCGTCGCGTCCAGGCTCGGGGCCTCGATCTCGATCCGGGCGATGCGTCCGGTGCGTCCGAGGATCTCCGCCGTCCACTCCGACCCCAGCGAGAACGCGTCGAGCTCGATCGACGTGCCGTCGTCGAGGACGACGCCCGTCCGGGCCCGCTCGCCCGCCGACAAAACCACCGGCGTCGCGCAGACCGTGAACCCGAGCGAGCCCGCGGGCAGCTCGATCGTCTGGTCCAGCACACCCCGCACGCGCCACGCGGACGCCTCGGTCAGCAGTTCGGCTCCGTCGAGCAGCACCGGGTCAAACCGCAGCTCGCCGTCGCGCAGCCGCACGCCCAGCTCGCCCATGCGGTAGAGCACGCCCTCTTTCACCTGCCCCGTCATGCCCGGCTGCTGGGCCCCGCCGCGCCAGGGCGTATGCGAGTACGGCTCGTGCGGCACCGCCCCAAACTCGCCCGGCGACTTGTGCATCCCCAGCCCCGTGCGCACGCGCCGGTACGCCGCGACCAGCCGCTCGATCAGCTCCGGGTCCTCGCCGCGGTCCATCGCCTCGATCACGCAGTCCTGGGCCGCCAGCAGCAGCTTGGAAACCATGTGCCAGTAGACCGACCCGATGCCCTCGTACTTGTGCATCGTCCCCGATCGCCCGGTGAACCGCGCGTGCCCGAACGCCCGCTCGTACGCCTCGCGGACGCCCTTGGCATCATCGCGGACCAGCTCGGCCCACGCCGGGTCCTCGCCCAGCATCGCCAACCTCGCATCAAGCTCGGCACGCGTGACAAGGTCCGGGTGGAACCGCGCGTTGCCGTCCTCGTCGAGCACCGCGATCCGGCGCTCACGCTCGCGCAGGATCCGCCCGAGCAGCCCGCTCGCCTTCACCGCGTCGGGCGGGATGATGTTCCGATCGAGGAAGGCCGGTCGGTCCACCCGCGGCGCGAGGATGAACGTCCGCTGATCGGCCCGGTACAGATCGCTCGCGAACAGCGCCTCGAGCACGTCGAGCGATTCCTTCGCCCCGAGCACCCCCGCCGACAGCACCGCGACCTGCCCCTCGAGCATCGCGTGCAGGCGCTCAACGCCCGCCTTGCCCCGCCGCTCGTCCAGGTGCACAACGTTGTACGACTCGTACAGCCCGTCCGGCCGCCTGGCCCGCTGGATCGCGTGGTCGCACGCGTGGCGCGTCAGCCGGAGCATGTCCGTGATGGCGCGCGTGGGATACGCCCCCGCGCCCCCGAGCCCGCGCTCGGCCAGCCGCTGGCGTGTGATCCCCGCGGCCCGCCCGAGATCCCGCAGGATGTTCCACCGCACGTCGTCGCTCAGGTCCGGGTCCACGTCTACGACCTCGAGCCACCGGACCAACGCCGCCAGCGCGCTGTCGCACCACTCCCCGATAGCGTCGGAAATGGGCGTTTCGCCGTCCTCGATGCCCGCGAGCAGGCCCACCCCGAAGTCCGCGAACCGGCGCAGCTGGTAGAGCGTCACCATCGACAGCCCGTGCCCGGCCAGCGCGTTGTTCGCGTCGTTCCACTCGGGGCGCTGCGTGTTCATCCAGATCCCCCCGCCGGGGACGAGGTTGGACACCTTCGCGAGCGCCGTCACCAACAGCTTCTCGACCAGCGTCACCAGGTGAGGCTCGCCCGTTTCGTCGAGCACGAGCCTGCCGTCGGAACCGATCTCCTCGCTTCGTGCGCGCACCAGCGCGTCGTGCGCCGCGTCGAAGTGGATCGACGCGCTCGGGTCGCGCACCAGCGCGTCGAACGGTCGGATCCGGTAGGGCACGTCCGCGTACGAGAAAACCCGTGATTCGAGCATCCGCTCCAGCGTTTCCGGATCCGTGTCGCGCAGCTGCTCGATCAGGCGCAGCAGATACACCAGCTGGTGGTCGCCCCAGTACCCGATATTCGACCACGGGTCCTCCGGGTCGGGCACCTCCCAGTCGATGCCCCCCTCGCTGATCCGGTACGGGTTGTGCCCGTCCAAAGTCGACGCGTTCACAAACTTCGCGATGATCCCCGGCAGCAGCGCCGGGTAGCTCCGGCACAACGCCTCCCAGTTCTGGAAGATGTCCCGCCAGTTGCCCTCGTACCCCAGCGCCCGCGACCCGTCGGCGTGACGCATCCGGATGCGGAACCGGTTCCACGGCCGGCTCGGGTCCCCGTGGCGCCGCCCGAACGTCAGCGGCAGGTACTCCATCGCCAGACGCACCAGCTGCGGGTCGCCCGTGTCCTCGGCGGCGCTCACCAGTTCCTCGATGCTCAGCTGGTCGCCCAGGCGGGCGACGAACCCGTCGTGCCGACCCGCGATCGGGCGGTGGCGCGTGTGCAGGAACCGCCGGAAGTCGGCAGCGTCTACCGAGTATCCCTCGGGCGGCACCCCGCCGCGCATCGCGTTGAAGAGCACGTTCGACCGGTGGGCCGCGCACACCGACGCGTCCGCGCTCATCTGTGCGCCGTCCGCCTGGTCCAGCAGCGTCTCAAGCCGCTCGAGCCCCTCGGCCAGGTCCCGCTCGATCGCTTCGAGCCGATCAACGCGCGACGCGAGCCAGCGCCGGCGCCAGACGATCGCCGCGTGATCCAGGTAGACATCACCCGCGATCGCCCACCGCTCGCTCGTTCCGGGCTGCAGGCTCACGCGCGCGCAGCACAGGTAGGCCCCGCGTCGCCCGGTGTTCAGGTGCTCGCTGCGGGGCGTGCGGCCGTGCTTGAAGTCGCGCACCGCCCGATCGCTCAGGCAGACCGTCGCCCCCTCGAGCCCGGCCCGCCACACAATGTTCGCCCGCAGCGACTCGCTCGCTTCGGGTCGGTCAGAGATAGCCGCTTCGAGCGCGTAGATCGCGAGCGACGTTTCGTCGTCGAGCTCGGATCGCTTGTACGCATCGACCAGCGTGCTCGACGTCTGCTGTGTGCCCAGCGGGACGTTCGCGGGCATCAGGTTCACGAGACCGTCGAGCAGATCGATCTCGATCGCGTCGGCGCCCTCATCCAGCTCAAGCTCGCACCGGCGCACGATGCCGTGCGCGTCCGAGAGCGACCACTCGGACCGGAACGTCAGCCCGGACGCCGCGTCGGTCTCCTCGAGGATCACCGCATCCCCGATCGGCGTGCGCAGCAGCCGGCGCGTGCGCCCCGGCGTCAGCGGGCGCGGGTCGAGCGGGCGCCATAGCGAGCCGTCGGCGAACCGCACCAGCGTCACCGGACCCGTCAGCCCGCCCGCGGCATGCAGGCGGTCGTCCGTCTCGTACGGAAACAGGCACCGCTCGGGCTCGACGCGGCCGGCTGTCAGCGCGCCCGAGCTCGACAGGTACAGCCACAGGTCCGAGTCCCCAACCACCGTCATCAGGAACGGGGGCATCTCGTCGACGTGCTGGATCTCGTAGAGCCGGCGCCCGGCGCGGGCCACGAACCGCCCGGACGGGGCCCGCTGGTGCGGGGGCGTGGTTTGGGATTCGTTCATGCGTGAGAGACTCGCGTGGGCTGTAACTGTTCCAATCAGATTAGCACGCCACTACGCTCTTGTATGCACGACTTCTGCCGATTCCTGCGTCTTGTTCCGGCCACCTTCGCCCTGGCGACCCCCGCCCTGGGAGCACCCGTGATGACGCGACCCGACGCGCGAGCCGGACGCTCGCTCGACGGCGACTGGCAGGTCATCGTCGATCCCTTCGATCACGGGCGGATCGACTACCAGTCCCGCCCTACCGAGGAGTTCGCCGCCGAGCGCGTGCGCACGGGCCCGGCGGACCGCGTCGAGCACGAGTTCTCGGACCAACACACGCTGAGCGTGCCCGGCGACTGGAACTCGCAGCGCGACGACCTCTTCTATTACGAGGGCGCGGTCTGGTACCGGCGCACGTTCGACGCGCCCCCCGCCGCCGGCGAGCGCGCGTTCCTGCACTTCGGCGGGGCCAACCGCGTCGCGCGGGTCTGGATCAACGGCCAGTTCCTCGGGCGGCACGACCTCGGGTTCACGCCGTTCGAGTTCGAGGTGACCCAGCACCTGCGCGCCGGGGAGAACGCTGTGGTCGTGTCGGTGGACAACCGACGCGCCCCCGACGCGGTACCCGGGATGATGTACGACTGGTGGAACTACGGCGGGATCACCCGATCGGTGCGCCTGATCACGGTCCCCGAGACGTTTGTAAAGACGCTGCACGCGGGGCTCGACCCGCTGGACCCGACGCGGATCGCCGTGCGCGCGCGGATCGACGGCCCCGACCGCGGCGTGCCCGTGCGCGTCGAGATCCCCGGGCTCGCCCTGTCGGGCGCGTTCACGCCCGGCGCCGACGGCACCGTCGAGGCCGCCTTCCGCGTGCCCGATGCGCTCGAACGCTGGTCGCCGGAGCGTCCGATGCTCTACGAGGTCACGCTGCGCGCGGGCACGGACACCCTGAGTGAACGCGTCGGGTTCCGCACCATCGAGACCCGCGGTGGGGACATCCTGCTCAATGGTGAGCGGGTCTTCCTCCGCGGCATCTGCATCCACGAGGAGGCCCCCGACCGCCCCGGGCGGGCCAGCGGGCCCAAGGACGCGGCGACCCTGCTCGGGTGGGCCAAGGACCTGGGGTGCAATTTCGTGCGCCTCGCCCACTACCCGCACAACGAGGCGATGGCGCGCGCGGCTGACGAGATGGGGCTGCTCGTGTGGGCCGAGGTGCCCGTCTATTGGACGCTCGACTACGCCAACCCCGAGACGCTCGACCAGGCGAAGGGGCACCTGCGCGAGATGGTCGAGCGGGACCGTTCACGCGCGAGCGTCATCATCTGGTCGGTCGGCAACGAGACGGGCGACGCGCCCGAGCGGACCGAGTTTCGGCGCGCACTCGGGGCATATGCCAAGGAACTCGACCCCACGCGCCTCCTCTCGGCGGCGCTGTTTGCGCGCCAGATCCGCGACGAGGACGGCACACTCACCCGCCTGCATGTGGACGACCCCTTCGGCGCCGTTGCCGACGTGCTGAGCATCAACGAGTACGTCGGGTGGTACCACGATCAGCCCGAGGACATCCTGGGCGTCGAGGTCACGCTCGCGTGGGACAAGCCGTTCGTGATCTCCGAGACCGGCGCAGGTGTGAAGCGCGGGCTCCGCGGCGACGCGTCCGAGGTCTGGACCGAGGAGTTCGGCGTCCGGTTCTACGAAGCGCAGCTCGCGTGGGCCGAGTCGGTCCCGTTGCTCGACGGGATCAGCCCCTGGATTCTCAAGGACTTCCGCTCGCCCCGGCGCCCGCTCTACGGCGTGCAGGATTGGTACAACCGCAAGGGCCTGATCGACGAGACCGGGCAACGCAAACTCGTGTTCGACACGGTCCGGTCGTTTTACGCCCGGTGGGCCGAGGGGGGCGCGGCGCCCAATGAAAAACGCCCCTGACCGGGGCGCTCGGGGGAGAAAGCTGATTCGGACCCGGGTGCGGGTCAGGGGCACCCGGCGATAAAGGCGGAGACGAACGCGTCCACGTCGTCCACGTTCAGCGAGCCGTTACCGTCGAGGTCCACCGAGAGGTCGCCACCAATAAACGCGGCGACAAACGCGTCGACATCGTCCACGTTGAGCGACCCGTTGCCGTCGATGTCGGCAACGCAAGGGTCGTCACCGAGCAGGACGAAGTCGAAGTGGTTCAGGTTGTACCCCGCACCCACGGACGAGCGGTTCGCCCACCGCAGCACGTGCTGGCCCGCGGTCAGGTCGACCTCGGCCGGGGACGTGGCCCAATTCTGCCACCCGCCGGTCGGGGCGGCGTAGATGTCGCCCGAGACGGGCGAGCCGTCGATCTCGAACCGGTACGTGCCGCCGGTGGTCTGCGAGGCGACGCGGGTATCGATGCGGTAGGTGCCGGTCTCGGCGACGTCGATGGTGTACTCGAGCCACTCGTTCTCTTCGACCCAGCCGATGTTGAAGCCGCCTTCGTCGCAGACCTCGATGTCCACGCCGGTGGTGCGGTACTGCCCGCCGTTGTTCGTGCCGTCGGCGTCGAAGTACGCCTCGCCGGCGAGCCCCTTGTCGAAGTCTTCGGTCTCGATGAGCCCGGGGACGGGGTGCGGCTGGTCGTCCCCGGTGAAGGGGGCCTGCGAAAACGAGTAGACGCGGACGTAGTCCACGTTCATCTGGACGGGGTAATCACCCGGGGTCGGGTTGCCCGGCCAGTTGCCGCCCACGGCGACGTTGAGCAGGATGTGGAAGGGCGTGTCGAACGGGGCCCGCGGGTTCCCGCTGGCGGCGGGCGCGTTGGAGAACCACTGCGCCGACGTCTTGGTGCTGAAGAGCACGTCGTCGATGTACCAGCGGATCACGTCGGCTTCCCACTCGATGGCATAGACGTGGAAGCCGGCGCCAAAGTCGGTGCCGCCCATGGTGGTGCTGCCGCCGGTGGAGACGTTGTTGGGCCAGTCGTTCCCGTAGTGGAGGGTGCCATGAACCTGACTCGGGGTGTTGATGGACTCCATGATGTCGATCTCGCCCGACGCGGCCCACCCGCCGTAGGGCGAGCCGGTGGGAAGCATCCAGAACGCGGGCCAGACGCCGCCGGCGTCGGGAAGCTGCAGGCGGGCCTCGATGCGCCCGTACAGGAAGTCGCCTTTGTTCAGCGTGCGGAGGCGGGCGGAGGTGTACTGCTTGCCGCCGAAGAATTCGTTGCGGGCGATGATGGACATCACGCCGCCGGAGAACGCGATGTTCTCCGGGCGGTCCGTGTAGTACTGCCACTCGTTGTTGCCCCAGTCGCAGACGCCGTACGAGCACCCGTTGCCGATCATGGGCTCCCACTTGGAGAGGTCCAGGGTCGGGCCGTCGAACTCGTCGCTCCAGACGAGATCGAGCTGGGCCGGGGCGGCGCCGGCGAGCATCGCCGTCATCAGCGCGGCGGCTGCCATGGTCTTGGTCTGCATCGGGATGCTCCCTCGGAGCTCGGGGTTGGCTGTAACAGCGTTACACTACATTGGCGGCACGGGGGGGATCAAGAGGTTCCCGGGGTGCCAAGGCGATTGTAACAGTTTCAGGAAGGGGTTCGCACGTGAGACGCTTCAGGATGCCCGCGGCTGTTCTTCTTCTGGGGCTCGCGGCGGCGGGTGGGGCATGCGACGAACCCGTTCACAATGCGAACATCGAGCGGCGGCCCCTCGAAATCGCACCCGAGGGGAACTGGAGCGGGCGGGGCATCTGCTACGGACCCTACCGCGACGGGCAGCACCCCGACACCGGTCCCGAGCCGACACGCGAGCAGGTCCGCGAGGACCTGCACATCCTCGACGGGCGCTTCGACCTGATCCGGATGTACGGCGCGGGGGACGCGGCGGGACGCGCGCTGGACGTGATCGAGGCGGACGGGCTGGGGCTCAAGGTCATGCTCGGCGCGTGGATCGGGACCGAGAGCGGCGAGGCGATCGACCCCGGGCGCGACGCGAACGAGGAGCAGGTCGCCGGCGTCATCGCGCTGGCCAAGGCGCACCCCGGCACGGTCTGGGCGATCAACGTCGGCAACGAGACGCAGGTGTATTGGTCCGGGCACAAGATCGCGCGCGAGCGCCTGATCGGGTACATCCGCGCTGTGCGCGACGCGACGGATGTCCCCGTCACGACGTGCGACGACTTCAACTTCTGGAACAAGCCCGAGAGCGAAGCCGTGGCGGGCGAGGTCGATTTCATGGGGCTGCACGTATACGCGATGTGGAACGGGCAGCGGCTCGCCGACGCGATGACGTGGACGCGCGCGCAGATCGATGATGTCGCGGGTCGGCACCCGGGGCTGCCGATCGTGCACGCCGAGGGCGGGTGGGCGACGACGGTTCACACCGAGGGGCAGCAGGCCGAGCTGATCAAGGGAGAGCCGGGCGAGACGCAGCAGGAACTGTATTACCGCGCGTACACGTCGTGGGCGCACGAAGTGGAGCGGCCCTACTTTTACTTCTCGGCGTTCGACGAGAACTGGAAGGGCGGCGACCACCCCGACGAGGTCGAGAAGCACTGGGGCTTGTGGAACGCGGACCGGTCGCCCAAGCTCGCGGTGGACGCGAGCGCGCCCGCGGCGGGGGACTGAGCGTTACCCGCCCTTCTTGGTCGCGGGCTCGACGAGGAAGGGGAGGTTCGCGGTGCCCGCGTGCCCATTGCCGTCGCGGACGACCACGTAAATACGGTATTTTCCAGGTGTTTTGGGGGCCCTGACGAACGCGGACTTGCCGGCGGTGCGACGGACGGTGTTCTCGATGGCGTCGGGGCGGTCCTCATGATCGCCGCCCATGGCGCGCTGGGTGGACTCGTACCGGATCTCCCAGGCGATGTCGAGGTCGTCGCCTTCGGGGTCGTCGGCGTCCACGAACGCCCTGAACGGGGCGCCCGCCTCGATGCGCAAGCCCTCGGGCAAGAGCTCGAGCTTGCGCACGCTCGGCGCGCGGTTGTCGGGCCATTCGCCTGACCAGAGCTTGGTCATGACATCCACGGTGGGCAGCGCCTCGCCCGAGGGGAGGAACATGCCGAACCAGGTGCCGGTGGTCTCTTGCTTGTGCCCCCAGAGGAAGGCGTAGGAACCGAGGCAACGGCCGGGGTGCTCGGCGAGGACGCCGCCGCGGTAGTTGCGCTCGTAGGTCTCGGCCTTCTGCGCGCTGGTGGGCTCGAAGGGCTCGCCCCACTCGGTCTTGCCGACCTCCCAGTGCCCGGGGGGGCCGAACTCGCAGACGATGTAGGGGCCGGTGTACCCCTGCCCGGTGAGGCGTTGCGGGAGGGACGCGAGCCCGGCGTAGGAGTTGACGCCGAGGATGTCGATGCTCGGGCATTCGGCCGCGATGCGGGCGGCCATGTCTTCGCCGATCTCGGGGATCACGGTCATCGTCGGGTGGTCCGGGTCGAGTGACTTGGTCAGCGCGGCGGCTTCCTCGATCGAGCGCAGTGCCTTGTCGATGTCCGTCGCGCCTAGGTTCACCTCGTTGCCGAGCCCCCAGAGGAGGACGGCGGGGTGGTCTTTGAGATCTTCGACGAATCCGCGGACGCGGGCGAGCTGGTCGTCGCGGGTCTTGGGGTCGTCGTAGTCGATGCCGTGGCGCTCGTGCTCGAGCCAGATGCCGACGGTGACCATGAGCCCGCGCTCGTGGGCGGCGTCGAGCTGGGGGCGGATGCCCTCGGCGTCCCAGGTGCGAAAGGAATTGGCGCCCGCGGCGGCGAGGTCATCGAGGCGGGATGACCCCCCCACGCCTTTGATGAAGTAGGGCTCGCCGGCGACGAGCAGCTCATGCCCGGCGTCGGTCGGGACGACCTCGACGCGGGGTGGCCCGGCGTGGCAGGAGGCGGCGGAGAGGGCTCCGAGGCAGGCGGCGGTGGCGATCGCGGCGCGGTTCATGGTCGTTCTCCGGGGGAAGAAGCGAGCTTTGTTTGCAATTTGATCGGAAAACCCGATGCGACTGGAAGGTGTTCCGGTACAGTACCCGTGATTCGGCGAGAAAATGCGGTCCGAGGGGCTTGACGGCGGACGGGGATCATGCGAGAGTAATGTAACTGTTCCGGAACGAGGGATCCAGAGCAGCCCGAGGGACGGGACGCGGCCCAGCCGAGCCCCGAGCACACACGAGGGAACTATGGCACGCAAAGCCTCCACCCGCGCCGCGGGTACCGCACGCACGACGGGCACCGCGTTCACGTTGATCGAACTGCTGGTGGTCATCGCGATCATCGCGTTGCTGATCGGGATCCTGCTGCCGGCGCTGGGCAAGGCCCGGGACACGGCCCGGGACGTGCTGTGCAAGACGAATCTGCGGCAGGTGGGAACGTCCCTGCTGATGTACTCGAATGACTGGGACGACCGGTTTCCGCCGGTGATCGGCGGACGGTACACCTACGACGCGATCAACAACAAAGAGAATCTGGTCTGGTACGACGAGAACCGGATCGGGCAGTACCTCCCGAACAGCGAATACACGGATGTCGATCCGAACCAGCCGGACCCGGTAAACCCGTTCGCCTCGGGGCGCCCGAAGAACCCGACGGTCGCCGGCGGGGTCATGGCGTGCCCGACGCACCCCGAGGGCGGGCGTTCGTACACCATGAACTACTGGGCGGCGTCGCTGGGCGAAGTTGGGGGTACGCACACGTTCATCAACGGGATCCCGAAGTACTTCGCCCCGGGCGACTACGACGGTGCCGAGTCGTACCAGAAGGGGCGTGCTTTCAAGGCGTACGCGGACCGGGCCACGAACCTGATGCTGGTGGCCGAGGCCTGGGGGTTCTGGCCGGGCGACCGGGAGTATGCGGAGTCACAGGGGCGGGAGCCCAAGTGGTTCAGCGCTGCTTCGGTCGGGTTCCGCGGGCTGCCGGGCGAGCGGTTCGGCGGCGGGGATGGCGTGGACTCCGCGCCGCCCGGGTACACCTCGGGAGCGAGAACAACCTGGTTCGACGAGAGCGCCGAGAGCGCTGGCTCCGAAGAAGGCATGCCCAAGAGCTTTATCCCGTACTATCGCCACAACTCGAACGGGGACAGCCCGCTCGAGATCGAGGGCGGCGCGAACTTCGCGTTCCTGGACGGGCACGTGTCGCAGTTCCGGGCGGACCAGTTGTTCGCGGAGGACGAGAGCGGGAACTTCCGCAGCACGTACGAGGTCCTGTGGTCGGTGAACGACCAGCGCGTCGAGCGTCAGGAATACGGCGACGACTGAGTCTGAGTTGGTCGGAGTGAGGGGGCGGTATGGCGTCGGTCAGGAAGATCGCGAGTGAGGTGGGCGTGTCGGTCGCGACGGTGTCGCGGGCGCTGAACAACCACCCAGATGTCTCCGAAGCCACACGCAAGAAGGTGCTCCAGGCGGCCAACCGCTCGGGGTACGTGCCCTCGGTCGGGCGGCGCCCGACCAACGTCATCGGGCTGGTCTACCCGGACGACCCGGTCCGGCCGGACTTCGGCGACTTCGAGTCGGCGATGCTCCAGGGCTTGCTGCAGGGGACGAACGAGCGCCGGTTCGACGTGACGTTCCTGAACCTGCACCGCGACAAGACCGAGGGCGAGACGTACACGCAGTTCTTCCACCGCAAGGGGATCCGCGGGGCGATCCTGCGGGCGCTCGAGGCGAAGCCGACGATCGCTGAAGAGATCTCGGGCGAGGGGTTCCCGTGCCTGCTGATCGCGGACCGGTCGCCCGACCCGCGGGTGAACTTCATCGCGTGCGAATCGCGGACGACCAGCGAGCACGCGGTCGAGCACCTGATCCAGCTCGGGCACAAGCGGATCGCGGTGGGCGTGCACGTGGACCAGGACTCGGACCACGCGGACCGCGAAGCCGGGTACGTCGCGGCGATGGACAAGCACGGGCTGGACCGCCCCGAGGCGTACACCGTCCGCGCGCTGGCGAGCCCCGAGGGCGGGCAGATGATGCTCAACCGGTTGCTTGAGATGCCCGAACCGCCGACCGCGATCTACTTCACGGACCCGATGTCGACCGTCGGCGCCCTGCACCGGTGCCTGCAATTGGGCATCCATGTGCCGCGGGAGCTGTCGATCGTCGGGTTCGACGACTCGGACGTGCGGTTCCGCACGTTCCCGACGTTCACGGCGGTCTGCCAGGACGCGCACCAGCTGGGCATCGAGGCGTCGCGGTGGCTGACGCGCGTGCTCAGCGGGGACGCGCACAAGGTGTGCCGCGAGATGCATTCGACGACGTTTAGTGTGCACGACAGCACGGGGCTGGCCCCGCTCGCGGCCGTCCGGCTGAAGAACGGGCGCGAGGTCGTGCGAGAAGTCTGACACCGACACCCGCGGCCGGCCGCCCGGTCGCGTCGCTCGCCGGCGCTGACGCGCCGGTGCCAACACGGAACCCTCGATCGGCCGGCGGCTCCCCCTCACGCTCCCTCGGACCGCCGGCCGGTCCTTTTTTCTTCTTATGACCACACGACACGAACGCATCGGGGCGTTGTGGACCGCGGCCCTCTCCCCGGGCGCGTGGGTCATTGCGCTGCTGGCGATCGGGAGCGGGATCGCCGTGCTCGCGATGCCGGTGCGCGACGAGCCGGGGCTCGAGGTCTGGATCTTCGCGTTCGAGCACGGGCAGATGTACGAGCCGGTCGCTGACGAGTGGACCGCCGAGACGGGCACGGAGGTGAACGTCCGCGTGTTCGGGATCCCGGCGCTGGCGCGGCGCGTCATGGGCGGGTTCTTCTCGGGGATCGAGACGGCGGACCTGATCGAGTGCGAGCGGCAGATGGTCGGGCCGATGTTCGCCGGGCCGGTCGAATCGGTCGGGTTCACGGACCTGACCGAGCGGATCGAGGCCGAGGGCCTGATGGGGCGGATCAACGCGCCGAGCTTCACGCCCTGGATGTCCCGCGGCAGGGTCTTCGGCTTGCCCCACGACGTGCACCCGGTGCTGCTGGGGTACCGGTCGGACATCGTCGAGGCGGCGGGCATCGACATGTCGGAGATCGAGACGTGGGACGACTTCCAGCGTGTGCTGCGGCCGCTGATGGCCGACACTGACGGGGACGGGCGCCCGGACCGGTACCTGCTGAGCTTCTGGGAGAACCACCTGGAGAACCTCGAGGTGCTGCTGCTGCAGGGCGGGGGCTCGATGTTCGACATGGACGGCGTGTGCACGCTCGGGTCCGAGCGGAACGCCGAGATTCTGGCCGAGGTGCTCAGCTGGTGCATGGGCGACGACCGGTTCTGCACGGAGATCAACGAGTGGTCGAACGCGGGGCACATGCAGACGATCGAGGGGTACGCGATCGGGTACCTGATGCCCGACTGGATGTGCGGCATCTGGATGCGGCAGATGCCCCAGCTCGAGGGGACCGTGAAGCTGATGCCGCTGCCCGCGTTCGAGCCGGGCGGTCGGCGGACCAGCGTGCGCGGCGGGTCGATGATGGGCATCCCCAAGACGACCGACCAGCCCGACGTCGCGTGGGAGCTGATCCGCGAGCTTTACCTCTCGCGTGACGTCGCCCGCGAGCTGTACGAGTCCAACGGGATCATCTCGCCCGTGACCGAGCTGTGGGACGACCCGATGTACGACGAGCCCAGCGCGTTCTTCAGCGGGCAGGCGGTGGGCCGGGCGTACATCGGCGAGGCGCCCAACGTGCCGCCTCGCCCGGCGTCGCCGTATTACCGCTCGGCGCAGCTGCGGCTGCAGGACGCGGCGGTGATCACGGGCGAGCGGGCCCGGGCGGCGGGGATGAGCACGCCCGAGGAGATCCTGCCGCTGGCCCGCGAGGCGCTCGCGGACGCGCAGGCGTCGATCGAGCGGCAGATGGCCCGCAACGTCTTCATCGGGGAGGACGAGTAGTGGCCCGCGCCCCGACCAACGCGAACAAGGCGGCGTACCTTTTCCTCGCGCCGTTCCTGGTCGTGTTCGCGGTCTTCACGCTCTACCCGCTGGTGCTCTCGGGCGTGCTGGCGGTGCAGCAGACGCACGGGCCGGACCACGCGCGGTTCGTCGGGCTGGACAACTTCATCGGGCTCGCGACGGACCCGCTGTTCCACAAGGCGCTGGGCAACACGATCATCTACACGCTCGGGTCGCTGCTGATCCAGCTGCCGCTGGCGCTGGGGCTGGCGATGCTGCTGAACCAGCCGTCACTGCGCGGTCGGTGGTTCTACCGGCTCATCTTCTTCAGCCCGCAGCTGATGGGGCTGGTCTTCGTCGCGATGCTCGCGGCGTTGGTCTTCGAGAAACGCGCCGGGCTGCTCAACCAGGCGCTGCAGTGGGCGCTCGACGGGTGGCTCGACCCCGAGACCGCGTTCCCGTGGATGGCGGTGCTCGACGGCGTGACGTGGCTCGACTTCCCGTGGCTGCAATCGTTCGTCATGCCCGCGCTCATCCTCGTCAGCCTGTGGATGTACATCGGGTACAACATGGTCTACTTCCTCGCGGCGCTGCAGAGCATCGACAAGTCGCTCGTTGAGGCGTGCGCCGTGGACGGGGCCGGCCCGGTGACGCGGTTCTTCGCGGTAACTGTCCCGTCGATCCGCCCGGTCGCGTCGTTCGTGGTGCTGCTGAGCCTGATCGGGAGTCTGCAGCTCTTCGAGTTGCCGTACATCCTGCTGGACCAGACCGCCGGGCCGCAGAACCGCGGGCTGACCATCGTGATGTACCTCTACCAGAGCGGGTTCGAGGCGGGCGACCTGGGGTATGCCAGCGCGATCGGGTGGGTGCTGGCGCTCATGCTCGTGGCGCTGGCACTGGGGCAGGTCTTCATCATGCGGCGGGAGGAGCGCTGATGCACGACCGCAAGACGCAGCGGGTGTTCGGAGTCGCAACGCACCTGGCGCTGGTGCCGCTGGCGATCGTGACGCTGATCCCGTTCGTCTGGCTGGTGCTGGCGGCGTTCAAGACGCCCGAGGATTTCTCGGGGTCGCTGTTCTTGCCGCGGGACGACTCGGGGGCGATCGACCTGACGCGTCTGACGTGGATGAACTTCGTGAGCCTGTTCCGCGACGTGGGGCTGGGGCGGGCGATGCTCAACTCGATCTTCCTGAGTTCGATGACGGCGGTGCTGGCGACGCTGTGCGCTGCCGCGGGCGGGTACGCGTTGGCGCGGTTCCGGTTCTTCGGGCGCAATGCGATGACGCTGCTGGTGCTCGGTGCGATCATCATCCCGCCGCCGCTGCTGCTGGCACCGTCGTATCAATTGCTGTTCAACCTGCACCTGCTCGACACGTTCACGGGGCTGATCCTGCCGGCGATCGCGCCGGCGTTCGGGATCTTCCTGTTCCGCCAGGCGACACGCCAGAGCGTGCCCGAATCGCTGATCGAGGCCGCCCGGATCGACGGGGCGAGCGAGGTGGGCATCTTCGTCTCGATCGTGCTGCCGCTGGTGCGGCCGATGATCGGGGCGTTCATGCTGCTGACGTTCCTGATGGTGTGGAACAACTTCATCGGGCCGCAGGTGGTGCTGCAGACAGCCGAGCGGTACCCGCTGTCGGTCGCGGTGGCGCAGATGCGCGGGCTCTACCGCCAGGACTACGGCCTGCTGATGGCGGGAACGCTCGTGTCGATCCTGCCCGTCGCCGGGCTGTTCCTGCTGCTCCAACGGGAGTTCATCCAGGGCCTGACGTCGGGCGCGGTCAAGGGCTGAGCCCCACGCTGCCACGCGGCGCGGACGATTCCACCACATCGGCGAACGAAAAAGGGGCGAGGCCAATAGCCCCGCCCCTCTTCACCAATTCCGAAGGGTGCTCGCGTCGCGGGTTACCCGCACGCGGCGAGGAAGCAGGCAACGTAGCAATCGATGTCGTCGACGTTGAGCGAGCCGTTGTCGTCGCAGTCGGCGGTCTCGAGATCACCACCGAGGAAGCCGGCGACAAAGCAGTCGATGTCATCGACGTTGAGCACGTCGTTGCCGTCGCAGTCGCAGAAGCAGGCATCGTCGACGACTTCTTCGAAGACGACGTTGTCCCAGAACAGCGAGCCCGGATCCTCGCCCCACTGGATCAGCAGCGGGGTGACCTGGCAGCTCACCGCGGCAGGGGGC